>DATAOR010000021.1:0-18864 GCA_036265635.1 Gemmatimonadales bacterium
GACCGTGTCCTGCGCCGACCGACCTCTGACCCCACGGGCCCGGCCGGTGTCCGCCGGCTCGCGCTTGGGTACCGAGAATGCCCCCCGGACGTCCCCGGCGGTGCCGCTGGTATTGCGGACGCCCTTGATCTCGACCTCGTATTTGGCCCCTGGGGTCCACGGCCGGGCCACCCGCACCACCAGTTGATCGGTCAGCGGTGGCCGGCTGGTCAGGGTGGCAGGCTGCGTCCGGGACGAATCGGTCCGCCCGGCCCGTGGAGCACGGGGCGGGGCCGGGCGTTCCACCCGCGGGACTTCACGGATGCCAGGGCGCTCGCGCCGGGCGCTGTCGCGGGCCGCAGTGTCGGCTCGAGTCGAGTCCCGGCCGGTGGTATCGCGGGGGGCGGCGGGACGGTGCAGACTGTCGTCGACCGGCTTGGGCAGCAGCGACGTCACCGGGACGGCTGTCGAATCGGGCAGCAGCCGGACCGTGGCCGCCGACAGGGAGAGCCGTTGGCGCGGGTCGAGGGTCTGACTCAGCGCGACCGTGGCCCCCAGGCTGTCGGCGACGGTGATCTCACGGATGCGCGGCGGGGTGGTGTCGTGAACGAAGGCCCAGAGCTCACCGGCGTTGGTCTTGCCGGCGGCCAGCCGGACCGTGTCGAACGCCTCGCGCGGATCGGGGCTGTTGTTGCGATTCTGGTCGAGCACCCCCCGCACTATGTATTGGCCGCCCGGCAGGGGGCCGAGAGCGATGCGGCCGGAAGAGTCGGTCAGAGCCCGATAGGGAAGGCTGTCCGGCAGCAGCAGGGCTTCCACCAGCGCAGCCGCGGCGGGCCGGCCCGTGCTCCAGTCCACCACCGTCCCGGTGATGGTGGTCTGGGGCAGCTCGGCGCCGGTGGTGAACGTGAGCACCGTCCCTCGCTTGCTCAGGTTGCGGCGCAGATCGGCCACGCCTGGCAGCAGCTCGACCCGATAGACGCGGTTGGGGCGCCAGCCTTCGGCCGGCCGGACGGTAATCCGGCTCCGGCGCCAGGTCACCTTGGGCACCCGGGTGGTAGGCGAGAGGATGATCAGCTTTTCCAGGTCACCCGTGCCGGTGCCCTGGCTGGGGGTGCCGCCCTCGGACACGACCTCGTCGAACCGGAATTCGACCTCGCCCTTGAAGTCGGGCAGGCGGGCAAACGAGTCCGGTCTGGTGGCCAGCAGCTGAGGAGGCGCCACGTCGGGCGGTCCGCCCGGTGGCGGCTCCATCCGGGCGCAGGCGCCGGCGGCCGCGCACGCCGCGGCCACCAGGGCCGCCCGGATCAACCGCACCCGAGCCGCTCCCGCTTTCTCAGCAGGACCTCGCGCTGCTCGGCCCAGGCCGACAGCTTGTCGCGCTCGCGGGCGACCACGTCGGCCGGCGCCCGGGCCACGAACTGGACGTTGCCCAGCTTCTTGTGCTGGGCCGAGACCAGGCCGCCCAGCCGGTCGGCCTCGGCCCCGAGCCGGAGGCACTCGCGGCCGACGTCGATGGCGTCGCCCAGGGGCACGAAGACGGAGGTGCCGTCGGGCAGGACCGCATGCCCCCCCACCCGCTCGCCGCTTTCCCCCAGGGTCAGCGCCGACAGCTTGGCCAGCCGTTCGACCGTGGTCCGCTCGCGCTCGAGCGCGGCCAGCGCCCTGGCGCCCGCGGGCGCCGCCCGGTTCGCTGACGACCCGGGCTCGGCGCCATCCTGGCTGACGAACGCCCGGACGGCCTGGCCCGGCGGCACGCCATACTCGGCCCGGATACCTCTGATGGCGCTAACGACCTGCTGCACCCGCTCGAACTCGGCCAGCGCCGCGGCATCGGTGGCCCGGTTGTCGGGGCGGGGCCACGGAGCCACTGAGATGGAGGCCGTGGCCGGCCGGCCCGGGAACCGGCGCCAGAGCGCCTCGGTGATGAACGGCATGATCGGGTGCAGCAGGCGGAGGGCGGCGTCGAACGTCTGGATCGCCACGGCCCGCGCGACGTCACCGCCGGGCGCGTCGCCGTACAGCCTGGGCTTGATCTGCTCGATATACCAGTCGGCCAGGTCGCTCCAGAGGAAGCGGTAGACCGCTGCCGCGGCCTCGTTGAGCCGGAACTTCTCGTACGCCTCGGTGGCTTCGCGCACGGTGAGGTCACACCGGGCGATGATCCAGCGATCGGCCAGGGTCAGCTCGTCCCGCCGGACCGCCCGCGGCGCCCCGGCCAGGGGACGGGGAGGGCGGTCGAGATTGGAGAGGATGAAGCGGCCGGCGTTCCACAGCTTGTTGGCGAAGTTGCGGCCGGCGGCGAAGGAGGCCTCGAGGTCATCCGGGTCGAGGATGACGTCCGTCCCCACCGACATGCCCGACACCAGCGAGTAGCGGAGGGCATCGGCCCCGTACCGCTCGACCACCTCCAGCGGGTCGATCCCGTTGCCCAGCGACTTCGACATCTTGCGGTGCTGGGTATCGCGCACGGTGCCGTGCAGATAGACGTCGGTGTACGGCACCTCGCCCAGGAAGTGAAGCCCGGCCATGATCATCCGCGCCACCCAGAAGAACAGGATCTCGGGGGCGGACACCAGGCTGTGGCCGGGATAGAAGGTGGCCAGGTCGGCGGTGCGGTCGGGCCAGCCCAGGCTGGAGAACGGCACCAGCCACGAGCTGAACCAGGTATCGAGCACGTCCTCGTCCTGCCGCACCGGGCCGCCGCAGGCGGGGCAGGCGTCCAGGTCGGTCCGGCTCACTGTCGTCCGGGCGCAGCGGTCCGACTGGCAATACCAGACCGGGATCCGGTGGCCCCACCAGAGCTGGCGCGAGATGCACCAGTCGCGGATGCCCTCGAGCCACTGGGTGTAGTCGTCGCCCCGGCGCTCCGGAATGAAACGGAGGGTGCCGTCGCGGTACTTTTCCAGGGCTGGGCGCGCCAGCGGAGCCATCCGGACGAACCACTGGTCCGACAGGCGGGGCTCCACCACCGTGCCGCAGCGGTAGCAGTGGCCCACGGCGTGGCGGTGCGGCTCGGTCTTCTCGAGCAGACCCCCGGCCTCGAACTCGGCTACCACCCGCCGGCGGGCCTCGAATCGGTCGAGGCCCTGAAACCGGTCGGGCGCCGCCAGGCTGATCCGGGCATCCGGCGTCATCACGTCGATCGACGGCAACTGGTGGCGTCGGCCGATCTCGAAATCGGCCGGATCGTGGGCCGGCGTCACCTTGACGGCGCCGGTGCCGAAGGCAGGATCGATGGCGTCGTCGGCCACGATGGGCACCAGGCGATCGACCAGCGGCAGCCGGAGCTCGCGCCCGATCAGCGGCCGATAGCGGTCGTCTTCGGGATGCACCGCTACCGCCGTGTCGCCCAGCATGGTCTCCGGCCTGGTGGTGGCGACGGTGACGTACCCGCTCCCGTCTGCCAGCGGGTAGCGGAGGTACCAGATCCGGCCGTCGGTCTCGGTCTTCTCGGCTTCCTCGTTCGAGAGGGCGGTGAGGCAGCGGGGACACCAGTTGATGATGTAGTGCCCCCGGTAGACCAACCCGGCCTCGTAGAGCGAGACGAACGCCTCGCGGACCGCGCGGGAGAGATCCTCGTCCAGGGTGAAGTAGGTTCGCGCCCAGTCAGCCGAGGAGCCGATGGCCTTGAGCTGATCGAGGATGGCGGCCCCGGTCTGGCTGACGTAGGCCCACACCCGCTCGACGAACGCCTCGCGGCCGACGTCGAACCGGGTGAGCCCCTCCCGGGCCAGCAGCCGCTCGACCACGTTCTGGGTGGCGATCCCCGCGTGGTCGGTGCCCGGCAGCCAGAGGGCCCGGCGGCCGCGCATGCGCTCGAACCGGATCAGCACGTCCTGGACGGTATTGTTGAGGCCGTGGCCCATGTGCAGCACCGCCGTCACGTTGGGCGGCGGCATCATGATCACGTAGGGAGGGGCGTCGGGCCCGCCGGGGCCGGCCTCGGGCGCGAACAGGCCGCGCTCCTGCCACCAGGCATACAGCGCGGACTCGATGGCGGACGGATTGTACTGGGGGGCGAGCGGCTCGGTCATGCGCTCTGGTCGGTGGCTCGCGCATCCCGGCGCTCGAGGTCGTCCTCGCCGCGCACCAGCAGGCTGTTGATGACGCTGTCGATGCCGGGGACGGCCAGGGCGGTCCGGCCGGCGATGGTCCGGGCGGCCCGGCTGGGGACCCAGCCCCGGAGCTCGACGACGCCGCGGGCCATCGCCAGCGCCTCCACCGGGACCCCGGCCAGCCGCGGCTCGGCCTGGAGCGCGGCGAGCACGGCGCGGGCCGACGCGGCGGTGGTGAGCCGGGTCGGGGCGGTCTCGCGCAGGCGGCGGGCCACGTCCCGGACGCGGACCCGGCTCATCCCGCCGACCCATTCGCTCAGGGCGAAGCCGGCCACCAGACCCGTTCCCAGACCGAGCGCGGTCCAGACGACCACTTCCATGCCGCTCAGTTGCTCGCGTTGGCGCACGATGCGTCCTCTTCCGTGAAGATTCGGAGTCCGGTTAAGTTAACATTTTCCATGACCAAACGCAGCGAATCGGCTTCAGCCGACAGTTCCCCCGCGCCCGACGATCGGCCGGGCGTCCGCGCGCCCGAGCTGGGCCGCTGGCTGTTCGTGGGCGTGCTCCTCCTCATCGGGCTCGTCCTCTTCTTCCTCTACGCGCCCACCAGCGTGGCGCCGGCGGCCCCCACGGCCCACGAGGCCTCGTGAGCGCGACCATCACGGTGACCCTGCCGGACGGCAGCCGCCGCGAGGTCCCCCCCGGCACCACCTCGCGGCAGGTGGCCGAGAGCATCGGCCCCGGCCTGGCCCGGGCCGCCCTGGCCGCGCGGGTCAACGGGGCCGTCTGGGACCTCGACCGCCCGCTCGAACAGGATGCCACGCTGGCGATCCTGACGGAGAAGGACCCGGACGCGCTCGAGCTCCTCCGGCACAGCTCCGCCCACGTGCTGGCCACCGCCGTGCGCGAGCTGTTTCCCGGCGCCGGGATCGGCTTCGGCCCGCCGATCGAGGACGGTTTCTACTACGACTTCCAGGTCGACCGTCCGTTCACGCCCGAAGACCTCGAGCGGATCGAAACCAAGATGGCGGAGGTGGCCGCCCAGGACTTTCCCTTCGTCCGCGAGGTGGTGGACCGGGCGGAGGCCAACCGGCGCTTCGCCGACGACCCGCTCAAGCTCGAGCGGATCAGCGAGCTGGGCGACGACGAAACCATCACCGTCTACACCGACGGGCCGTTCCAGGACCTCTGCCGGGGGCCGCACATCCCCCGGACGGGTCGGCTCAAGCACTTCAAGCTGCTCCACGGGGCCGGCGCGTACTGGCGGGGCGACGAGCGGCGCCAGATGCTCCAGCGGATCTACGGCACCGCCTGGTTCAAGAAGGAGGACCTCGAGGGCTACCTGCACCGGCTGGAGGAGGCCCGGAAGCGCGACCACCGCCGGGTGGGACGCGAGCTCGACCTGTTCACCTTCCATCCGTCGGCGCCCGGTGCGGTGTTCTGGACCGAGAAGGGGACCACGATCTACAACTTGCTGGTCGACTTCATCCGCGAGCGCCAGGCACGGGCGTTTCGCGAGATCAAGACGCCGCTCCTGTACAACAAGATGCTGTGGGAGACCTCGGGGCACTGGGGCAAGTACCGGGAGAACATGTTCCTGGTGCTCAACACCGAGACCGGCGAGCACGACATGTCGCTCAAGCCGATGAACTGCCCCTCGCACTATCTGTTGTACGGCGCGAAGAAGCACTCCTACCGCGAGCTGCCGCTTCGCTACGTGACGTTCGACGTGCTCCACCGGAACGAGGTCACCGGGGCCCTCTCGGGGCTGACCCGGGTCCGCCAGTTCGCCCAGGACGACTGCCACGTCTTCCTCACGCCCGACCAGATCCGGGACGAGGTGAAGTTCCTGATGGACTTCATCCTCGGCTACTACCGGACGTTCGGGCTGGAGGCCGCCCTCAAGTTCGCTACCCGACCCGACACCCGGATCGGAAGCGACGACCTGTGGGACCAGGCCGAGGGCGCCCTGCGCTCCGCGCTCGACGCCACCGGGATGGCGTACGAGCTCAAGCCGGGCGACGGGGCGTTCTACGGCCCCAAGATCGACTTCGACGTGACCGACTCGATCGGCCGGAGCTGGCAGCTGGGCACCATTCAGCTGGACTACAATGCGCCCGAGCGGTTCGATCTCAGCTACGTCGGCGACGACAACAGCGAGCACCGGCCGGTGGTGATTCATCGGGCGGTGAGCGGCTCGTTCGAGCGCTTCATCGCCATCCTGATCGAGCACTTCGCGGGGGCGTTCCCGGTCTGGCTGTCACCCGAACAGGTCCGGGTGATCCCGATCTCGGACGCCCAGATCGAGGCCGGCCGCGGGCTGGCCGACCGGCTGATCGCGGCCGGCATTCGGGCTCACCTCGACGACCGGAGCGAGACCCTCAACTACCGGATCCGCGAGGGCGAGGTCGGCAAGGTGCCGTACATGGCCATCGTGGGCCAGCGCGAGGCGGACAGCGACGCGCTGGCGCTCCGGGTCCGCGGGGCCGGCAAGAAGCAGGAAGTGATGCCGGCCGAGACGTTCATCGCCCGGGTTGTCGAGGAGGTGCGGACCCGGGCCCTGGTGCCCTGACGGCGGGCCCGCGCTCGACTGGAGCCGCCCAGCCGGGGGGTGTATCTTGCCCCTCGCAGGCGACCCGAACCGGAGTGCTTCCGTGAGCGATCGTACCACACCCGTCATTCTCTCCGCCGTCCGTACGCCCATCGGCCGTTACCTCGGCGGTCTCGCCGGCTTTACGGCGCCCCAGCTGGGGGCCATGGTCATCCGCGAGGCGGTCAGCCGGGCCGGCGTCGACCCCGCCGCCGTCGAGGAAGTGATCATGGGGCAGGTCGTCCAGGGCGGATCGGGCCAGGCCCCGGCCCGGCAGGCCCTCATTCATGCCGGTCTCCCCGCCGCCATTCCCGCCCTCACGATCAACAAGGTGTGCGGCTCGGGCCTCAAGGCCGTGATGCTGGCCGCCCAGGCGATCAAGGCCGGCGATGCCGAGGTGATCGTGGCCGGCGGCCAGGAAGCGATGTCCAGCGCGCCCCACTACGTCTACGGCATGCGCGGCGGCATCAAGGCCGGCAACCAGACGATGGTGGACGGCATGATCCACGACGGCCTGTGGGATTCCTTCGGCTGCTGTCACATGGGCGAGTACGCCGAATACACGGCCGAGAAGGCTGGGGTCACCCGGGCCGACCAGGATGCCTTTGCGCTCGACAGCCACCGCAAGGCCGTGGCCGCCACCGAAGCGGGCAAGTTCAAGGCCGAGATCCTCCCGGTGCAGATCCCCGGCAAGGGCGGGCCGGCCACCATCGCGGCGGACGAGTCACCCCGGCGCGACACCAGCGCCGAGACCCTGGCCAAGCTCAAGCCGGCGTTCCGGAAGGACGGCGGAACGGTCACCGCCGGCAATGCGCCCGGGCTCAACGACGGGGCCAGTGCCCTGGTGGTGACCTCGCTCGCGTTCGCCAAGGCCCAGGGCCTGGCGCCGCTGGCCCGGGTGACCGGTTACGCCACCGGCGGCGGCGAGCCGCGCGAGATCTTCTTTGCCCCGGTGCTGGCGGTCCGCAGCCTGATGGAGAAGACCGGCACCACGATCAAGGACTTCGATCTGATCGAGGCCAACGAAGCGTTCGCCGTGCAGGCGCTGGCCGATGGCCGGGAGCTGGGCTGGGACTGGAACCGGGTCAACGTGAATGGCGGCGCCGTGGCGCTGGGCCATCCGATCGGCGCCAGCGGCGCCCGGGTGCTGACCACCCTGCTCCATGCCCTCCGCGACCGGGGCGGGTCCACCGGCCTGGCGACGCTCTGTCTCGGCGGCGGCAACGCCGTAGCCCTCAGCGTGGAGGTGATGTGACGGAAGCAGCGCGGGACCGACCCAGCCTCGCCGCCCCGGCGCCCAGAAGCTCCCTCCGGCGGCGTCTGCTCCGGATCGCGGTCGGGGCCGGGGTGGTCGCGATCGCCGCCCAGGTGGCCGTGCCGGTGCCGTTCACTCCGGTGCCGATGACCCTGCAGCCCCTGGCGGTGCTGGCGGTCGGCGGTCTGCTCGGCGCGGCCGGCGGCGCCGGCGCGCTGGCGCTCTACCTCGCCCTCGGCCTGCTCGGTGCGCCGGTGTTCGCGGGAGGCTCCGCCGGGCCGGTCCACCTGCTCGGCCCCACGGGCGGGTACCTGCTGGCCTTTCCGGTCGCCGCCGCGCTGGTCGGCGCCCTGCTCGAGCGGTGGTCCGGCGTCCTGGCCACGCTGCTCGCCTGCGCCCTGGGCATGGTGCTGATCCACGCCGGCGGCGTGGCCCAGCTCACCGTCCTGAGCGGCAACCCGGCCGCCGCGTTTCGACTCGGGTTCGTCCCGTTCCTCACCGGCGATCTGATCAAGGTCGGCCTCGCCGCCGTCCTCGTGCTCGGTCTTCGACCGCTGGCTCGCCGGGTCCGTTGACCGAGTCGACGCCCGCCCGGCGTCCTCGGCCCGTCCTCCGGGCCATCGGCGCCATCGTGGCGTTCTATGTGCTCGGCTTCCTTCTCAGCGCGCTCCTGCTGCTGCCGGTCGCTCCCCGGCTGACCGGGGGAGCGACCACGGCCGAGCTGGCGGCCCATCCGACGCCCTGGTTCGCGCTGGGCCAAGGGGCCATCCTGCTGCTCTCGTTCGGGGCGGCGACCTGGATCGTCGGCCGCCGGGCCCTGGGGCTGGACGCGGCGGCGCTTCGCTGGCGGACCCCGCTGGGATGGGCCAGGGGCTTCGCCATCGGGCTGGTATTCGGCGTGCTGCCCGCCGCGCTGGCGCTGGTCCTCGGCGTCTTCACGGCGGGGGCCGGATGGGCGCCGGACGGCGGCGCCTTCGCCGACTGGGTGGCGCAGGTCGGCAAGACGCTGCTGATCCTGGCCCCGGCCGCGCTGGCGGAGGAGCTGATGTTCCGGGGCATGCCGATGGTCGTGGCGGGCGCCGCGATCGGGCGCGGCCGCGCCGTGCTGATCCTGTCGGTCCTGTTCGCCCTGGCCCATCTGACCAACCCCAACGTCACCGGGGCGGGGATCGGCAACATCGCGCTCGCCGGCATCTTTCTCGCCCTGGCCTTCTTCAGCGCCGGCGGAATGTGGACCGCGTTCGGCGCCCACCTCGGCTGGAACGCCACCCTGGCTGCCCTGGCGGCGCCCGTCAGCGGCCTGCCGTTCGACATCCCCTACATCGACTATCGCACCGGCAGTCCCGCCTGGCTCACCGGCGGCGCGTTCGGCCCCGAAGGCGGCCTGCTGGCGACCGTCACCCTCACCGCCGGGGTGGCGCTGGTGTCGCGATGGAACCGAAAGGACTCGACATGAAGGTTCGGCCATGAGCCGCGCCGCCGTCATCGGCGCCGGCACCATGGGCAACGGGATCGCCCACGTCTTCGCCCAGCACGGCTGGTCGGTCGCCCTGATCGATACCGTCCCCGCCGCCCTGACCAGGGCCACCGCCACCATCCGCGCCAACCTCGAACGCCAGGTGAAGAAGGGCACCCTCCCGGCCGACGCCCCGGCCGAAGTGCTGGGCCGGATCGAGACGGCGGGCGCGCTCGACGCGGCGGCCGATGCCAACCTGGTGATCGAGGCGGCCAGCGAGAACCCGGCGGTCAAGTTCGGCGTGTTCGAGCAGCTCGATCGGGTCGCCCCGCCCGACGCCATCCTGGCCACCAACACGAGCTCCATCTCGATCACCGAGATCGCGGCCCGCACCCGGCGGCCGAGCCAGGTGATCGGGATGCACTTCATGAACCCGGTGCCGGTAATGCAGCTGGTCGAGGTGATCCGGGGCCACGCCACCAGCGAGGCCACCACCCGGACGGTGATGGAGACCGCCACGGCGCTGGGCAAGACGCCGGTCGAGGTCAACGACTACCCCGGGTTCGTGTCGAACCGGGTGCTCCTGCCGATGATCAACGAGGCCATCTTCTGTGTCATGGAAGGGGTGGCCGCTCCCGAGGCCATCGATACCGTGATGAAGCTCGGCATGGCCCACCCGATGGGGCCGCTCCAGCTGGCCGACTTCATCGGGCTCGACGTCTGCCTGGCCATCCTCGAGGTGCTCCACCGCGGCCTGGGCGACGACAAGTACCGGCCGGCCCCGCTGCTCCGGAAGATGGTGGCCGCGGGCGATCTCGGCCGGAAGAGCGGCCGCGGGTTCTACCAGTACGGGGAGGCCAAGTGAGCATGGACGTCCTGGCTACGATGCACGCGCTGGGCCACGAGCAGGTGCTGCTGTCGCACGATCCCAGCTGCGGCTACTTCGGCATCGTGGCCATCCACGACACCACGCTCGGTCCGGCCCTGGGGGGCACCCGGTTCTGGCAGTACGCCTCCACCGACGAAGCCATCACCGATGCGCTCCGGCTGGCCCGGGGGATGACCTACAAGTCGGCGGTGGCCGGGATCAACCTGGGCGGCGGCAAGTCGGTCATCATCGGCGACAACAAGCGGCAGGACCGGGAGGCGCTGTTCCGGGCGCACGGCCGCTTCATCGACACCCTCGGCGGCCGCTACATCACGGCCGAGGACATCGGCACCAGTCCGGCGGACATGGAATACATCAAGCTCGAGACCGATCACGTGGCCGGGCTGCTGGGCCTGAGCGGCGACCCCTCGCCGGTCACGGCCTACGGTGTGTACGTCGGGATGAAGGCGGCGGCCCAGACCCGCTGGGGCAGCGACGGACTCAAGGGGAAGCGGGTGGCGGTGCAGGGCTGTGGCAACGTGGCGACCCACCTCTGCCGCCACCTCCACGAGGAGGGAGTCCGCCTGGTGGTGACCGACATCGATCCCGCCAAGGTCAAGCGGGTGGTGGACGAGACCGGCGCCGACACGGTGGCCCCGGACGCCATCTACGACGTCGAGGCCGACGTCTATGCCCCCTGCGCGCTGGGCGCCACCATCAACGACGACACGCTGGCCCGGCTCAAGGTCGAGGTCATCGCCGGCGCGGCCAACAACCAGCTGGCCGAGGACCGTCACGGCGACCTGCTGGAGCAGAAAGGAATGCTCTACGCCCCCGACTACGTCATCAACGGCGGCGGGGTCATCAACGTCTACGGCGAGCTGCACCGCTGGCCCCACGAGCGGTCCAAGAAGAAGGCCGGCGAGATCTTCGACACGCTGCTCCGGATCTTCGAGATCGCCCGCCGAGAGCGAATGCCCAGCTACAAGGCGGCCGACCGGCTGGCCGAAGAGCGGATCGCGGCGGTGAACGGCCTCGACCGCATGTGGATCGGGCCCAAGCGGCGCTGAGGCTGCCCGACCGAGGCGGGGGCCCTGCCGCGGGGTGGTTTGCCTCCAACCCCAGCGCCGTCGCAACTCCCCTCTCCCGAATCGGTGAATGCTTATACATTAGGGGTCGATGCCTGAAGTCATTCCCATCGCATCCGACCACGCGGGCGTGGATCTCAAGGCGCGGCTGATCACCGAGCTGCGCGCACTGGGATTCGAGCCGCTGGATTTGGGCACCACCGGGGCGGAATCGGTCGACTATCCCGACTTTGCCCACGCGGTGGCGGGGCGGGTGGAGCGCCACGAGGCGCAGCGCGGAGTCCTGTTGTGCGGGACCGGATTGGGCATGTCGTATGCGGCCAACCGGCACCCGGGGGTGCGGGCCGCCGTGGCCTGGACGCCGGAGATCGCCCGCCTGGCCCGGGAGCACAACGACGCCAACGTCCTGATCCTGCCGGCGCGCTTCGTCAGTCCGGACGACGGCGTCCGGATTCTGCGGTCCTGGCTGGAGACGGAATTCGCGGGCGGCCGGCACAGTGGCCGGGTGGCAAAAATCGACCAGGAGCAGGGATGAGCCTCGATCACAACGCTTCGCTGCGCGACGCCGATCCGACGGTGGCGCGCCTCATCGACCGGGAGCTGCGCCGACAGCAGCACGGCCTCGAGCTGATCGCCAGCGAGAACTTCGCCAGCCGCGCGGTGATCGACGCCATGGGCACGCCGCTCACCAACAAGTACGCCGAGGGCTACCCCGGCCGCCGCTACTACGGGGGTTGCGAGGTGGTGGACGAGGTGGAGCAGCTCGCCATCGACCGGCTCAAGCAGCTGTTCGGGTCCGACCACGCCAACGTCCAGCCCCACTCCGGCGCCCAGGCCAACTTCGCGGCCTTCATGGCGGTGATCAAGCCGGGCGAGACGATCATGGGCATGTCGCTGCCGCATGGCGGGCACCTGTCCCACGGCGCCTCGGTCAACCACAGCGGGGTGATCTGGCACGCCGTCCACTACGGGGTGGATCCCGCCACCGGGCGGATCGACTACGACGTGGTCCGCCAGCAGGCTCAACGAGACCGGCCCCGGCTGATCATCGCCGGCGGCAGCGCCTACGCCCGGATCATCGATTTCGCGGCCTTCCGCTCGATTGCCGACGAAGTGGGCGCCCTCTTTCTGGTGGACATGGCCCACTTTGCCGGGCTGGTCGCGGGCGGCGTCTACCCCTCGCCCGTGCCCCACGCGCAGATCGTCACCAGCACGACCCACAAGACCCTCCGCGGCCCCCGGGCGGGCCTGATCCTGTCCACCGCCGAATACGCCAAGGCGATCGACAAGTCGGTCTTTCCCGGCACCCAGGGCGGCCCGCTCGAGCACGTCATCGCCGCCAAGGCGGTGGCCTTCGGTGAGGCCCTCACCCCCGACTTCAAGTCCTACGCCCGCCAGGTGGTGGACAACGCCAAGGCGCTGGCCGGCGCGCTGGTCGAGCGGGGCTTCGCCATCGTGTCGGGCGGCACCGATACCCACCTCATGCTGGTCGATCTGCGCCCCAAGAACCTCACCGGCAAGGCCGCCGAGAAGACGCTCGACCAGGCCGGGATCACGGTCAACAAAAACACCATTCCCGACGATCCCCAGTCGCCCTTCGTGACCAGCGGCATCCGGCTGGGCACGCCGGCGCTCACCACCCGCGGCATGGGGACGGCCGAAATGGTCCGGGTCGCCGAGCTGATCGACCGGGCGCTGACCCATTCCGACGAGGCCACGCTGGGCCGCGTCAAGGCCGAGGTCGAGGAGCTGACCTCCGCCTTCCCGCTCTACGCTCCGGCCAGGCCGGCCGGGCGCGTGCGGCGCACCGCCTGAGCTCCGGAGTTGGCGTCCCCGTGAACGACCTGCAGTTTGCCGACGATGTGCTCTCGCGAATCCGGGCGCGAGGCACCCCCTATCACGAGCGTGGCTTCCTGTTCGTGCTCGCCACCATCGAATACCTCCAGTCCCGGCTGGACGTCCGCCGCCACGTCACCGGGGCCGAGCTGGCCTGGGCCTGCCGGGACTTTGCCCGGGAGCAGTTCGGCCTGCTGGCCGAGTCGGTGCTGGCGCACTGGGGCGTCACCCGGACGGAGGACTTCGGCCGGATCGTGTTCACCCTGGTGGAGGTCGGTCTCCTGGTCACCCAGCCGGGCGACCAGGAAGGCGATTTCGAAGGGGTCTACGACTTCGCCGACGCGTTCGGCGCGGTGTACCGCTGGTCCGGCGTGCGCGGGGCCTGAGCCGGGCCCGGGTTCGTCATCGGGGAGGGGGCAGATGGAGAAGACCGAGTGGCCGTCGTGCCAGAAGTGCTCGCAGGGCACCCTGATACCGCTCTCCGACTACGGCCGCGAAGGGGCGCCGATCACCTACAAGGCCTGGGTCTGTACCAACCCCGAGTGCGGCTTCAACTTGCGGATCGATAACGGCGAGATCTCCTTCGGCCGCGCGATCGGGCAGAGCTTCAAGTAAGCGGCGGCCTTCCGGCCGCTCCCGCCCATGGGGTTCCTTCCTGTTCTGAGCCCGGACCAGTCCTCCGCCTGGGACACGCGCGCCGTCGCCGACGGGATCGCGCTCGCCACGCTGATGGAGACCGCCGGACGTGCCGTCGCCGCCGTGCTGGCCGACCGGTACGCCCCGAGGCTCCGGGAAGGCGTGCTGATCGCCACCGGCCCCGGCCACAACGGCGGCGACGGATGGGTGCTGGCGCGGGCCCTCCACCGACTGGACGTGCCCGTCTGGGTGACGCCCGCGCAGAGCGGCGGCGCCGAGCTGCAGCTGGCCATGCAGGCAAGAGCGCGGGCCGAGGGCGTCCGCGAAGTGGCCGCGGACGGCCCGTGGCCTGCGGCCGGCCTGGTGGTGGACGCCCTGCTGGGGACCGGCGCGAAAGGCGCCCCCCGCGCGCCCATGGCGGCGCTGCTCGAGCGGCTGCTCGACCTCGAGCTGCCCGTGCTGGCGATCGACGGCCCGACCGGGCTCGATCTCCTGACCGGCGTGGTGCATGGCGCCGCCCGGGCCGACCTGACGGTGACCTTCGGCGGCCTGCGCCGGGGGCACCTGCTGGCCCGGGACGAGGTGGGCGACCTGATCGTGGTGGACATCGGCCACCCGGCGGCCGACCCGTCGCTGCCGTCGCTGGTGACGGATGGCCAGGCCGCGGGGTGGTTGCCGCGGATTCGGGCCCGCGACCACAAGGGGGACCGGGGCCGGGTGGTGATCGTCGGTGGACACTCCGGCATGGCGGGAGCGGCCCGGATGGCGGGCCGGGCCGCCTTCGGCGCCGGGGCGGGCCTGGTGCACGCGGTGGCGCCCGCCGACACGATCGCCGCCCTGGTCGCCGCCGAGCCCGACCTGCAGACCTTCACCCACCCGCTGGACCGGCCGCCCACCCCGGAGCTGCTCGAATTGGTGGGTCGCGCGGATGCGCTGGTGATCGGTCCCGGCCTGGGGCGCGATCCCGGGCGCCGCGCCCTGATCACGACCCTGGTCGGGGCGGCCCGGGCAGCGGTACTCGACGCCGATGCACTGGTCGCCTTTCAGGGCGCCACCGAGGAGCTTCGCGCCCTCGCCGACGCTCGGCCGATCGTGCTCACGCCCCATCCGGGCGAGTTCCGGACCCTGTTCCCGACCGTGGCGCCGAAGCGAGAGCTCGATCCCTGGGCCGCAGCGAGTGAAGCGGCCGACTCGGTCGGGGCCGTCGTCCTGCTTAAGGGTGTGCCCACGGTGATCGCGCGGACCGGCCGCCCTCCCCTCACCGTCGCGGCGGGCAATCCTGGCCTGGCCACCGGCGGGAGTGGCGACGTGCTGAGTGGGCTGGTCGGCGCCGCGCTGGCGCAGGGCGTGCAGCCGGAGATCGCCGCGGCACTCGGCGCCCAGGCGCTCGGGAGGGCGGCGGATCTGGCCGCCCGCCGGAGCGCCGCCCGCACGCTCCGACCCATGGACGTGGTCGCGGCGCTCCCGGATCTCTGGCGTGAGTGGGAGCTGCTGGCCCTGGCGCCGCCACTGGCGCGTCCGCCCGTGCTGCTCGAGCTCGTCCGCCCCCTCACCGTCTAGACTCAGCCATGCGCCTTCGCCCGGTCGTCCTCACTCCGCTCGCGGTCCTCGCCGCCGTCACCGGAGTGGCGGGGGCCGCGGCCCAGTCCCCCAGCCGCGACTGGCGCCCCGAGGACCGGACCATCATCGGCGACTTCAGCCGGATCACCGCCCTGGCGGCGGCGATCGACCGGGTCTACGTCGCCTCGCCGGCCGCCGTGCTGGTGTGGAACCCGCAGTTTCGCGAGTGGCAGGGACCCTACGATCCGCCCGATCCCGCCCTGCTGGCCGACGTCACCGGCGCGCTGGTCGATCCGCTCGACAACTCCCTCTGGCTGGCCCGGACCAGCGGCTGGGCCCACTTCCAGTTCGAGCTGCGGAGCTGGGATCACGGCGAGGTGGGCGACGGGGTGCAGAGCATCGCATTCGACGGCAACGATCCGGCGCAGGGCCTGTTCCTTCGGACCCGCCGGGGCTGGCTGCTGCTTCCGCGCGGAGGACTGGTCGCCCTGCCCGGCCGGGTCCCCGCGCGGCCGGTGACGCCAGCTCGGCCGGACGATGTGGTCCGGGCCAACCCGACGCTGCAGACCAACGCGTCCCAGATCCTGCTCGACCCCCGGCTCCGCCAGGCTCGCTTCACCGCCGCGGCCCGGTCGGGCGACAATCTGGGGTGGTACCTGGGGACCTCGGGGGTGGGGTTGATGTTCCTCCGGGATGGCTCGGCGCTGCCCGACCGGATGCCCTACGGCCTGGCGGGGTCGGTCGTCGGCGCCGTGTTCGGCTGGCCCGATGGGCTGTGGGCTGCCACCAGCCGTACGGTGCAGTCCGAGCCGGCCGTGACCTTCGTCGAGCGCGAGCTCAAGGACTTCCGCTCGCTCCAGGGCCCCCCGGCGTTCGGGTTGCCGTTCACCCAGGTCCGAAGGCTGGCGGGACAGGGTTCCGCCCTGTGGGCCGCGACCGATCGCGGCCTCGCGCGGATCGCGTCGGGCGACGGGCAGGTGGATCTGGTGGACGAGGGCCGCGGACTGCCGGACTCGCGGGTCTACGCCGTCGCCTCGCGCCAGGGCCGGATCACGGCCGGGACACGGCGAGGGGTGGTGCGGGTGGACGATTCGCTCCGGGTCGAACGGGTGGCACCGCGGTTCGCCGATCCGGTTCTGGCCGTGTTCCCGACCGGCGACTCGGTCTGGCTGGGCACCCAGCGCGGCCTGCTCCTGGCCCTGCCGGGGCAGGACGACGTGGTCCGGCCCGCCGCCCTTGGCTCGGCTTCGCTTCAGGCGCCGGTCGTGGCGCTGGCGGCGCTGGGCGACACGGTCGTCGGGCTGACCCGCGACCAGATGCTCTGGCGCGACCCGCGCAGCCAGGCCTGGACCCTCGGCCCCAACCTCAGCGGCGTGCTTGGCGGGCTGGTGGCCTTTGCCGCCGACGGCGCCGGCTTCTGGGTCGCGGGCGACCGCGGGGTCGGCTTCGCCCGGCTGGCGACCCCCCCGGTGCTGCCCCTGCGCCAGGGTGATCTGCCGGGCCCGGTCAACGATATCGCGGTCGATGGCGAGTATCTCTGGGTGGCCACCAGTGCAGGGCTGGTCCGCTTCCGGCTCGACGCCGTGCGGCCGTGAATGTCCCGCGCACCCCTCCGTACAGCGCACTCGGGCCGGGACCGGAGTTCGACCGCATCCGGCGGATCGCGGCCGCGCTCGGCGGTCAGGCCGAGGGACTGGGCGACGACTGTGCGGTGCTGCCCGTGGCCGGCCCACGGCTGGTCGCCAGCACCGACGTGAGCGTCGAGGCGGTGCACTTCCGGCGCGAGTGGCTCTCACTCGAGGAGATCGGCTGGCGGGCGGCAGTGGCGGCGCTGTCCGACCTGGCCGCAGACGCCGCGGAGGCGGCCGGCGTGCTGGTGGCGCTGACCAGCCCGGGCGATGCGGGGGACGATGAGGTGGTCGCGGTGATGGCCGGGGCAGGCGCTGCGGCGGCCGATGCCGGTGCGGTGGTCGTGGGTGGCGATCTCTCGGCCGGCCCTGGATGGAGCGTCGCGGTTACCGTGCTTGGCTGGGCCGATGCCCCGGTCACTCGGGTCGGGGCCCGCCCGGGCGACAACCTGTGGGTCACCGGCCGGCTCGGCAGCCCGCGGGCGGCGCTGGAGGCCTGGCTCCGCGGCGGCACCCCGACCGACGCGGCCCGCAGGGCGTTCGCCCGTCCGCGCCCCCGGCTGCAGGCCGGCCGCTGGCTGGGCCGGCACGGGGCCCGCGCCATGATCGACGTCAGCGACGGGCTGGCGGGCGACGCGGCACACCTGGCGGCAGCCTCCGGGGTGGCGCTGGCGCTCGAGCTCGACCTGGTCCCGGTGACCGAGAGCGCCCTCGAAGCTGCCGAGCGCGCGGGACTTCCTCCCGCCCAGTTCGCGGCCGAGAGCGGGGAAGAGTACGAGCTGCTGGTCGTGCTGCCGCCGGACTTCGACGACGAAGACGTGGTGGCGTTCCGGAGCGCCGCCGGGTTGCCGCTCACCCGGGTGGGCGAAGTGCGCGCCGGGGCAGGGGTGCTGGCGACGCTGGGGGGGCGGCCGGTCAGGTTGGCCGGCTACGATCACGTGGTCGGACGCCGACCGTAACTCGTCGTTGCCGGACGTCCCGATGCCCCGCGCCGACCGTAACCCGTCGTTGACGGACCTCCCGATGCCCCGCTAGGTTGCGCCGTTTCCCTAACCCGAGCCGTCATGAGCACGATCATCGAAGTCCACGCCCGTGAGATTCTCGACAGCCGGGGCAACCCCACCGTCGAGACCGACGTCGTGCTGTCGAGCGGGGCGCAGGGCCGCGCGGCGGTCCCGAGCGGCGCGTCCACCGGCGAGCACGAGGCCGTCGAGCTGCGCGACGGCGATGCCCGCCGCTATCTCGGCAAGGGCGTGGTCGAGGCGGTGCGGAACGTCAACGAGGTGCTGGGGCCGCGGCTCGAGGGGATGGCGGCCGCCGACCAGATCGCCATCGACGCCGAGATGATGGATGCCGACGGCACGCCCAACAAGAGCAAGCTGGGCGCCAACGCCATCCTCAGCGTGTCGCTCGCCGTGGCCCGGGCCGCTGCCCAGGACTGCGGGCTGCCGCTGTACCGTTACCTCGGTGGCCCCATGGCGCGGGTCATCCCGGTCCCGATGATGAACATCCTCAACGGCGGCGCCCACGCCTCGAACAACGTCGACGCCCAGGAATTCATGGTGGTCCCCATCGGGGCGGAGACCTTCGCCGAAGGGCTCCGGATCGGGGTGGAGGTGTTCCATTCGCTCAAGAAGGTGCTCGGCAAGATGGGCCTGTCCACGGCCGTGGGCGACGAGGGCGGCTTCGCCCCGATGCTCCCCTCCAACGAGGCCGCGCTCGACGTGGTGATGCAGGCGGTCGAGAGCGCCGGGTACGAGCCCGGCCGCGACGTGGCCATCGCGCTCGACGTGGCCGCCAGCGAGCTGTTCCAGGACGGCGAGTACGTCTTCAAGAAGGGCGACGGCAGCCGCCGCTCGGCCGAGGCGATGGTGGACCTCTATGCCGGCTGGGTCGACCGCTATCCCATC
>DATAOR010000022.1:0-2814 GCA_036265635.1 Gemmatimonadales bacterium
GGGCCGCGAGGCGTACCCCGGGGACGTGTTCTACCTCCACAGCCGCCTGCTCGAGCGGGCCGCCAAGATCAACGAGAATGCGGAGACGGTGAAGTACGACCCCCGGATCAAGAAGCCGGGCGGATCGCTGACCGCGCTTCCCATCATCGAGACCCAGGCGGGCGACGTCTCCGCCTACATCCCGACCAACGTCATCTCGATCACCGACGGCCAGATCTTTCTGACGACCGACCTGTTCTACTCCAACGTGCGGCCGGCGGTGGATGCCGGCATCAGCGTGAGCCGGGTGGGCGGCAACGCCCAGATCAAGGCGATGAAGCAGGTGGCCGGGCCACTCCGGCTGTCGCTGGCGCAGTTCCGCGAGCTCGAGGCGTTCGCCCAGTTCGGCTCCGATCTGGATGCCGCGACCCAGCGGCAGCTGGCCCGGGGCAGCCGGCTGGTCGAGATCCTCAAGCAGCCGCAGTACCAGCCGGTCCCGGTCGAGCGCCAGGTGGCCATCATCTACGCCGTCACCAACGGCCACCTCGACGACGTCCCGGTGCCGCACATCCGGCAGTGGGAGCGCGACTTCCTCGATTACCTCGAGGCCCAGCACCCGGCCGTCCTCAGCGACATCCGGACCAAGAAAGCGCTGGACGACGATCTGACCAACCGGCTCAAGGCCGCGATCGCCGCCTTCAAGCCGCTGTTCGTGGCCGACTGATGGCCAAGGGCCGGCAGCTCAAGGGGCGGATCCGCTCGGTCCAGAACACCCGAAAGATCACCAAGACGATGGAGCTGGTGGCCACGTCGAAGCTCAAGCGCGCCCAGGACCGGGTGGTGGCGGCGCGGCCCTATGCCGACGCGCTGCGCGAGGTCATCGCCGACCTGTACACGGCCGAGCTGGCCGAGCGGTTTCCGCTGCTCCGGCAGCCGGCGCCGATCGCCCGGGGCGGCCCCACGCGGGCCGCGGTGATCCTGCTGACCTCGAACCGCGGGCTGGCCGGCGGGTTCAACGCCAACCTGATCAAGGAAGGCCGGCGGCGGATCGAGCAGCTCGAGCGCGACGGCTACACCGTCGAGCTCTACGGCATCGGCAAGAAGGGCATCGGCTTCTTCCGCTACCTGGGCCGCAAGTTCGCCGCCGAGCGGCTGGACATCGGCGACCGGCCGACGGTCGAGCACGCGGCCGAGATCGTCGAGCCGCTGATCCAGGGCTACGCCGCGGGCGACCTGGCCAGCGTGGACCTGATCCAGGCCCGGTTCATCAGCCCGCTGCAGACACCGCCGGCCGCCGTGCGGATCCTGCCGGTCGAGGCGCCGGCCACGACGGGGCTCGCCCGGGACTACATTCTGGCCCCGAGCGCCGAGGCGATCCTGGAGCAGCTGCTGCCGCTCTACGTCCGGAACGCGGTCTATCGCGGGCTGGTCGAGACCGCCGCGGCGGAGCACGGCGCCCGCCGCACGGCGATGAAGAACGCGACCGACAACGCCGGCGAGATCCTCGAGATTCTCAAGCGGACGTACAACCGCCAGCGGCAGGCCCAGATCACGCAGGAAATCGCGGAAATCGTGGGCGGGGCCGCGGCGCTGCAGGGATGACTTCCGTGTCAGCCTGAGCGGGGCGGAGGACCTGCGGGATCGGGCTTCGGAACCGGTCCCGGAGGGAGTTCGCCGGGCTCAGGACGACACCAGACCAGACGCTTCTCCTACGAGACAGGACATCATGGCCACTGCGATCGCAACCGAGAAGACCGGCGCCGCGCCCAAGACCAAGCACAACGTAGGCCGGGTGGTGCAGGTCATCGGCCCGGTGCTCGACGTCGAGTTCGAGCCCGAGCATCTGCCCGAGATCTACAACGCGATCACGCTCGAGGACTCGACCGGCACCGTGCCCGTCCGGCTGACCGCCGAGGTGCAGCAGCACATCGGTCAGAACCAGGTCCGGGCGGTGGCGATGAGCACGACCGACGGGGTCACCCGCGGCATGCGCGTGGTGGACACCGGCTCAGCCATCACCGCCCCGGTGGGCGAGGCCGCCCTGGGACGGATCCTCAACGTGCTGGGCGAGCCGGTCGACGGCGGCCCGCCCCTCCCGGCGGACACGCCCCGCTGGCCGATCCACCGCGAGACGCCCAAGTTCACCGACCTCGAGCCCAAGACCGAGATCTTCGAGACCGGCATCAAGGTCATCGACCTGATCGCGCCGTTCGTGAAGGGCGGCAAGATCGGCCTGTTCGGCGGCGCCGGCGTCGGCAAGACTGTCGTCATCCAGGAGCTGATCAACAACGTCGCCAAGGGTCACGGCGGCAAGTCCGTGTTCTGCGGCGTGGGCGAGCGCACCCGCGAGGGCAACGACCTCTACCTTGAGTTCGAGGAGGCCGGGATCCTCGAGAACGTGGCCCTCATCTACGGCCAGATGAACGAGCCGCCCGGCGCGCGCCTTCGGGTGGGTCTCACTGGCCTCACCGTTGCCGAGTACTTTCGCGACGTCGAAGGCCAGGACGTGCTGCTCTTCATCGACAACATCTTCCGGTTCACCCAGGCGGGCTCCGAGGTGTCGGCGCTCCTGGGCCGGATGCCGAGCGCGGTGGGGTACCAGCCGACGCTGGCCACCGAGATGGGCGATCTGCAGGAGCGGATCACGTCGACCACGAAGGGCTCGATCACCTCGGTGCAGGCCATCTACGTGCCCGCCGACGACCTGACCGACCCCGCCCCGGCCACGGCCTTCGCCCACCTCGACGCCAAGACGGTGCTCTCCCGCCAGATCGCCGAGCTCGGCATCTACCCGGCCGTGGACCCGCTCGACTCGACCTCCCGGGTCCTCGCTCC
>DATAOR010000023.1:0-2529 GCA_036265635.1 Gemmatimonadales bacterium
CGTCCTGCGCCCATCTAACAAGTAGCCGCGAGTCGGGCCAGAGGCGCGCTCGTGCCGATGTACGGAAGTTCGTTCTGCCGCCCGGATAGCATTGTTCGACACGGCCCGGTTCCCGGATGCTGCGTCCGGCCGGGTACGCAATGGATACGGCCAGACGGACAACTCGCGCGGCCTGTCAACGGCGGGCGAAATCTGACCCCCTGACGGCAGGTGAAATCTGACCCCCTCGTGGTCATGTCTCGTCGGTGGCGGCCGTCCGTGGACGGCCAAGATCTCGGTCCTTGAGCCGGTAGCTGTCGCCTTTCAGCGAGATGACCTCGGCGTGGTGGACGAGGCGGTCGATCATGGCGGCGGCGACGACTTCGTCGCCGAAGACCTCGCCCCAGCGGCCGAACGGCTTGTTGCTGGTCACGATCAGGCTGGCCCGCTCGTAGCGGGAGGAGACCAGTTGGAAGAACAGGTTGGCGGCCTCGGGTTCGAACGGCACGTAGCCGACCTCGTCGACGACCAGTAGCGGGTAGCGGCCCAGCCGGCGCAGTTCCTGCTGCAGGTGACCGGTGTGGTGGGCGTCGGCCAGGCGGGTGACCCATTCGGTGGCGGTGGCGAAGTGGACCCGGTGCCCGGCCTGGCAGGCGCGGATGGCCAGGCCGGTGGCTAGGTGGGTCTTGCCGGTGCCGGGTGGGCCGAGCAGCAGCACGTTCTCGCGGGCGGTGACGAAATCGAGCGTGCCCAGGTGAGCGATTAGCTCGCGTTTGAGGCCGCGGGCGTGGTCGAAGTCGAACTCCTCGAGGCTCTTGCGGGCCGGGAAGCGGGCGGCGCGGATGCGGCCTTCGCCGCCGTGGGACTCGCGGGCGGCGACCTCCCGCTGCAGGCAGGCGATCAGGAACTCCTCGTGTGACCAGGACTGCTCGCGGGCCCGTTGGGCCAGCCGGGGCACCGCCTCGCGCAGTGTCGGAGCCTTCAACGCTCGGGTCAGGAAGGCGACCTCGGCGGCCAGATCCCGGCTCATGCCACGCCTCCGGCCATGTCTTCGGCGATGTCTCGGGCGGCCTCGTCGGTGAGGCCGAGCGCGGCGTCGTAGTCACTGAGCCGGCGGATCTCGACCTGGTCGGCGGGTGGGGCCGGACGCAGCAGCCCGACGTGTTCGGCGCGCAGGGCGCGGGCGGCGGCGACGTGCTCGTCGGATGAGATGGTCTGATGCTTGGCCCAGGCTCGTTCATGGTCGGCCACCAGCCGGCCATCACAGGCCGCCCGCATCCGATGCAGGTCAGCCCCGACCTCGACCCGGCGGCCGATCACCGCCGGATCGACGGAGTAGTCGTTGCCGTCCAGGCGCACGTAGTGGTCCCGGGCCAGTCGAGTCGAGACCCGCCAGCCGGTGGCCGGGGCGACCGGCGGCAGCGGCAGCATCCGCTCCAGATCGGCGGCGATCCGATCAGTCGGCGCGCAGCCGAGCACCCGCCGCCGGCGAGTGTTCACCAGGCCCAGCCAGCCGCTGAGTTGGGCGTTGAAGTCGGACGGCCCGGTGAAGGTCCGGCCCGGCAGGAAGGAGCGCTCCAGGTAGTCGTGCAGCCGCTCGACCAGGCCCTTGGCCTCCGGATCGGCCGGCCGGCAGATCAGCACCTTCGTGCCCAGCGTGCCGCGGAAGCCCTGGCAGGCCTCGGTCAGCTCGGCCCGCCCGGCCCGCCAGCGGCCCACCGCGCCCTCGCCGTCCCAGACCAGCACCCGCGGCACCGCCCCCAACCCGGCCAGCAACTGCCACCACCCGGCCAGCAGATCCTCCGCCGCCCGCGACGGGATCAGCGCCGCGGCCGCCCACCGCGAGTAGCCACAGACCATCGTCAGCACCGGCAGCTGCGTCGGCGGGCGGGTCTGCCCGAACCCGACCGGCAGGCTGATCGGCGGGAACCACAAGTCGAACTGGGCGATCTCCCCGGCCACATAGGCCGTCCGCGACGCCGGGTCCGGTGGCAGATAGACCGGCCGCAGCTCGGCCACCCGATCCCGCAACACCCTGATCGAACGGGTCCAGCCGATCCGCTCGGCGATCACCGTCGCCGGCATCGTCGGAAACGCCTGCAGCAACTCCCGGATCCGCGGCTCCGCCTCATCGACCACCGACCCGCGCAGTGGCCGCTCATACCGCGGCGGCCCATCAGCCCGCAGCGCCGCCTTCACCGTGTTCTTCGAGACCCCCAACACCCGCGCGATCACCTTGATCGGCATCCCCTCCGCCCGGCGCAACCGGCGGATCTCCGCCCAGTCCTCCACTACCAGCACCCGCTCCCTCCCCAGCTCGACTCGAGCCAGGGTCCCGGGAGGGGGTCAGATTTCGGCTGCCGCCAAGGGGTCAGTTTTCAGCCGCCGTCGACAGGGCTGATCATGCTGCCTGGGTTCCGGCGGCTGCGGCAAGCTCGTAGTCGATGGGCGATCGCATTCCGGTGGTGGAGTGTCGTCTGATCCGGTTGTAGAAGCCGTCGATCCAGCCGGCGACCCGGCGGGCCTCGTCCCGGGTGGCGAACTGGTGGC
>DATAOR010000024.1:0-5972 GCA_036265635.1 Gemmatimonadales bacterium
CCTGCATCCGGGCGTTGTGCTGACGGGCCCGGGTCTGCTGCGCGAGCGGCTCCCCTGCTTCTGGCTTACGCCGACCACGGCCGTCCTCCCGGCCTTCGGCAGCTTCACCGGCCTCGCGCCGGTGCCGGCCGAACCTGGCGACCATGTCTTCGTGATCGCCGACCATGAGGTGGTCCAGGTGGTCTGAGCCGCGGCGCGCGGACGCGATTCCCACTCGAGGGTGTCACGATCGCCCGGCCGGCTCGGCTGAGCGGACGCTCCATCGGGCACCCGCCCCACCGCGATCGAGGACTGGCGGCGCTCTGGTTCGGTCGCTACCATCTGGCGCGGCTGCGTTACGCGGCTTCAAGAGGGGTTACGCGGCTTCAAGGCCCGACAGGCGGGTCGCGCAGGCCGACCACGCAAGGGGATGGCGCATGATGGCTCAGCGAGTAGGCACCGAGCGGCTCGAGCTCGCTCCGCTCACGCTCGACGAGGTGGACGCGCTGCTGGCCGGCGACGAAGAGCGCCTTCGCGCCCTGACCGGCGTGCTGTTTCCGCGGCCGGTGGCGCCCCCGCCGTACATGACCGATCCGCTGCCCACCGTGCGGGAGCGGCTGCGGGCCAGGCCCGACCAGGCGCCGTGGTGGAACTGGTTGATGTTCGAGCGGGAGACCAAGCGGGCGGTAGGGTCGGTGGCGTTCGGCGGGCCGCCGGATGCCGCCGGCAGCGTCCTGATCGGTTACGCGATGTACGCTCAGTTCGAAGGCCACGGCTACGCCACCGAGGCCGTCAAGGCGATGATCGACTGGTCCTTCCGCCAGCCCGGCGTGCGTCAGGTCCGCACCCTGGCACCGGTGTGGAACACCCCGGCGCTCCGGGTGGCCGAGAATGTCGGGATGCGCCCCGTCGCCGCGGACGAGGACGACGACGTGGGCGAGGTGCTGGTCTACGCCGTCAGTGCTCCAGCATCCGTCGGATCGGCCTGATCAGCAAGGCCAGGACCAGGGCCGCCCCGAAGGCGATGGCGGTCGTCAGGCCAAACAGTGTTGGCAGTGGGATGGTCTCGTAGACGCTCGACGCCATCCCGGCGAGGTAGTTGCCCACCGAGATGGACAGGTACCACACTCCCATGATCAGCCCGGCAATTCTCACCGGCGCCAGTCGGCTCATTGCGCTCAGCCCTACCGGGCTGAGGCAGAGCTCGCCCATGGTCTGGAGCAGGTAGGACACCACCAGCCACCACGGGCTCACCCGCGCGCCTCCCGCCGCGGCACTGGCGGCAGCCACCATCAGGCCGAATCCCGCCCCCAGCAGCACCAGGGCGATGGCGAACTTGACCGGGCTTGACGGGTCGCGCCGCCCGAGTCGGATCCACAGTGCCGCGAACACCGGCGCCAGGGTGATGATGAAGAACGGCGTCAGCGCCTGGTACCAGCTCGCTGGAAAGGCGTGCCCCAGCAGGGTGTTCCGGGTGCTCCGCTCGGCGAAGAGGTTGAGGGTCGAGCCGGCCTGCTCGTAGGCCATCCAGAAGATGGTCGAGGCGACGAACAGGATGGTGATCAGGATCAGGCGCCGCCGCTCGTCCGGCGTCCATTTCGCCACCAGGAACATCCAGGCGAAAAACAGCAGCGTGACTCCGAACAGCGGATACTGGAAGTTGGTCGAGATCGTCTCCGGCGTGAGCGAGATGACCCCGGTAGCGGACAGGGCGAAGACCGCCAGCGCCAGCCCTACGACGGCCAGCCCCACCCTCCGGACCTGCCGGTCGGCCGTGGCCGCGGCGACCGGGTCGGCCGGCCGCACCGGCCCGAGCCCCTCGGCCGAGAGGTGCTTGCCGCCCATGACATACTGCACCAGGCCGCAGAACATCCCCACCGCCGCGGCTCCGAACCCCCAGTGCCACTGGGTTGCGGGGTTGAAGCCCATGCTCGTCAGCACGCCTCGGAACGCCTCGCTCTGCGCCAGCCAGCCCGTGACCAGCGGCGCGATGAATGCGCCGGTGTTGATGCCGACATAGTAGAGGGAGTAGCCGGCATCGCGCCGGACGTCGTCCGGCGTGTACAGTTGCCCCACCAGGGCCGCCACGTTCCCCTTAAGCATCCCCGTTCCCAACGCGATCAGCACCAGCCCCAGATAGAACGACGTCAGCGAAGGCACCGCCAGGCAGATATGCCCCGACATGATCACCACGCCGCCGACGAACACCGTTCGCCGAAGCCCGAGCACCCGGTCCGCCACCCAGCCGCCGGGCAGCGACAGCAGGTAGACCGAGCTGACGTAGAGCGCGTAGATCGGTCCGGCCTTGGCGGTGTCGAACCCGAGCCCGCCGGCCGCCACCGGCGCCGTCATGAACAGGATCAGCAGGGCCCGCATGCCGTAGTAGCTGAAGCGCTCCCACATCTCGGTGAAGAACAGAGTGGAGAGGCCCCAGGGATGGCCGAAGAACCGGGTATCCTGCGACACGGAGTCGGCTACTGGGGGGTGAGGAGGTGCGGCAGTGGCCACGGAATTCCCTTGGTCAGGTCTGGCGCTTGCGGAGGATATCGTCGAGCACCACGCGGTCGATCTTGCCGTCCATTCGGACCCGCACGTCGTAGTTTTCCCAGTACATGAAATTCTTGAGTGCCTCGAGGAACTTCGGCGTGGCCGAGCCCTGCGGCGCCGCCAGCCACTTCTGCGCCTGCCCGGCGGGCTCCTTGAGCAGGATCGGCTCCAGCTGCGCCACCACGGCGGGCGTGATGGGGATCAGGTCGGCCGGACGGCTGGGAAAGAAATGGAGCTTGTGCAGCGCCAGCAGCCGCTCCAGCTCGGCGATGGGATCCTTGGCGTCATATACCCGGATGTCGATGAACCGGTCGTTGGCCCCGAGATAGCCGCCGTTCCGCCGCACCACCAGCAGCGCCGCGCTCTGCATGCCCCTCTTGTCGCCGCCGCCCGCCTGGCCCGCCTTGAGTGCCGCCATGAGCCGGTCGGCCAGGCTGCCCGTGCTCCGGGCGAACGTTTCGGCCAGGTTCTTGACCGTCTGGTCCGACACCATGATGTTCGCCTGGGCGGCGTAGCCCTGGCCGACGATGACCTCGCCCTTGCCTCCCAGGACGTTGCCGCCGCCCGACCCTGCACCGACCCGTCCCCCAGCCCAGTCGAACGTCCGGGTTCCCGTGAAGCTGGCGGCACGACCTCGCGCGTCCACCATGCCGACCTGGCGGTCCTGCAGCATCGTGTCCGTCCGCATCACGATCCGGAGCGCTTCCTCGGCGGTGGCGCCCTCGGCGATCAGGTCGAGCCCGCGCTCACCGTACGCCGTGTTGCCCAGGCTCTGAGTGGCCACCGCACCGACGCCGGCCCGGGCCCAGGGGACGATGCCGCCGACGTTGGGGAACTTGGACTGGACGGCCACGCCCAGGTCGCCGGTGGCCGAGTCCCAGGCGACAATGCTGTAGGTGTGCGCCAGCTTGGCCAGGTGAGCCGGAGCGGTGATGGGCTGCTGGGCTGCTCCGCGGCCGGCCAGGAGGAAGAGCAAGAGGCTGGCGACGGAGGCGAGCCGGCGGGTCATTGGCGGCCGAGCTTCTTCTTGAGGTAAGCCAGCTGGGCTTCGATCGCCTCCTCCCTGTGGCGGCGGTCGGCCTCGGCGTCTGCCAGCATCGGCTCGTCGGGCCGGGTCGCCCCGGCCGCCTCGAGATCGCGCCAGGCCGCCGCGATGGTCTCCGACGGCTGGCCCGCGGTGGCTTGCTTGGCCTGCGCGGTCATCTCACCCAGCTCCCGTTCGGCCATCGCCAGCTCGTCCCGCTGCACCGCCAGTTTGCGCTCCAGCACGGCCACCCGTTCGGCGTGGCGGGCGGCGTAGCGCTCGGCCAGCTGGACCGTTTCCGGGTCCGGCACCATGGTGGCCAGCTTGCCGCGCCGCTCCGCATCGGCCTGCATCTTCCGCTCGGCCGCGATCTCCTGCTCGGTCGTGGTCAGGGCACGCCGGACGGCGTCCACCCCGAGCCGCATCTCGAGGATGGCCTCTCGCAGCCGGGCCGCGTAGCCCTGCGGGTCGCTCCGGGTGCCGTCGCGAAGCAGCTGGTCCAGTCGGGCCTTCAGACCATCGAGCACGGCCGTGGGCACCTCGTCATGGGATGACCTGTGGAAAGCATCTCCTGCGGAGACGGCGGCCGCCGGCTGGCGGGCCAGGTGCGTGGGAGATCGAATGGTAGGGCGACCGCCTGGGACCGTCAAGCGAGTGCCACTTCCCGCACATGGGGGCTTGGCGCTAGCGTACCGTGTCTCCGCGGAGCGTGGAATCGGCCGATGTCCCCCGAGGTCTGCAAGGTGTGCGAGGAGCTGGCGGGCCGGATCCCGGGGCCGGGCGGCCCGGTGTTTCAGAACCAGTGGTGGGAAGTGGCTCACCACACCGGCGCCTGGACCGATCCCGGCGAGCTGATCGTCAAGTCCCGGCGGCATGTCGAGTCGCTGGGCCTGCTCGAGCCGGCTGAGGCGGCGTCGCTCGGGCCGGTGCTGGGCGCGGCGGTGGCGGCGGTCGAACGGGTGGTCCGTCCCGAACGGGTCTACGTGGCCTCCTATGGTGAGCGGGTCCGCCACGTGCACTTCTTCGTCCTTCCCCGGACCGCCAGCCTGCCGCCCGGTCACGTGTTCTCCGACGTTTACCGGCGGGCCCGGAGCGAGCTCCGCCGGCTCGGCCTCGTTGGCAACCCGCCTACTTCCGCCCGGGCCGAGGCCGCCGGGCGGATCCGGAACGACCCGGCGTGGAAACCGTTGAGCACCTGATCCTGGGAGCCGGGCCGGCCGGCCTCCGGGCCGCCCAAGTCCTCGCCGAGGCCGGGCGGGAGGTGCTGGTGCTGGAGAAGCACGCCGAGGTGGGCCCCAAGACCTGCGCCGGCGGCCTCACCCTCAAGACCATGCGCGAGCTCGAGCGGCTCGGGCTGCCAGCCGGCGCCGCCCTGAGGAACATCGGCCACGTCGCCTTCGCCGGTGGTCAGGCCATGGCGCTCCACCCCGACTCCACCGTGGTCCATACCATCGCCCGCCGCGAGCTCGGCCGGCATCAGCTTGCCTGGACTCGCTCGGCCGGCGCCGAGGTCCGGACCGGCACCCCAGCGACGGGGCTCGATCTTCCCGGGCGGACGGCGCAGGCGGGCGGGCGGACCATCCGTTGGCGTCATCTGATTGGAGCGGACGGCGCCGACTCGGCTGTCCGTCGCGCGCTGGGTCTGCCTGCGCCTCGCGAGTACTTCGCCGCGGAGTACAACGTGCCCGGGCTCCGGCTGGGGCCGCTCCGGGTCGAGTGCGACCCGGGGCCCCTGGCCAACGGCTACTTCTGGGTCTTTCCCCACACCGACTACACCTCGCTGGGAGCGGTCGCGCCGAAGCACCTGGTTCGCCCCTCCGCCGTGCGACGGTACCTCGACGCCCGGCTCGACCGCCTCAGCGTCTCGCGAATGACCGTGCCGTTCGAGGGCGCCACTCTCGAGGTCGCCTATTACGGCTGTCACTTTCCGGGTGACGTCCACCTGGCGGGTGACGCTGCCGGCGTCGTCTCCTCGCTCACCGCGGAAGGGATCTACGCCGCACTCGTGACCGGCGAGGAGGTCGCCCGCGCCGTTCTGGAGCCCGGCGCCCCGTCACCCAAGACCCAGCGCTGGCTGGCAACCAAGCGACGGCATGATCAGCTGGCGCGCTGGCTGGCCCGGCCCCGCGCCCGCCGGTGGACCCTCGACTGGCTCGCCCGGGCAGCGCGGCGCCCGGTCCTGCGACGCCCACTGGCCCGGTGGTTTCTCCGTCCCTGATGGACCACCGAGCCCGGCTGATCGCGCTGCTTGAGCGCCTGGGAGCCCGGGGCGCCAGCGGGTCCCTGGCCGACGCCGTGCTCGCGGCGTGGTCCGGGGGCGAGCGGCACTACCACGGGCTCCGTCACCTGCGCGACTGCCTGCAGCAGCTCGACCAGATAACCGAGCCGGTGCCTGACCGGGACCTGGTCGAGGCGGCCCTCT
>DATAOR010000025.1:0-5054 GCA_036265635.1 Gemmatimonadales bacterium
GAGCCGGCCGACTTCGCGCCCTCAGCACCGCCGGTCCCTACTACGGCGGGACGATCGCCGAGCTTCCCCTGGGCGAGGCACCGGCGGCCGACCTCGACGGCAACGGCACCGTCGGCGACACCCTGCCCGTGCTGGTGGTCAAGGCCACCGACGGCTGGGTGCTGCTGGCCGACACCGACGGCGATGGCTCCCTCATCGGCGAGAAGCCCATCCACGACTATCTGGTCGGCCGCGAGACCTTCGGCTGGGCCCGCCGCGGGTCCGCGCCCAAGGTCACCGTGGCGGCCAACTTCACCGACTCGGCCTCGACCCCGCGGCTGGACCTGGTCTTCGACACCGGGGCGCACGGGACGCACGTGGCCGGCATCGCCGCCGGGCACGACCTCTATGGGGTGGCCGGGTTCGACGGGGTCGCCCCCGGCGCCCAGCTGATCGGCCTCAAGATCGCCAACAGTGCCCAGGGCGGTATCTCCACGACCGGGAGCATGGAGCGGGCGCTCGACTACGCCATCCGATTCGCCCAGGCTCGCCGACTTCCCCTCGTGCTGAATCTCAGCTTCGGCGTCGGCAACGAGATCGAAGGTCAGGCCCGGATCGATGCCATCGTGGACTCGGTGCTCGCGGCCCATCCCGACCTGGTGCTCGCCATCAGCGCGGGCAACGACGGTCCCGGCCTCTCCACCATCGGGCTGCCGGGCAGCGCCTCGCGGGCGATCAGCGTCGGTGCGACCCTGCCGGGCAGCTTCCTCCCGGCGGGACCGGCCGGTGCGCCAGCGGCGGACATCCTGGCGTATTTCAGCGCCCGGGGCGGCGAGGTGGCCGGGCCCGACCTGGTGACGCCGGGGGTGGCCTACAGCACGGTCCCTCGCTGGGACGTAGGCGAGGAGGTCAATCAGGGCACCAGCATGGCCTCGCCCCACGCGGCCGGCCTGGCCGCGCTGCTGGTCTCGGCTCTGGTACACGATCGGCGGCCGATATCGGCCCGGGTCATCCGGCAGGCGCTCATGGTGACGGCCCAGCCGACGCCGGGCGCCACCATGGTGGACGAGGGCGCCGGTCTGGCGGACGTCGATCGGGCCTACCGCTGGCTGGCCACCGCGCCGACCCTGCCGGAGGTCGCCGTCAAAGCGGTCGGCCCCGGCGACGCCACCGCCGCTGTGCTCCGCGGCCGGGCCGGCGCGGCCGATACGGTGCAGGCCTTCGAGCTTCGCCTGGCCCAGCCTCCGGCGACAGCTCAGAGCTATGACCTCCGAAGCGATGCCGACTGGCTCACCGGGCCGGCTCGCGTCACCCTCCGGAGTCAGCGGACCACGGTGACCCTGCGGGTGGCTCGCCGGGCGCTGCCGTCGGGCGGCATGGCCGTAGGCACGGTGAGCGGGTGGACCGGCGACACGATGGCGGGTCCCGCCTTCCGGCTGATCACCACGGTGGTGAGCGCCGCTCCCCTGGCCGACGGCACCCAGCCGCTCCGGCAGCGGGTCGCGCTCGCCCGCGGGGCGACCCTGCGGACCTTCTTCCAGGCCGACAGCAGTCGCCCCTTCGCGCTCACGGTGGAGACGATGGGTCGGGCGGAGCGGGCGCTGGCCTTTCTCCACGAGCCCGGCGGCATGCCGTTCCGGGACGAGAGCGCCCGGTCGGTCGGGTTCGGCCCGCAGTCCGCCGACTACGAGGCCGACTCGCGCGACGTGGTCTCCGGGGTGTACGAGGCGGTCGTGGTGGCGCCGCCCAACGAGGGTGTGACGGCCTCGGTCTCCCTGAGCCAGTCGCCCGTCTCGCTGCGAGCCGCCCGCCAGGGCGACCTCGTCCGGGCGGAGGTGGCCAACCTGACCCGGGCACCGGTAGACGCCCAGCTCGGTCTCCATCTGGGCGGCGCCACCCGGGCGACGGAGGTAGCCGCCACCGGCTCGGCTACCCAGCGGGTGCCGTTCGTGGTGCCGGCGTGGTCGCGCGGCGTGGTGGTGGACGTGTCGATGGACCGCGCCCAGTGGGGCCGGTTCACCGATTTCGGGGTCACCCTGTTCGACTCGCTGGGCCGTCAGCTCGGCAGGCAGCCGCTCAACTACGCCTTCGGGCGGCTGCAGGTGGAGCTGCCCGCAGGGCACGGCGACATGCCCGTCAGCCTCGGCCTCTTCCCCGGCCTGGCCGACACGACCCAGCGCCAGGCATGGCGGCTGCGCGCCGCGGTCCGGGTCTATGCCGACACCTCGGTCGTGCTGGCCAGGCAGGACAGCAGCGCCCGCACCATCGCGCCCCATGGTCGGGTGGACGCGTCGTTCCGGTTGCCGCCGGCGCCCTGGCCCCTGCCGCCGGGATTCGTTCCCCTGGGGCTGCTGGTGGCCCGGGCCGACGGACGGAGCTGGACTCGCGAGGTGGAGCTGGGACCCGCGGGCGGGGCGCTGGTTCCATGACCGGCCAGGCCGGACGCCCGGTCCGCATCGCCGCAGGGCAGGGTTTCTGGGGCGACTGGCTCGAGGCCCCCGTCCGTCAGGTCCAGGGCGGCCCGATCGACTACCTCATGATGGATTACCTCGCCGAGGTGACCATGTCCATCATGCAGAAGCAGAAGTCCCGCGACCCCAGCGCCGGGTATGCCCGCGATTTCGTTCCCCTGATGGAGCGGATCCTGCCGGACGTCGTCGCCAAAGGCATCCGGGTGACCTCCAATGCCGGCGGGGTCAACCCGCGCGGCTGCGCCGAAGCCGTCCTGACGGTCGCTCGCAAGCTGTCCCTGCCGCGCAAGCTGAGGGTTGGCCTGGTCTCGGGCGACGACATCCTGGGGCGGCTGGACGACCTGATCGGCCGGGGCCATCCTTTGGCCGACATGGAGACCGGCCGCCCGCTGAGCGACGTGCGCGACCGGGTGCTCTCGGCCAACGCCTATCTCGGCATGGCGCCGATCGTGGAGGCGCTCCGTGGCGGCGCCGATGTGGTGGTTACCGGACGGGTGACGGATACCGGTCTGACCCTGGGCCCCATCTTTCACGAGTTCGGCTGGTCGTCCGAGGACTGGGACAAAGTGGCGGCCGGCACGGTGGCGGGGCACATCATCGAGTGTGGGGCGCAGGCGTCCGGCGGCAACCTGCTCAAGGGCTGGCGCAGCGTGAAAGGCTTGGAGAACCCCGGCTTCCCCATCGTGGAGGCCGCCGCCGACGGGAGCTTCGTCGTGACCAAGCATCCGGGAACGGGGGGCGTGGTCTCGGTGGCCTCGGTGACCGAGCAGCTGGTCTACGAGATGGGCGACCCGCGGAGCTACATCACCCCCGACGGCGTGGCCGACTTCACCACCATCCAGCTCCGGCCGGCCGGCCGGGACCGGGTACGGGTGAGCGGCATCCGGGGCGGCCCGCGCACCCCGATGCTCAAGGTGTCGATCGCCTACTTCTGGGGCTACAAGGCCGTCGGTACGCTGGTCTACGCCTGGCCCGACGCCTACGACAAGGCCAAGGCGGCGGACCGGGTACTGCGCCGCCGCCTGGCGGACCTGGGCCTGACCTACGACCAGATTCTGACCGAGTTCGTCGGGGTGGACGCCACCCATGGCCGCCTCGGTGGCGCACCGTCGGCGGAACTGCCCGAGGTCCAGCTTCGGGTGGGCGTGCGGGCCCGGGAACGGGCACCGGTCGAGCGCTTTACCCGAGAGATCGCACCACTGGTGCTGACCGGGCCGCCCAGCGTCACCGGGTTCGCCGGGGGCCGCCCGGCGGTCGAGGAAGTCGTGGCCTACTGGCCGGCGCTGGTCGACCGCCGCGAGATCGAGCCGCACGTGCGGGTCGAGATTCTGGAGGCCTGAGATGGCCAAGACTGTCCGACGGCCCGCGAAATCGGCGAGGTCGGCGACCCGCCCGCTCCAGCTCCGCTACCTGGCCCATGCCCGCTCCGGCGACAAGGGCAACACGGCCAACGTCGGCCTGATCGCGCTCGAGCCCGAGTTCTATCCGCTGCTGGTGCGCGAGGTCACGCCGGCCAGGGTGGCCCGGCACTTCCGGGGCATGGTCCATGGGGTGGATCGGTTCGAGCTGCCCAACCTACGGGCACTCAATTTCCTGCTGCACGAGGCGCTGGACGGCGGGGGGACGATCTCGCTGAAGACCGACGCCCAGGGGAAGGTGTACTCCACCGCGCTCCTCCGGATGGAGATACCGGTGCCGCTCGCGCTGGCGCGGCGGCTGGCCCGCTCGTGACCGACGGCGGTCCGCTGACCGCGGGGCTCGAGGGTGGCGTTCTCACGCTCACCCTGAGCCGGCCGGACAAGCGCAACGCGCTCAATAGCGCCCTGGTGGAAGGCCTGCATCAGGCGCTCGAGCGGGCCGACCTCGACCCCGAAGTCCGGGTCGTGGCGCTCCGTGGGGCGGGCAAGGACTTCTGCGCCGGCGCCGACCTCGAGGAGCTGCTGGCCTCGGCCGACCTGCCGCCGGGGGAGAATGAGGCGTCCGCGCTCCGGCTGGGTTGGCTGCTGCTCCGGATCCGCCAGCTCCCCAAGCCGGTCGTGGCCATGGTTCAGGGCCGTGCCCTGGCCGGTGGCGCCGGGCTGGCCACCGCCTGCGATCTGGTGCTCGCGGGCGCCGGGGCCCAGCTGGGCTATCCCGAGATCCGCCGCGGGTTCGTCCCCGCGATGGTCATGACGCTCCTCCGGCGCGCCGTCGGCGAAAAGCGGGCCTGCGACCTCGTGCTGACCGGCCGGCTCCTGGGAGCCGCCGAGGCCCTGGCGGCCGGACTGGTGTCCCGCGTCGTGCCGGACGAGGAGCTCGAGCCCGCCGCAGCCGCCCTCCTGGCCGATCTGGCCCGAACCAGCGGTTCCGCTCTGGCCCTCACCAAGCAGCTCTTCTATCAGCTCGACGGCCGCTCGGTCGAGGACGGTGTCACCCTGGGCGCGCGGGTCAACGCCGTCGCCCGCCAGACACCGGACTTCCGGAGCGCCATCGCCGGCTTTCTGGCGAGATGAGCTCGGAGGGACCGGCCGGCCGGCCAGGGCTCTCGCGGGGGGTGCCCGTGACCGTGATCCGGACGTCGCTCGCTCTGCTCGGCTTCATGCTGGCCCTGCTCGCCGTGGCCTT
>DATAOR010000026.1:0-38585 GCA_036265635.1 Gemmatimonadales bacterium
CAGTGGGACGCTCTGCTGCTCGAGGCCGGTCTGCTGGCGGCGCTGTGGGCGCCACCCGGGCTCCGGCTGTCGAGCGACTCGTCTGCCCCGTCGGCCGCGGTCCGCTGGCTGCTGGTGTTCCTGCTCTTCAAGCTGATGTTCCTCTCGGGCGCCACCAAGCTGCTGAGCGGCGACCCGACCTGGCGGCAGCTCACGGCGCTCGACTACCACTTCGAGACTCAGCCGCTGCCGACCCCGCCGGCCTGGTACGCCCATCAGCTGCCCCCCGGCCTCCACCGGGGAGCGGTGCTGGGCATGTTCGCCATCGAGCTGGGCGCGCCGTGGCTGCTCTGGTTGCCCCGGCGCCTGCGCAGCCCTCGTCGGGCAGCGGTGGTCGCCCTGGTGCTGCTGCAGGCGGGCATCGCCCTCACCGGCAACTACGGTTTCTTCAACCTGCTTGCCGTGGTCCTCTGCCTGCCGGCCCTCGACGACGACTGTCTCCGCCGGGTCGTCCCGGCGGGGCTGCCGCCGGTCGCGACCTGGCGGTGGTCCGTCGGCCAGATCGTCATCGCCGTCGTCGCCGGCGGGCTCAGCGGGCTGGCGGGCTGGGCCGAGCTCAGCGCCACGCGACCCGGCGGCTGGGGTATCCCGATACCTCCGCGGTGGGCCGAGGCGGCGCTGGGGGCGGTCGCGCCGGTCCGGTCCTTCAACGGCTATGGGCTGTTCCGCGTCATGACCACCGAGCGGCCCGAGCTGGTGGTGGAGGTAAGCCGGGACGGAAGTGAGTGGGTCGAGTATCCGTTTCGCTACCAGCCCGGCCCGGTGCATGAGCCGCCGCGCTTCGTCGCGCCATACCAGCCGCGACTCGACTGGCAGCTCTGGTTCGCGGCGCTCGACCCGGGCTCCAGCGCACCATGGCTGGCCGCCCTTACGGATCGCCTGCGGCAGGGCAGTCCCGCCGTAGTCCGCCTCATGGGTCGGCCGCCGTTCGCCGGGCCGCCGCGCTTCGTTCGGCTGGCCCACTACCGGTACCGGTTCACCACCCGGGCGGAGCGCTCGCGGCGGGGCGACTGGTGGGCTCGCGAGCTGGTGGGCTACCTGCCCGAGCTCCGCTGAGCCGCCGGCCTGGTGGGCTACCTGCCCGAGCTCCGCCGAGCCGGCGGGTGCACCCGATGACCGGTTGGCCGACGGCCGTCCCGCTTGACGGACCGTCGGCGCAATGGTACCCATTGGGCCCGCGCCGCGGGCTCTCCCGGTGCCTCTCCGTCGTCTCTGTCCCGGATGCTATGACCTCGATCAGCCAACGCCTGGTGCACGACGCCGAGGGGCACAACACCGCTGCCTGGCCGCTGCGCCAGAAGACGCTGCTCACCCCCACCGAAGAATTCTTCACTCGCAGCCATGCCGCTACACCAACCCTCGACCCGGCCGCCTTCCGGCTGGAGGTCGATGGCCTGGTCGAGCATCCCCAGCGGCTCTCCCTCGACCAGCTGGCCGTGCTTCCGCGGCACCAGGTGGACGCCACCCTGATCTGCGCCGGGCTGCGGCGCGACGAGCTGCTGGCACTGGGCCCGCTGCCCGGTGAGCTGCCGTGGGGTCCCGAGCCGGTGAGCACGGGGCGGTGGGCCGGGTGTCGCCTCGTCGACCTGCTCCGCCAGGCAGGCGTGCGCGATCGGGCCCGGTACGTCCACTTCGTCGGACTCGACACGGTGGAGCGGAACGGCGAGCGGTTCGGGTTCGGGGGATCGATCGACCTGGCCAAGGCACTCGAAGGCGACGTGCTCCTGGCCAGCGCGCTCAACGGGTCACCGCTCGAGCCCGACCACGGCGCGCCGCTGCGCGCGGTCGTGCCCGGCTGGATCGGGGCCCGGAGCGTCAAGTGGCTGGGCCGGATCACGCTCAGCCTCGAGCCGTCGCCCAATTACTTCCAGGCCAAGGCCTACCGGGTGCAGCGCGAGCTCAACCCGGCCGATCATCGCGACGTCTCCGCCGGCACCGCGCTGAGCGAGATCCCGCTCAATGCCGTGATGCTCGAGCCGACCCGTGATCAGCCGGTGCCCGCGGGCGCCGTGTGCCTGCGGGGCTGGGCCATCGGGACGGGCGGCGCGGCCCTGACTTCGGTCGAGGTCTCGCCCAACGCCGGGGCGGACTGGCAGCCGGCACGGATCACGCTGGCCGGCACGGCGTGGACCTGGAGCCTGTGGGAGGCGACGGTGGAGCTGCCCCGCGGACGCCATGTCCTGGCTGTCCGAGCCACCGACCGGACGGGCGCCACGATGCCGGCGACGGTGGCGGCGACCTGGAACGTGAAGGGGTACGCCAACAACACCTGGCACCGGGTGCCGGTCCAGGCGAGCTGACGGGCCGATGCCCGAACCACCGTCGGACGAGGCCGGGGACGACCGGCCGCGGCTGCTCGCCGAGCTTGGCCGGCTGGAGCGAGCCTCCCGGCCGCTCGACCCCGGCACCAGCCGACGCCGACGCCTGCGCACCGCGGCGGTGGCCTCGTCGGAGCGCCTGCTCCGCCGGGTCGGCTCGCTCCGCGCCTATGTCGAAAGCAAGGACAAGGGGGCCGGCCTGCTCGATGCGCCGATCGGCCCGCGCGGCCTGGGGCTGGACCGGGTCTTCGAGCTGCTCGAGCGCGAGGTCGTCACCCCGGGCGCCAATCCGGCCTCGCCCGGGCATCTCGCGTACATCCCGGGCGGCGGTCTCTATCATGCCGCCCTGGGTGACTTCCTGGCGGCGGTCAGCAACAAGTACGCGGGGGTGTTCTTCGCCGGTCCCGGGGCGGTCCGGATGGAGAACATGCTGGTGCGGTGGGTGGCGGACCTGGTGGGTTTCCCGACCGGGGCCGCGGGCACCATCCTGTCCGGCGGCAGCCTGGCCACGCTGGCGGCGGTGTGCGCCGCACGGGACGCGCACGGGATCACCGGCCGCGACGCCGGCCATGCCGTCGTCTACCTGACCACCCAGGCGCACCACTGCGTCCCCAAGGCGCTCCGCATCGCCGGCCTGGCCGAGGTGACGCTGCGGTCCGTGCCGACCGACGCGCGGCACCGAATGATGCCGGAGGCCCTGGCCGAGGCCATCGCCGCCGATCGCGCGGCGGGGCTGCGGCCGTGGCTGGTCATCGCCGCGGCGGGCACCACCGACACGGGCACGGTGGATCCGCTCGACGCGCTCGGCTCGGTGGCCGCGCGCGAGCGATGCTGGTTTCACGTGGACGCCGCGTATGGCGGCTTCTTCCTCCTCACCGAGCACGGCCGCCGGGTGCTGGCCGGGATCGAACGGGCGGACTCGGTAGTGCTCGATCCGCACAAGGGGCTGTTCCTGCCGTACGGCAGCGGCATCGTGGTGGTGCGGGATGCGCCGACCCTGCTGGCCGCCCACCACTACGAGGGCGCCTACATGCAGGACGCCCTCAGCGAGCCTACCGAGCTGTCGCCGTCGGAGTTGTCGCCCGAGCTGTCGCGGCACTTTCGGGGGCTGCGGATGTGGCTGCCGCTCATCCTGCTCGGGACCGCCCCGTTCCAGGCGGCGCTCGACGAGAAGCTGCTGCTGGCCCGCTACTTCCGGCAGGAGGCGGCGGCGCTCGGCTTCGAGGTCGGGCCCGAGCCCGACCTGTCGATCGTCACCTTCCGTCGGGTACCGGTGGGCCTGCCGCCGGAGCGGGTCGACGCGCTCAACCGGGCGATCGTCCAGGGAGTCCGCCGGGACGGGCGGGTCTTTCTGTCGTCCACCATGCTGGACGGACGGTTTACCATCCGCCTGGTGGTGCTGGCGTTCCGGACTCACCGCCGCACCGTGGACCTGGCGCTCCGGGTGCTCCGCGAACAGACCGCTGCGGCGGAAGCGGGGCTGGCGTGACGCCGCAACGCCCGCGCGGTCGTCCCCGGCTGATCGGCCTGCCCTACGATGCGAGCTCCTCGTTCCTTCCCGGGGCCGCCGAGGCACCGGTGCTGATCCGGGCGGCACTCCAGTCGCCCGGGTGGAACTCCTGGGCTCACGGACTGCGGGACCTGTTGGCCGCCGACGGCCTGACCGACGCCGGCGATCTGGCGCTTCCGCCGACCGAGGCAGCCCGGGCCCTGATCGAGTCCGGGGTCGGCGGCATGGCCTCGGCCGGATGGCGGCCGATCGCGCTCGGCGGTGACCACTCGGTGACCTATCCCGCGGTCCGGGGGGTGGTCCACACCCACGGGCCGGTCACGATCCTCCACCTCGATGCTCATCCCGACCTGTACCAGGAGTTCGAGGGCGACGGCTGGTCGCACGCGTGCCCCTTCGCCCGGATCATGGAAGAGGGATTGGCCGGCCGGCTGATCCAGGTGGGGATCCGCACCATGAACCGGCACCAGCGCGACCAGGCCGATCGGTTCGGTGTCGAGGTGATCGAGATGTCGGACTGGCTGGCGGGCTCGAGGCCGCGGACCGAGGGCAAGGTCTATCTCAGCGTGGACCTGGATGGTCTGGACCCGGCCTATGCCCCGGGGGTGAGCCACCGCGAGCCTGGCGGACTGACGACCCGGGAGGTGCTCGACCTGATCCAGCGCCTGGAGGGCGACCTGGTCGCGGCGGATGTGGTCGAGTACAACCCGCGGCAGGACGTCAGCGGGCTCACCGCGACGGTCGCGGCCAAGATCGTGAAGGAGGTGGCGGGCCGGATGATGCCCGCCACCTGAATCCGGCTGGGGCCGTCCCGCCCATCACGGCAGGGCGACCCCTGAGTCACGGCCGGCAAGACACGAGCGACGCTCAGAGGGAGCCGAGGAACGCCACCAGCGCGCTCCGCTGGTCCGCCGTCATCCGCAGCACCCGATCCCGCGCAGCCTGCGCTTCCCCGCCATGCCACATCACCGCCTCCAGCAGCGAGCGTGCCCGCCCGTCGTGGAGGAAGTTGGTATGGCCGTTCACCATCTCGACCAGGCCGATGCCCCAGAGCGGCGCTGTGCGCCACTCGCTGCCCGAGGCCTCGAAGTCCGGGCGATTGTCCGCCAGTCCCGGCCCCATGTCGTGCACCAGCAGGTCGGTGTAGGGATGGATGACCTGGCGTGACACCTGGGGCACGCCCCGGAGGGAGCCGGTCACCAGGGTCGCCACGTGGCAGCCGCCGCAGCCGGCGGCGTGGAACAGCTGCTCGCCGGCGGTGGTCTCCGCATGGTCCAGGTCGCGGCGGGCCGGTACGCCGAGGGTCTGGTTGTAGAATGCCACGTCGCGAACCGTCTGGTCGTCGACCTCGGGCGGGTGCGACTCGCAGCCCGCGACCTGTCCCTCGCACGCCTCGCTGGGGAACAGGCTGCTGGTGACGCCCATGTCGCCGTTGTACGCGCCCGCCGTCTGCTGCACCAGGTTCGGTGCGTTCGCCTTCCAGCCGAATCGCCCCAGCGCCATCCGCCCACGGGCCTGGTCCCAGACCAGGTTGGCTTTGCCGGAGATGCCGTCGCGGTTGCGGTCCCGGGGATCCGCCCGGGCCAACACCTCCACGGCCGGCACCGCCTCGAGCAATCCCAGGCCGAAGACGGCCGGGGCAGTCCGGGGCGAGACCAGCACGCCGCCGGGCAGGGGAGCGTAGCCGCCGGTCAGGGTGTAGCTCGGGACCCGGAGCTGGAACGGTGTCCCGTCGGCGAACACGCCCTCGGTCTCGACGTAAGTGATCGTGGCCGCGGCCTCGGGGGTGAATCCCGCAATCGCCCGGAGCTGGAGCTGGCCGCCAAAGCCGGGCACGGGGTTGGGGCCGCCATGAGGGCCCAAGCCGGCGATGCTGGCCCGGAACAGCAGCGAGCTGATCGGCTCGCCCGGATTGGGCGGGCGCCCCCGGCCGTCACCCTGGTGACAGGCCTCGCAGGACACGTTGTCGAACACGGGGCCGAGCCCGCCGTGCTCCGGTGCCGGTGCGGGCACGAACACGTCCTCGAACGCTTCGTCACCCCGGTCGTGAACCTCCAGGGCGTCGCCGGCCAGGTTCGCCGCCGGCAGGCTGAAGGCGTTGACGGTGGCATCGAACACGGTGGTGGCGCCGCCCGACAGCGCCGTGTGGGCGCCGGCGGGAACGCGGCTGTCGGACAGCTCCTCGGGCGACACTACCGGGGCTGCGCCATCGGCCGGCGTCTCGGGCGACGACAGGGCGGACTGGTCACTGCAGGCGACCAGAACACCCGCCGCCAGAACTATGAGGAAACGCGACATAGTCGCTCCTCCGCGCGGAATGGAACGGAGCAGGGGGCGGCCGCGGCGCGGCCGAAGCAATTGGGGTAATGGTGCTGCGATGAAGTCGGTGAGTCGCGAGGAATGGACGCCGAGGTAGCGCCATCTCGTGGTCGAGGGCTCGCGACGGCTGCTACATTGGGATCCGGTACCGCGGTTGTCAAGCTCGCCCGGCGGATGGCGGGCGGCTTGTTGTACCGCATGTCCCGACCTAATTTGGCGGGGCATGCATTCCCCGTCGCCCGCGCTCCCCGATCCGATCCCGCCGTCCCGCCGTCGGTTCCTCAGCCGGCTCTCGCTGGTGCTGTCCGGCCTCATCGGCGCGGTGGCGACGGTGCCCGTCCTGGGCTTCCTGCTGTCACCACTGACCCGCAAGGCGCCGCGGGTCTGGCGGGCGGTCGGACCGGCTGACCATTTCCGGGTGGGCGAGACGGTCAACGTTGCGTTCGAGGATGCCTCGCCGCTGCCGTGGGCCGGCGTGACCGCCCGGACCGCCGCCTGGCTCCGGCGCGACGACGCCGAACACTTCACCGCCTTCACGGTGCATTGCACCCACCTCGGCTGCCCGGTGCGCTGGGTGGCCGACGCCGAGCTGTTTCTCTGTCCCTGCCATGGCGGCGTCTACAACCGGGACGGGACGGTCGCGGCCGGCCCGCCGCCCAGGTCGCTGCCCCAGTACCCCGTCCGTCTCCGGAACGGCCAGGTCGAGATCCTGACCAGCCCGATCCCCATCGCCTGAGCGGCAGGGTGATTCGGCGCGCGCTGGGCTGGCTCGACGATCGGAGCGGACTGCTCACCGCCACCCGGCGGGCGCTGGAGCATCCGGTACCGCCGCGGACCGGCTGGTTCTACGTCTTCGGCAGCGCCACCCTGATCGCCTTCGTGCTGCAGGTGGCCACCGGCATCGCCCTGGCCACCGCCTACGTGCCCTCGAGCGGGGACGCCTACGAGAGCCTGCGGTTCATCACCGAACAGGCCATGCTGGGCCGATTTCTCCGCGGGATGCACTACTTCGGGGCCTCGGCCATGGTGCTGCTGATCGGGATTCACGTCTCCCGCACCTTTCTCATGGCGGCCTACAAGTTTCCCCGCGAGCTGAACTGGCTGACCGGGGCGGTGCTGCTGCTGCTCACCCTGGCGCTGGCTTTCACCGGCCAGCTGCTCCGGTGGGACCAGACCGCGGTCTGGTCGGTCATCGTCGGCGCGGCGCAGGCCGGGCGGATGCCGGTGGTAGGCGGGCAGCTCGCCAGGTTCATCCTGGCCGGCGACACCATCGGCGGGGCGACCCTGAGCCGCTTCTTCGCGTTCCACGTCTTCTTCATTCCGGCGGTGGTGTTCGGCTTCATCGGGCTGCACCTCGTGCTGGTGCTCCGCCACGGCATCAGCGAGCGTCCGGTCAAGGGCCAGCCGGTGGACCCCGCCACCTACCGCCAGCGGTACGCCGCCCTGCTGGCGCGGGAAGGCGTGCCGTTCTGGCCCGATGCCGCCTGGCGAGACGCCGTGTTCGGCGCGGCGGTGGTGGCCACCATCGTGCTCCTGGCCCTGATCTTCGGCCCGCCCGCGCTGGGCCGGCCCCCCGATCCGAGCGTGCTCGAGGCCTACCCGCGGCCGGACTGGTATTTCCTCTGGTACTTCGCCGTGCTGGCGCTGGCGCCGCAGAATCTCGAGACCTTCATCATCGTGGCGGGGCCGCTGGTCTTCGGCGCCGTGCTGCTGCTGCTGCCGCTGTTCAACCGGGGGCCGCGCAGTGTGCGCGAGCGCCCGCTGGCCGGCCTGCTGGTCGTCTTCATGTGGACCACGATCGTGACCTTCTGGCTGGCGGGCGAGCGGGCCGACTGGTCACCCGACTTCGCCGCGGGACCGCTGCCCGCCGCCGTGGTGGCCAGCGCCGATCCCGCGGTGCAGGCCGGAGCCCGGCTGTTCCAGGCCAAGGGTTGCGAGTTCTGTCACGCCATCGAAGGGCACGGCGGGCGGCGCGGCCCCGAGCTGAGTGACGTCCGCAGCCGGATGTCGCCCGATCAGATAGCCGCCCGGATCACCAACGGCAGCCCCAACATGCCCGCCTACGCCCGGACCTTGACCCCGGCGGAGGTCCGGCTGCTGGTCGCCTTCCTCAACACGCGGACCGCGTCGTCCACCCGCCCATGAGTCCGGTGGGACAGGATGCGGTCACGATCACCCGGATCGGCGGCCCCACCGCGCTGCTCGAGTGGGCCGGCGTCCGCCTGCTGACCGATCCCACGTTCGACCCGGCCGACACCAGCTACCCGACGCCGGTCTATACCCTGCACAAGCGGACCGGACCGGCCCTCGCGGCCGACGCCCTGGGACGGCTCGACGCGGTCCTCCTCAGTCACGACCATCACTTCGACAATCTCGACCACGCCGGTCGCCTTCTGCTCTCACGGGTGCCGTGCGTCCTGGCCCCGACGGCCGCGGCCGCGCGGCTGGGCGGCACGGCCCGGGGACTGGAGCCGTGGCAGGACTTCGAGCTGGCGGGGCAGGCCGGCGGGCTTCGGGTGACGGCCACGCCGGCACGCCACGGGCCGCCGCAGCTCGACCGCGGCCCGGTGATCGGCTTCGTGCTCGAGCGGGGCGATCGGCCAGGTCGGGCGGTCTATCTCTCGGGTGACACGGTGTGGTACGAGGGGGTGGCGGAGGTGGCCCGGCGCTGGCCGATCGCGGTCGCCCTGCTGTTCATGGGGGCCGCCCGGGTGGAGGCCGCCGGGCCATGGCCCCTGACGATGACTGCCGAGGATGGGGTCGAGGCGGCCCGGGCGCTGGGCGACGCGATCATCGTCCCCATCCACTTCGAAGGCTGGGATCACTTTTCGGAGTCGCGGGACGACATCGCCGCGGCGTTCGCCCGCGCCGGCCTGGGGAGCCGCCTCCGCTGGACCGAGCCGGGCAAGCCGCTGCCGCTGCCGCTCTAAGCCGGGCAAGCCGCTCCCGCTGACGCTCTGACCCCGATAGCGGCACGGCCGACGTCCGGGGACGTCGGCCGTGGCCGGCTCGGGACTGTACCGCTCAGCGCGAATAGTATTCCACGATCTGCGACACCTCGCACTGCACCGGGATCTGCTCCCGTTCCGGAACCTCCCGGATGCGGACGCTGCGCCGCTCCCGGTCGAGGTCGAGATGCGCGGCCGGCCGGGAATTCTCCAGCGGAACGGTGAACGCCGGCAGGTCGCGGCTCCGGGCGGCCAGCGCTACGGTATCCCCCGGCTGCAGCCGGCGGGCGGGCCGGTCCACCCGCCGCCCGTTGACCAGCACGTGGCCGTGCACCACCGCCTGCCGGGCGGCGTAGATGGTCCGGACGAACCCCGCCCGCAGCACCACCGCGTCGAGCCGCATCTCCAGCAGCTGCAGCAGGCGGACGCCGGTGTTGCCCGGCTGCCGGGTGGCGTCGCTGAAGGCGTTCTGGAGCTGGCGCTCGCTGATATTGTATTGGGCACGGAGCCGCTGCTTCTCCAGCAGCTGCTTCTTGTAGTCGCTGACCTTTCGCCGCGTGGCCGCACCGTGCTGGCCCGGCGGGTTGGGCCGCTTCTCCATGATCCGCGCCGCCTTGGGCGTGATGGCAATCCCCAGTGCGCGGGCGATCTTGACCTTCGGACCCCGTTTCATCGCTCGGTCTCCACTCCTCGTGACGGATGTGACGGTGAGGACGGTAGCGAGGCGGGGGTCGGATGGGAAGTCCGGCCCCGTAGCGAGCGGCGCCGGACTCGCGCTGCCGAAGCCGTGGCGGCATACTCCGTCATCTCTCCCGTGAGCGATGCATGGCAGACCCGAAATTGCAGGACGTGGTGACCCAGATTCGAGCTCAGCTGGCCGGCGCCGAAGGCCTGCCGCCGGCGACCCGCCGGTCGCTGGAGCAGCTGGTGCAGGACCTGGAAGCCGTGGCGGCTGGCCGCCCGCCGGATCGGCCGGCCGGTCCCGAAACGACGCCCTCCCTCCGCGACCGCACCAGCGACGCGGTGCGCCGGCTCGAGGCCTCGCACCCCGTCCTCTCGACCACCCTGGGCAACGTGGTGGACGCGTTGGCATTCTTCGGCCTGTAGGGCGGCCCGCCATGTCGCGCCGTGGCGCGGGGTGGTGGTCGGTTGCCGGGATTGCCGTCCTGGGCATGGCCGGCTGCCGGGTGCGGTGGCTCGAGCGCCAGGCGCAACCGGCCGATCTGGTCTTCCGCAACGGGGCCGTCTACACCCTGGACGCGGCCCGGAGCTGGGCCACCAGCGTGGCGATCCGGGCCGGACGAATCACCTTCGTGGGCGAGCGGCTGCCCGCGGGGACGATCGGCCCCCGCACGGAGGTGGTGGATCTGCACGGCCGGATGCTCCTGCCCGGGTTTCAGGACGGCCATGTCCACCCGGTAGACAGCGGCGTGGAGCTGGCCGACTGCGCCCTGGCCGAGGCGGCCAGCCCGAGTGCCATCGCGGCGGTCATTCGGGACTGCGCCGCCCGGCGCCCGGCGCTGCCGTGGGTCCGGGGGACCGGCTGGCAGCTGCCTGTCTTCCCCGACGGCAATCCCCAGCGCCGGCTGCTCGACAGCCTGGTCCCCGACCGCCCGGCGCTCATGTGGGCGGCGGACGGCCACTCCGCCTGGGTCAACTCGCGCGCCCTGGCGGCGGCAGGGATTACCCGCGCCACCCCCGATCCACCCGACGGCCGGATCGAGCGGGATCCCCGGACGGGCGAGCCCAGCGGGACCATCCGCGAGGCCGCCGCCGAGCTGCTCGATCACGTTCTGCCTGCCCGGACCGGCGAGGAGCTCTCGGCCGGACTCGACCGGGCCCAACGGCTGGCGGGGTCGTTCGGCATCACCACCTGGTTCGCCGCCAACACCGGCGAACGAGAGCTCGAGACCTACTCGGCGGCGGACCGGGCCGGCCGGCTCACGGTGCGGGTCGTCGCGGCGCTGACCGCCTCCGGCGACGGCGACACCATGCTCGCGCGCCTCCGGGACTGGCGCGCCCGCTATGCCACGGAGCATGTCCGGCCCACGGCCGTGAAGCTGTTCCAGGACGGGGTCATCGAGTCGCGGACCGCGGCCCTGCTGGTTCCCTATCTCGATCGCCGAGGGGACGCGGGCAGGCCGATTCGCGACCAGGCCACGCTCGACCGGCTGGCGGTGGCCCTCGATCGCGACGGCTGGCAGATCCACGTCCACGCCATTGGCGATCGGGCCATCCGGATGACGCTCGATGCGTTTGCCCGGGCGCGCTCGGCGGATCCGGCCGGAGACCTGCGTCACACCATCACCCACCTGGAGCTGATCGACCCCGCCGACCTGCCCCGATTCCGGCGGCTCGGTGTGGTGGCCAACTTCCAGGCCCGCTGGGCCAATGGCGACGAGTATCTCACCCGGCTGACGGAGCCGGCATTGGGTCGGGAACGGAGCCGGTGGCTCTATCCCATCGCCAGCCTGGTCCGGACCGGCGCCCTGGTCTCGGGCGGCAGCGACTGGTCCGTCTCGTCGCTCGATCCGCTCGAGGCCATCGAGGTCGGTATCACCCATCGGGAGCCGGGCGACACCCTCAGCCCGCCCTGGCATCCGGCGGAGCGGGTGGATCTGGCGACCATGCTGGCGCTCTACACGATCAACGCCGCCTGGCAGCTGCACCTGGAACGCGAGACCGGCTCGATCGAGGAGGGCAAGCGGGCCGATCTGATCGTGCTCGACCGGAATCTGTTCGAGATTCCGGCCGGGCAGATCCATCGAGCCAGGGTGATGCGGACCCTGCTGGAGGGCCGAACCGTCTTCCGTCGCTAGGCGCGCGGCGTTCGGCGTCGGTCCAGCACCTCCAGCCTGGTCCCCGCCGGCAGGCCGACCCGGACGGCAGACGGGTCAGCGCGCTTCGGACTGAGCGCCAGGAAGCGCGCCGCCGAGGGCCTGATACAGCGCGGCGTACGCCGTTGCCGCGTCGATGTGCGCCTGGGCCAGCTGGTCCTCGGCGTCGAGCTGGGTGCGCTCGGCGTCGAGCACCTGGAGGAAATCGGCCACCCCGCCCTCGAACCGGAGCCGCGCCAGCTCGGCGGCCCGGGCACTGGCGGCCGCGGCGTCGCCGATCCGCTCCACCCGCGCCCGAGATGTCCGGTAGCGCGACAATCCCGTCTCCACTTCCTGCTCGGCCCGCAGCACCGTCTGGGCGTAGCGGGCTTCGGCCTCGTCCGCCCGGGCCCGGGTGGCATCCACCCGGGCCTTGACCCGACCCAGGTTCAGGGCCGGCCAGGAGACGACCGGACCGACCGCGTAGCGGAAGGTGCCGTCGTCGCCGATGGAACCGAAGGTCGCCGCGGAGTACCCGGCGCTGCCGCCGACGGTGATCCGGGGCAGGTACTCGGCCTTGGCCGCACCGACCAGGGCCCGCCCCGCCGCCGCCTGCCGCTCGGCCGACGCTACGTCGGGCCGGTGCCGGATCAGCGAATCGGGGCTCGGCACCGTCACCTCGGCCGGAAGGAGCGGCACGGCGCTCAATGACTGCAGCTCGGCGGCCACGGTCGCGGGCGGGCGGCCCACCAGCACGCCGAGGGCGTACTGGGCCGAGGCGACCTGCGATTCCAGCGCCGGGATCGACGCCAGGGTGAAGCCGAGCTGGGTCCGGGCCCGCTCGGTGTCGAAGGCCGTTCCCCGGCCCGCGTCCAGCCGCTGCTGGGTGACCTGGAGCGTGCGGCGCTGGTTCTCGGCGTTCCGCCGGGCCACCGTCAGTCGCTCCTGCGCGCCGCGCAGCTCGAAGTAGGTCCGGGCCAGCTCGGCCGTGAGCACGACCCTGACGTCGCGCAGGTCGGCATCGGCTGCGCCGACCAGCGCGCCCTGGGCCTGGACCCCGCGGCGAACCCGCCCGAACAGGTCGAGCTCCCACGACGCGTCGAAGCCCGCGTCCCAGATGTCCTGGTCGGGAAAGGTGCCGCTGCCGATCGGGAACGCGGCGCCCGACAGCCGCTGGCGGGTATAGCCGCCCGCGGCCGTCACGGTGGGGGCCAGGTCCAGGGCCGACTCGGTTCGAGCCGCCCGGGCACCCCGCACCCGGGCCAGCGCGGCCTGGACGTCGAGGTTGGTCCGAAGGGCCTCCGCCACCAGGCGATCGAGCGTGGTGTCGCCCAGGGCCCGCCAGTAGGAGGCCTGGTCGACCGTCTGATCGCCGGTGCGGACCGCCGGCTGGATCGGGACCGCGGCGCTGTCTCCCGCCGGCAGGGCGGCGCTGTCCGCGGCCAGGCCGCCGGCGCTGTCCCCGGGCACCCGCGCGGGGGGGAGCAGCTCGCGCGGCCGGGCCGTGGTGTCGCGCGCGCTCTCCTGGAACCGCGAGGGCACCGGCACCGGGGGCGGCTGGTAGCCCGGCGCGCCGCAAGCCGCGATCAGGGCGGCGGCCGCGAGGGAAAGTGGCCTACGCATGGATCGCCTCCCGGTCCGACGGCTCGGCCGACTGGGCGGCCCGGGCGCGCCGCTCGACCAGGTGGGAGATCACCACGTAGAACACCGGCGTGAGCACCAGCCCGAAGAAGGTCACGCCCAGCATGCCCGAGAAGACCGTCACTCCCATGGCGTGCCGCATCTCGGCGCCGGCGCCGCTGGAGAACACCAGGGGCAGCACGCCCATGATGAAGGCGAACGAGGTCATCAGGATAGGCCGGAGCCGGATGCGGCAGGCCTCCAGCGCCGCCTCGACCGCCGTGCGGCCCTGCAGGTGGAGCTCGCGGGCGAACTCGACGATCAGAATCGCGTTCTTGCAGGCCAGCCCGATCAGCACCAGGAATCCGATCTGGGTGAAGATGTTGTTGTCGCCCTTGGTGAGGTACACGCCGGTGATGGCGCAGAGCAGTGACATCGGCACGATCAGGATCACCGCCAGCGGCAGCGACCAGCTCTCGTATTGCGCCGCCAGCACCAGGAACGCGAGCAGCACGCAGAGCGGGAAGACGAAGACCGCGGTGTTGCCGGACAGCCGCTGCTGATAGCTCAGGTCGGTCCACTCGTACCCGATCCCGTTGGGCAGCACTTCGGCGGCCAGCCGCTCGATCGCCTCCTCCGCCTGACCCGAGCTGTAGCCCGGCGCCGGTCCGCCGTTGATGTCGGCGGCGGGATAGCCGTTGTAGCGCAGCCCCTGGTCAGGCCCGTGGGACGGCTTGACCTGGACCACCGAGCCCAGCGGCACCATCGCGCCCTGGGCGTTGCGGACCTTGAGCTGGGCGATGTTCTCGGCCGTGGCCCGGAACTGGGCGTCGGCCTGCACCTTCACCTGGTAGGTCCGGCCGAACCGGTTGAAGTCGTTGGCGTAGACCGAGCCAAGATAGACCTGCATGGTCTGGAACAGGTCGGTGAGCTGGATGCCCTCCTGCTTCACCTTCTCGCGGTCCACCACGACCTCGAGCTGGGGCACGTTGATCCGGTAGCTGGTGAACACGCCCGCCAGCTCCGGCGTCTGATAGGCCCGATTGATCAGCGCCTGGGTGGCCTCGTTCAGCGCATCCTCGCCCAGGCCGGCCCGATCCTCCAGCTCGAGCTTGAAGCCGCCCACCGCGCCGAGCCCGTTGACCGGGGGCGGGGGGAACACGGCCACGAAGGCGTCCTGGACCTGGCTGAACTTGCCGTTCAGCGTCCCCGCCAGCGTGAGACCGTACTCGGCCTTGCTCTTCCGCTCGTCGAACGGCTTGAGCGGGAAGAACACGATGCCGGCGTTGGGCGCGTTGACGAAGCCGTTGATCGACAGCCCGGGGAACTGGACCGCGTTGTCCACCCCGGGCTCCTTCCCGCCGATGTCACCCATCTGCCGGATGACGCTGGTGGTCCGGTCGAGGGTGGCGGCATCGGGCAGCTGGGCGAACGCGACCAGGTACTGCTTGTCCTGAGTGGGCACGAATCCGTGCGGCACCTTGGAGAAGCCGAACACGGTGAGCGCGATCAGGCCGGCGTAGACCGCCAGGGCGAAGCCCGACCGCCGGATCACGCGGGCCACGGCCGTGCCGTACCGCTGGGAGCCGCGGCGGAACACCCGGTTGAACGGCCGGAACAGCCAGCCCAGGCTCCGGTCGAGGAACCGGGTCAGCCGGTCGGGCGGGGCATCGCGCGACTTGAGCAGGATGGCGCTCAGGGCCGGGCTCAGGGTGAGTGAATTGACGGCGGAGATCACGGTGGAGAACGCGATCGTCAGGGCGAACTGGCGATAGAACTCGCCGGTCAGACCGCTGAGGAAGGCCACCGGGACGAACACGGCGCACAGCACCAGTCCGATGGCGATGATCGGCCCGCTGACCTCCTCCATCGCCCGGTAGGACGCGTCCCTGGGCGAGAGCCCCGCTTCGATGTTGCGCTCGACGTTCTCCACCACCACGATGGCGTCGTCCACCACGATGCCGATGGCCAGCACCAGCCCGAACAGCGACAGGGTGTTGATCGAGAAGCCGAAGCCCAGCAGGATGGCGAAGGTGCCCACGATCGAGATCGGCACCGCCACCAGCGGGATGATCGAGGCTCGCCAGGTCTGGAGGAAGAGCACCACCACGAAGACGACCAGGAGGATGGCCTCGAACAGGGTCTTGACCACCTCGCGGATGCCGTCCCGCACGTTGATCGTGGGGTCGTAGACGATCCGGTACTCCACCCCCTCGGGGAAGTTCTGCTTGAGCCGCTCCATCGTCTGGCGGACGGCGGAGGAGAGCTGAAGGGCGTTCGACCCCGGCGCCTGAAAGATGCCGATGCCCACCGCGTCCTGGTTGTTGAGCATCGACCGGAGGGCATAGTCGCCGGCGGCCATCTCGAGCCGGGCCACGTCCCGCAGGCGGGTGATCTCCCCGTCGGCGCCGGTCTTGAGGATGATGTCGCCGAATTCCTTCTCGTCGATCAGGCGGCCGCGGGCGTTGACGCTGAGCTGGTAGTCCACCGGCACCGGCATCGGCGGGGCGCCCACCACGCCGGCCGCGACCTGCACGTTCTGCTCCCGGATGGCGTTGACCACGTCCGACGCGGTCAGGCCGCGGGACGCCACCTTGCCGGGGTCGAGCCAGACCCGCATGGCGTAGTCGCCGCCGCCGAAGATCTGGACCTGGCCCACGCCGGGGATCCGGCTGATCACGTCCTTAATCTGCAGCAGCCCGTAGTTCCGGAGGTAGGTGATGTCGTACCGGTTGTCCGGCGAGACCAGGTGCACCACCATGATGAAGTTGGGCGAGCTCTTGACGGTGGTGACGCCGAGCTGGCGGACCTCTTCGGGCAGACGGGGCAGCGCCTGGCTCACCCGGTTCTGAACCTGGACCTGGGCCAGGTCGACGTCGGTGCCGACCCGGAAGGTGACCGTCAGCGTGAGCACGCCGTCGGAGGTTCCCTGGGAGGACATGTACAGCATGTTCTCGACGCCGTTGATCTGCTCTTCCAGCGGCGTGGCGACCGCCTCGGCCAGGGTCCGCGGGTTGGCCCCGGGGTAGATGGCGCGGACCACCACCGACGGCGGCACGACATCGGGATATTCGCTGACCGGCAGGGTGACCATCGCGATCAGGCCAGCGATGAAGATCACGATCGACAGCACGGCCGCGAAGATCGGCCGGTCGATGAAGAAGCGGGACAGTCGCATGGGTTAACGCTCCGCCACGGCGCCGCCGGACGAGTCCGCCCCGGAGCCCGTGCCCGAGTCGGTGCCCGCACCGGCTGAGTCGGGGATCATCGCCACCACGGTCGGCTTCACCTTCATGCCGGGCCGGACCCGCATCAGGCCGTTCACCACGACCTGGTCGCCGGCCTTGAGCCCGGTGCGGACGATCCGGAGCCCGTTCCAGATCCGGCCGATCTCCACCGGCCGGTAGGTGAGGCTGTCTCCCTTGGCCAGCACCAGCACGAACTTGCGATCCTGATCGGTGCCCACCGCCGCGTCGCGCACCAGCAGCGCCCGTTCCTTCTGGCCGCCGACCAGCTTCACCCGGGCGAACAGCCCGGGCGTGAACCGGCGGTCGCGGTTGGTGAAGATGGCGCGGGTCCGGATGGTGCCCGTGGCCGGGTCGATCCGGTTATCGACGAAATCGAGCCGCCCCTGGTGGGGCCAGCCGGTCTCGTTGGCCAGGCTGAGGTAGACGGGGAACCGGGCATCGCGCCACCCGGCGGTGCCGCCCTTGGCCGTGCCCGAGTAGCGGAGGTAGCTCTGCTCGTCGCTGTCGAAGTAGAGGTACATCGAGTCGAGCGAGACCACCGTGGTGAGCAGGGTGGCGTCGGGCGGCCCCGCCTGGACCAGGTTGCCCTCGGTCACCTCCGCCCGGCTCACCCGGCCCGCGATGGGTGAGCGCACGTGGGTCCACCCCAGGTTGAGCCTGGCGGTCTCGACCGCGGCCTCCGCGGCCTGGACGGCCGCGGCCGCGTTGGCCCGGGCGCTGGTCCGGCTGTCGAACTCCTCCCGCGAGATGGCCTGGACGTTGATCAGCTTCTGGGCCCGCTCGACCTCACGCCCGGCCAGCTCCGCCGCCGTCCGGGCCTGAGCCAGCTGGGCCTCGGCCTGGTCGAGCGCGGCCTGATAGGGCCGGGGATCGATCTCGAACAGGACCTCGCCCTTGCGGACTTCCTTGCCCTCGTCGAAGGTGAGCCGGCGGATATAGCCGCTCACGCGGGGCCGGATCTCGACCTGGTCGACGGCTTCGAGGCGGCCGCTGAACTCGTCCCACTCGGCGATCTCCTGCTCGAGGACGGGGGCCACGCTGACCGCCGGCGGCGGCGGGGGCGGGGGAGTGGCGGAGGAGCAGCCGGCGATGGCGCCGACGAGGGACAACAGACCGAGGACTGCGGACGACCGAACCAGCATGCCGTGCCTCCGGGGCGGTGACGATAGTTTTACAACCATCTAACATTTCCGTCGCACCATGCCGAACGCGTCGCGTTCGGACCGTCGTTCGCTGCCTCATGCCGGAACTGCGCCAGCGCGGCCCACCAGGCCGGACCGGTGCGGCCCCCTCCGCTCAGCTCCAGCTATGCCCCGCCGCTCCGGCCCACCCGGCGCAGCAACTCCGCCGTGTACGCCTTCAGCACCTCCCGGCGGACCTCGCAATGGAGGTACTGCCCCTCTTTCCGCGTGTCCACCAGCCCGGCTCGAGCCAATTCCTTGATGTGGTGCGAGATGGTAGCCTTGGACACGGGGAACATGTCCCGCAGCCGCTGACAGGGGCAGCGGTTCCGCTCGCCGGCGATGGTTTCCAGCAGCGCCATCCGGCGCGGATCGGCCAGCGCCTTGGCGATCAGCTCGAACTGTCGGGTAGTCAGCCGGAACTCGGCGCCTTCACGGGTAGTCACAGTTTAATGAGTATCGAACTCCTTTCAGGCTGTCAACCGGACCGCCTCCCGGCGGGTTCGACCCCGCGGCCGCGGAGCCGCTGGCGCTCGAGCACAGTCAGGGACGACTTCGCTTCGCTCGTGCCGATAATCCTGCAGTCCCTGACTGTACCCGAACGCCCCGTCCCGCTGTTCCGCAATCGGGCAGCCCAACGGCCGCGCGACTCCGATGGGCCGCGGCCCCACCTCAGCGGAAGGTGCCTGGGCTGACCTCGTAGGTGGCGTGGTAACGGCCGGTCTCTTCCTCCGGCGCCCAGAAGCCCAGCTGCTCGGTCCACCGGGTGGTCTGCAGGCGCCGGCCCCGCAGGGTGAGGAACCCGGCGGCGCGGGTAGTCACCACGCCGAGCCCACGGAGGTCCGCCAGGCCGCGCAAGCTGGCGGCCGCGCGCTCCTCGACGATCCGTCGGGCCGCCACCGGCCCGATCCCGGGGACACGAAGCAGCGTGTCCTGGTCGGCCCGGGTGACCTCGACCGGAAACCGCTCCGGGTGAGCCAGCGCCCAGGCGGCCTTGGGATCCAGCGTCAGTGGCAGGTTGCCGGTCGGCTCGAACACCACCTCGTCGGCGGAGAAGCCGTAATCCTTGAGCAGGTAGTCCGCCTGATAGAGGCGGTGCTCGCGCAGCGCGGGCGCAGCCGGCACCGACTCCATCGGGGTGTCCTTGATCGGCCGGAAGGCGCTGAAATGGGCGTGATGGATGCCGCCGGCCGCCTGCAGCCGGCCGACCGTCTCGATCAGGGTCCGGTCGGTGTCGGGCGTGGCGCCGACCACGAACTGCATGGTCATGCCGGATGCTCCTCGCGGATGCAACGGATCGGCCGGACGCCCCTGGGCCCGCTCCGCCCGCTCGTGCAGCACCAGCGACCGGACCCGTTCCAGGTTCTCCAGGGCAAGGGGCAAATTCTTGTCTGGCGCGATCCGGGCCAACGTCTGCCCGCATGGGGCCTCGAGATTGAGCGAAACGCGGCTGGCCAGGGCTGTGAGCCGCTCGATCTGGGCCGCCTCCGCGCCGGCCACCAGCTTGACGTGGATGTATCCGCCGAAGCGATGCCGCTCCCGCAGCAGCTCGAGCGCGGTGATCAGCCCGTCCATCACCCGTACCGGATTGCTCGGGATGCCGGTGGTGACGAAGAGGCCATCCACCCATCCGCGCGACCGCGCGCCCAGGAAGATGCGGACCAGCTCCTCGGGCTTGAGCAGGGTGCGCGGCAGGTTGCGATCCCGGCGCATCGGGCAGTAGTGGCAGTTGTAGGCGCAGGCGTTGGTCATCAGGATCCGGAGCAGCCTGGTTTCCCGGCCGCCGCTCCGGAGCCGACGAATATTGAGTGGACCCAGGGAGCCCGACCGGCGGGCATGCCGAAGCCGGGGCGGCAGCGGCGGGCCCTCCCGATCGTCTTCCGCCAAGCCCATGAGGGTGTCGAGCTTCTGTTCGAGATCGGGAACCCGCAGCATCCGCAGCCTCGCCGGTTCAGGGCCCCTCCACAGTACCCGAACAGATCCCGAAGCGCAAGAGAGGCGGCTACGTTCCGAGGGTAGTGCTTCCCTCCTCGCGCCGCCCCGCCCTGGCTGCTCTGCTCGCCGCCGCGATGGTCGCTCCGGTCCGCGCCGGGCAGGCCCAGACGGTGCAGGGGCGCGTGCTGCAGTCGCCGCCCGGCGCGCCCATAGCCGGCGCGCTCGTCGTCCTCCAGGACAGCGCGGAAAAGGACCTGGCCCAGACCGCCAGCAGCCCCAGCGGGGGCTATGCCTTGTCCGCCGGGCGCCCCGGCCGATTCACCGTGGTGGTCCGACAGATCGGGTGGCGCACCTGGCGGTCGACGCCGTTCGACTTGGCGGCCGGTCAGACCTATCTGCTGACCCTCAAGGTCGCCGCCGAGACGTACACCTTGCCTACCATCACCGTCGAGGCCCGGCGACCGCACTGTTCGGTCCGACTGGGCCAGGATGAGGTGGTGAGTCGCCTGCTCGAGGTCGGCCAGACCGCGATGGCCCTGGCGCAGGACGCGGCCGGCAGCGGCGCGATGGGGTTCGCCACCGAGTGGTACCTGACTCGATACTCACCCGCCGGCGAGCTGATCGACAGCAGCGAGACGACGGCCGGCCTGTTGGCGTCGTGGCCGATTCAGAGCGCCTTACCCGACACTTTGGCCCGCTGGGGGTTCGTCCGGACGGACCGGCCGGGCCAGCGCTGGACCGACGTAGGCATCGACCGGGGACCGGTGTACTACGGCCTGGACGGCCGCGCCCTGTTCAGCGACTGGTTCCTGGCCCGACACTGTTTTCGGGTCGGAGATCCCAAGGGCGGTGAGGTGCGGGTGGAGTTCACCCCCGGCCAGCGGGGCGGACCGGCCGATGTCCGGGGCACGTTGACACTCGACCAGCGGACCCTCGAGCTGAGGCGCATCACGTTCACCTATGTCAACCTGCCGCGCTGGATCCCTTCGGGGGAGACCGGCGGTGAAGTGCGGCTGAGACGGCTGCGGACCGGAGCCTGGCTGCCGTACGCCTGGCGCCTCCGCGCACCCGTGCCTCGGGTCCGGCTCGGCAGCCCGGATCCCGCGCTGGGCGGATGGGCGGAGACCGGCGGGCGGGTGGTTGCAGTCCACCGGCCGTCCGGCGAGGTGGACACCGCCCTCACGCGCGAGCTGACGAGGTAGTGCTGCTCGGCGGGCTCTGAGGGCATCGTCAGGGCCGAAGACATCGCGAAGCCGGTCCGGATCTGATACGTTCAAGCATGGAGGGCTCACTGCGTGATCAGCTCGCCCGCGCACTCGCGTGGGGCGAGGCCCACACCGGCTTCGACGACGTGGTGGCCGGCCTGTCGCCGTCCCTGCGGGGCCAGGTACCGGCCGGCTTGCCCTATTCGCCCTGGCAGCTGCTGGAGCACCTTCGCATCACCCAACATGACATCCTCGACTTCTGCCGCAATCCGAAGTACCGGGAGATGCAGTGGCCCGACGACTATTGGCCGAAGGCGGCTGAGCCGCCCTCGGGGACAGCGTGGGAGGAGAGCGTGCGGCGGTTCCGGGAAGACCGCGCGGCGCTCGAGGCCCTGGCACGGGACCCCGGCATTGACCTGTCGGCCCGAATTCCTCACGGTTCCGGCCAGACCTACCTGCGCGAGATCCTGCTCGTGATCGACCATTCGGCTTACCATATCGGCCAATTGGTCGTGGTGCGCCGGCTGCTGGGGGCCTGGCGACCCTGATCGCGGATGCCAGCCATCTGCTGCCCGTGCGCCTCACGGCCGGGTCGCCTCCGCGCTCCGGCCCCCGGCCAGGCTCGGACTCACCGGCCCCCCGGTGAGGCTCGGACTCGCCGCCGGACTCGGCGCCGCCGTGGCTGGTGCCGGCGCGGCGCTCTGGTCGCGCGCCCGCTGGCGGGCGGAGACCCGGTCGCTGGTGACGCAGCTCCGCGGGGCCGCCGCCGCAGTCCAGCCCGGGGTGGGCGACCTGCCCGGCGTCCCGGCTCCGGTGCAGCGTTACCTCCGGGCGGTTCTTGGCCCAGACGCCTCCCCGGTGGCGGGGGCGACGCTGACCCAGCGGGGCGAATTCCTGGTCTCGCCGCGGTCGAACAGGTGGAGACCCTTCTCGGCGGTCGAGCACTTCACCGCTCGGCCGCCCGGGTTCGTCTGGGACGCCTCCATCGCACTCGCGCCGGGCCTCTCGATCCTGGTTCGCGACGGCTTCGTGGCGGGGAAGGGATCGATGGCCGCCAGCCTGCTCGGCTGCATTCGGCTGGTCTCGGTCGAGGGGACGCCGGCCCTGTCCGTCGCCGCGCTCCAGCGGTTCCTGGCCGAGGCCGTGTGGCTGCCGGCGGCCCTGCTGCCCCGGGACGGACTGGCCTGGTCGCTGCTGGACGACGCCAGCGCGCGGGCCACGATGACGGCGGGCGGGGTGGCCGCTTCAGTGGACTTCCACTTCGGCGATGACGGCCTGGTGGACCGCATCTTCGTGCCCGACCGCCCCAGGGACGTCGGCGGCGGCCGGACCGTGCCGACCCCCTGGCAGGGTCGGTTTCACCGCTACCAGCGGGTCGGCGGCTACCGGCTTCCGCTGACGGGCGAGGTCGAATGGATCCTCCCCGGCGGGCCGCAGCCGTATTGGCGCGGCGAGATCACCGGCGTCGAGCTCCAGCCTGTGTCCCGCGCCACGGGGGCGTGATCCCGCCGGTGCTAGCTTTCGCCGGCTGACATCAACGGCCGGAGCCCTGTGACCGCCAACGCCCCCGACAAGCCCACCGCTGCGCCGGCCGCGCTGCCGGCACTCGCTCCCGACGGCGAAGCCGAGCGGATCGGGGCCACCCGCTGGCTGATCCTGCTGGGTCTGATCACCGCCGCCATCATGGAGGTGCTCGACACCACCATCGTGAACGTGGCCCTGCCGCAGATGGCCGGGAACCTCGGCGCCACCCAGCAGGAAATCAGCTGGGTCAGCACCGGCTACATCCTGTCGAACGTGGTCGTCCTGCCGATGACCGCGTTCTTCACCGAGCGGTTCGGCCGGCGGCGCTATCTCACCGCCTCCATCATCCTGTTCGCCGTGGCCTCGTTCCTCTGCGGCACGTCGCACTCTCTGGTGGAGCTGGTGATCTGGCGCATCGTCCAGGGCGCGGGCGGCGCGGCCCTGCTGTCGACCGCCCAGGCCACCATCCGCCAGATCTTCCCCCGTGACCAGCAGGGCCTGGTCCAGGCGATCTTCCTGCTCGGCATCATCGTGGCGCCAACGCTCGGTCCCACCGTAGGGGGCTGGATCACCGACAACTACACCTGGAACTGGTGCTTCTTCATCAACGTCCCGATCGCGATCGCGGCCACCTTTCTGGTGACCACCTTCCTCAAGGACCCGCCGGGCCAGCGGCGACGGGCCGGCACGGTGGACTGGCTCGGGATCTCGCTCCTCACGGTGGGCCTCGGCTCGCTGCAGTACGTGCTGGAGGAGGGCAACGCCGACGACTGGTTCTCCAGCGCGCTGATCCTCCGGCTGGCGATCGTGGCGGGCGTCTGTCTGGTCGGCATGGTGTGGTGGGAGCTGTCGCCCCGGAACCGGCATCCGGTGGTCGACTTCCGGGTGCTCAAGAACCGGGAGCTGGCGGCCTCGATCTTCCTCTTCGTGGCGCTCGGGTTCGGCCTCTATGGCGGGGTATTCATCTTCCCGCTGTTCACCCAGTCGCTGCTCCGGTTCACCCCCACCGAGACCGGGCTCGCCCTGATGCCGGGCGGCATTGCCACCGCCGTGACCGCGCTGCTGTGCGGCCGGCTGCTCAACGGGGCCAGGCCGCTGGTGGACTCGAGGGTCTTGATCGCCATCGGGGTCGCCATCTTCGTGGTCGCGATGTGGGACCTGGGCCACCTGACCACCGCTGCCGGAGAGCCGGATGTCCGGCTGGCCCTCATCATCCGCGGGGCCGGCCTCGGCTTCCTGTTCACCCCGATCAACAACGTGGCCTACGCCAGCCTCAAGCCGAACGAGGCGCAGCAGGCGGCGGGCCTGATCAATCTGGCCCGTCAGCTGGGCGGGTCATTCGGCATCGCCATCCTGGCCACCTACGTCACGGTGCACAGCCAGTACCATCGGGTGGATCTGCTGGCCAACGTCTATCCCGGCCAGCCCCTGATGGATGAACGGGTCCAGGCACTGACGGCCAACCTGGTCGCCCACGGCTACGGCCCGACCAACGCCCATCAGGCGGCGCTGGCGCTGCTCGACCAGCAGGTCATGCGCCAGGCCATGATGCTGAGCTACAATGATGCCTGGATGCTGCTCCTGATCAGCTTCATCGTGGTCTCCCCGGCCATCCTCATGCTGAAGCGCCATCGCGGCGGCGGGCCCACGCCCGCCGACGCCCATTGAGCGCCGCGGGCGGGCGCCGCCGGCCCAGCATCAGCGCCGGCCTGCTGCTGTTCCGGCGCAGCGCACGCGGCCTGGAGGTGCTGCTGGCTCATCCGGGCGGGCCGTTCTGGCGCGACCGTGATGCCGGATCGTGGACCATTCCCAAGGGGATGGTCAATGAGGGCGAGGATCTGCTGGACGCCGCCCGCCGAGAGTTCGCCGAGGAGACCGGCATCGCGTCGACCGGGCCGTATCTGCCCCTCGGCAGCATCCGGCAGAAGGGCGGCAAGGTGGTCCATGCCTGGGCCTGGGAAGGCGATGCCGACGCGGGCGCGATCGTGAGCAACACCACCACCAGCGAGTGGCCGCCCGGCTCAGGGCGCCGGATCACCTATCCGGAGGTTGATCGCTGCGGCTGGTTCGATCCCGAGACCGCCCGCCGGCGGATCAACTCGGCCCAGGCCGAGCTGATCGGGCGGTTGGAGCAGGCGCTGGGGGCGGGGAGCGCCGGGGAGGGTGAAGCGGCAGGGGCGTGAGCCGTTGGCGGCCATCGCGGCTCCGACGGTTGGCCGCCGACCGCGGCAGGGTCGTGAGCCGTCGGCGGTCATCGCGCTTTCGATGGATGCCCGCCGACCGCCCCGTCAGCGGCGGGTGAACTCGTCCATCCCGCAGTAGTTGAGGAAGGCGACCAGCTCCTCGGCCTCGCGCTGAGTCGTGACCATGATGGTGGTCTCCCCCCGCTGGACCAGCGGGATGAAGCGGAGACCGCCCCGGCCGGGTTTCTTGAGCGGCCGGGTCCCCACCTTCCACGGCCCGCCCTGCAGCAGGTGGGGGGCCATCCCGCCGGCCAGGACCTGCGCCACGAACCCCCGCAGCAGCGCCGAGTCCCGCCGCAGCCGGCCCCGCGGCTTCCGCTGGTGGTTGATCAGGGCGGCCAGCTCGAGCGCTGCCCGCTGACAGAACGTGTTGGCGCCACGGTCGTCCATAGCACTCGGCTCCACGGGTGATCCCTGGGGGCACCGTCTGGCGCAACGGTATCGCGCTTTGGCCCCCACGTCAAACTCGGCCGGACCAGCGTGGCGAAATGTGAGATTCGACCCGGCCCCATTGTCGGAGAAGGCGATAATATTGGGGGAGGCGGTGACGGCGGCAGGCGGTGCGGGGCCGAACGGGCAGAGAGGACGGCAACCCAGGTGATGCTCGAGACGTTGGTGTCGAACGATGTGGCGATCCTGGGACGGTCCCTGCTGCTGGGCCTGGCGGGCTCCTGGATCGCGCTGCTGTTCCACGAGCTCGGCCATGCCGTGGCCGCCATCCTGCTCGGCGTGCGGATCTGGGGCATCCGCCTGGGGCTGGGTCCCACCCTGTGGAGCGGCAGGGTGGGCGAGTGCCGGTTCCACCTCGCGGCCTTGCCCTTCCTGGGCGCGGTCCAGCTGCTCGACGAGGACGCCTGCGCCATCGGCTATCGCGACATCATCGCCGGGTGCTGGCGGTTCGAGTGGGTGCCCGGGGCCTGGCGCGCCCCGATCATCTCGGCTGCCGGAGGCCTCAGCAACCTGTTCGGGCTCTTGCTGATCGGAACCTGGTGGGCCTCGGTCGGACGACCCGCGCTGGGCACGCCCCTGGGGGATCTGCTGCTCTTCTCGATCGCCAGTAATCTGGCCGGCTACCTCAACCTGCTGCCCTGCTTCCGGTCGGACGGGATCCATCTGTTGGCCCACATCCGGGCCGCCCGGTTCCGCTTGCAGCCGGCCGGGAGCTCGTGACGGAAGGCCCGTTCGGCCAGAACGGCTGATTCCCGTCGCCGGAAGTGCACAATTCGTCACTTCCGGCGCTTCCTTATGTAAGGCTTCCGAGTGTTCGGCATGTACCGCTTCTGAATGTTCGGCAGGTACGGCTTCTGAATGTTCGGCTTCTGACTCCGCGGATCCCTCCCGCCCGTAGCAATCCATCTCAGCTGAGTTGCCTCGGATCGAGCTGAGTCGCCTTCGGATCGAGCTGAGTCGCCTCGGGCCGCGCCCTCGCTCACGTGCGCCTGGCCGCCCAGCCTCGAGGCCCACTGGCGCGCCTGTTGCCTGCTGAGCCCGGGTTGCCCGGCTGGTCGCCGGATAAGCCCCGTCCGCACCGTCGCTTGCCCGGATCGCCTCGTTCCCGGCCGGTGGCCGCCGTGCGGCACTTCGCCAGACCTCCACCCCCTGGAAGGTCGCATGCCCGCATCCCGGCACCTCGTTCCGGTCGTGCTCGCCCTCGTGGCCGCCTGCGGCGGCGGGTCGGATCCCAGCGGCCCGACCACCGCCTCGCTGGCCGTGACCGTCGCCGGGCTGCCCTCCGGCACGTCCGCCCAGGCGATGGTGACCGGCCCCGGCGGCTACAGCCACTCGCTCGGCGGCAGCGAGACCCTGACCGGCCTGGCGGTGGGCAGCTACCTCGTCGCGGCCCAGGCGGTGACCAGCGGCGGCCATTCCTACACCCCGCTTCAGCCCTCGCAGACCGTCAACGTGGTCTCCAGCGCCAACGCCAGCATCGTCTACGCCTCCGACGCCGCTACTACCGCCGACCTGACGATCAACCTGGCCGGCCTGCCGCCCGGCGCCTCGGCCTCGGTGCATGTAAGCGGGCCGGGGGGCTACCTCCACGACGTCACCGGGTCCGCAACCCTGAGCGGTCTCGCGCCCGGGGTCTACACGGTAACGGCCGAGAGCGTTTCGCCGGCCGGCAGCTCGTACACGCCCAGCCCGTCCACCCAGAACGTCAGCCTGGCGGCCGGGGGCAGCGGCACGGCCAGCGTCAGCTATACCTCCTCGAGCGTGACCGGGCTGAACCTCCGGGTCGACGGGATGTACCTGACCCAGAGCGTGCAGACCTACGCCGGTACGGTGCCTCTGGTCCGGAGCAAGGATGGCTTCCTCCGGGTGTTCGTGACGGCCAACCAGTCCAACGTGGCGGCACCGACCGTCCGGGTCCGGTTGTTCCAGAACGGAGTGCTGACGTCCACTCTCACCATTCCGCCGACCGGCATCTCGGTCCCGCTGGCGCCGGACGAGAGCAGCCTGAGCTCCTCGTGGAACGTCGCGGTGCCCGGCTCGCTGATCCAGCCGAATCTCTCCATCCTGGCCGACGTCGACCCCGACAACACGGTGGCCGAGGGCGACGAGACCGACAACCGGTTCCCGGCATCCGGGACACCGCTGGCGCTGGACGTGCATAGCACCTCGACCTTCAACGTCCGGCTGGTGCCGATCCTCCAGAGCGTCAACGGCCGCCAGGGCAACGTCACCGAGGCCAACAAGGCCAGCTACTTCACGGCCACCATGCGGATGCACCCGATCCAGAGCTACAGTGCCGACGTGCGGGCGGCCTATACCACGACGGCGCCGGCGGTGGACGCGAACAACGGGGCAACCTGGACCACCATCCTGAGTCAGATCGATGCGCTCCGCACGGCGGACGGCAGCTCGCGCTACTATTACGGCGTCGTCAATCCGAGCTACAGCTCGGGGATCGCCGGCATCGGGTACATCGGCGGACCGGTGGCGATGGGGTGGGACAGGAGTGGCGCCGACGGGGTAGCGGCCCACGAGTGGGGCCACAACTTCAACCGCGATCACGCGCCCTGTGGCGATCCTGCCAGCTCTGACGGGGCCTACCCATATCCCAATGGCGTGATCGGCACCTATGGCTTCGACGTGGCCACCCAGTCGCTCAAGGACCCCAGCGTACCCGATCTCATGGGCTACTGCGGCAACGTGTGGATCAGTGATTACACCTACCGTGGAGTCATGGCCTGGCGTGAAGCTCACGCCGACGTGGTGGGCGGCAGCGGCTTCGACCAGGCGCTGCAGCCGTGCCTCCTGGTCTGGGGTCGGATCGAGAACGGGCAGCCGGTGCTCGAGCCCGCCTTCACGATCGTGACCCGGCCGAGCCTGCCCGCGCGGGCCGGCCGTGACGAGCTGGAAGGCCGCGACGCCGCCGGCGCGCGGCTGTTCCATCTCAGCTTCACGCCCCAGCGCGTGGCCGACGATCCACGGGGCGGGGAGCATTTCGCCTTTGCCGTGCCGCTGCCGCCGGACCGCGCCGCCCGGCTCGACGCCGTCCGGCTCAGCGTACCTGGCCGCCCCGTGGTGAGCCGGCGCGCCAGCTCCGGCCGGCCGGCATTCGCGCCGCGGGGCGCCCGGCCGGCGCCCGGCCGGGTATCGCTTCGCTGGGATTCGGCGGCGGATCCGGTGGCGCTGGTCCGCGACGGCACCACCGGACAGGTCCTCTCGTTCGCCTACGGCGGCACGGTCGAGCTCGCCACCGACCGCGAGGAGCTGGAGGTCCAGCTGTCGAATGGCGTAGCCGGGCGGGTCATGCGGGTCGCGGTGCCGCGGCGATGACCCGGGCTCGGAACGCGATACGGGTTGCCCTGCTGCCGCTGGCGACCCTGGCAGGGCTGGCCGGCTGCGGCCGGGCGCCTTCGCCTGGACCGGCCGCGACGCCCGACGCGGTGGAGGCTCCCCGGCCTTCTTCCGGGGAAGGGGTCGCGGCCGCGGAAGACTATCTCGCCCTCGAGCGAGGATCCTGCTTCGGCACCTGTCCGGTTTACCGCGTCACCCTTACCCGCACCGGCGCGGTGACGTTCGAAGGGCGCCGCTTCGTGGCCGACAGCGGCACGTCATACGATTCGATTCCTGCCCCCAGGGCCGACAGTCTCTTCCGCCGACTCGAAGCGGCGGGCTGGTCGGGCTTTGCCGGACGCTACGCCATGGGTGAGCCCGGCTGCGGCCGGTTCGCCACCGACCTGCCGACGGTGGTGACCGAGGTGAGCCTGGGCGGGTCGCTCAAGCGGGTCGAGCACGACCATGGCTGCCAGGACGCGCCGGAGAAGCTCGACCGGTTGGAGCAGGCAATTGACTCGGTGGCTGGCGTGGCCCGGTGGGTCGGCCGCTGAGGCCGGTGCCCGGGGCGATGGTCCGACGGATTCCTGCTCACGCTTTCGTCCGCACTCGGTCCGCACTCGGTCCGCCCGCCCACCGTCCGCCCGCTCGCTGTCCGCCCGCCCGCCATCCACCCGCAGTTGACACTCCGATACCCTCCGCCCACTAGGCTAGCGCGGGTCTGCCGCCGAGCGACCCGCCGGGTCCAGTCGGTCCCGTAGCGCGTCCCCCAGCAGCGTCGCCGCCACGACCACGATGACCAGGGCAACGCCCGGCGCGGTGGCCACCCACGGCGCGTTGATCAGGGTGTCGCGGCCCGAGGCGATCAGATTGCCCCACGAGGGCGTCGGTGGCTGCACGCCCAGGCCGAGGAACGACAGGCCGGCCTCGAGCAGGATCGCGTTGCCCAGCCCGAGCGCGGCCGCCACGATGACCGGAGTGAGCGCGTTGGGCAGGATATGGCGGATCAGGATCCGCGGGCCCGACACGCCCAGGCCGACGGCGCTCTCGACGAACGGACGCACCGCCAGGGCCCGGACTTCGGCATACACCAGCCGGGCGATCGTCATCCAGCCGGTCAGTCCCAGCACCACGATCACCAGCGATGCGCTCGGCTGCCAGAGCGAGGCCAGCAGCAGCAGGAGCACCACCCGCGGCAGCGCCAGGGCGAAGTCGGTCAAGCCCAGCAGGGTGGCGCGGGGCCACCCGCGCCAGAAGCCGGCCGCGGCGCCGACGGCGACGCCGACGCCCACCGAGAGCAGGACGGCCAGGAACCCCACCCCGAGCGACACCCGCGCGCCATAGACCAGCCGGGCCCAGACGTCCCGCCCGAACCGGTCGGTGCCCAGCAGGTGGAACGCGCCCAGCGGATCGACCGCCAGCGGCGGCAGGAAGCGGGTGGCGACCACATCGGGCTGGGCGATCGGATCGCCGGCCAGCAGGGGTGCCAGCAGGGCGGCCAATCCGGCCAGGGCCAGGATGGCGGCGCCGGCGGCGGCTCGGCGGTCGGCCAGGAGTCGCCGGGCGTTACCCCGGACCGGGGCCTCAGCGCGCACGCGGATCGGCCCAGGTCACCAGGATCTCCGCCAGCAGGTTCCCCAGTACCACCAGCACGGCGCTCACCGCAGTCGCCGCCATGACCACGGGATAGTCCCGCGCCTGCACTGCCTCCACCAGTACTCGTCCTACGCCGGGCCAGGCGAAGATCGCCTCGATGAAGACGGCGCCCGAGAACAGCGTCGGCAGCGACAGGCCCAGCAGGGTGAGCACGGGAATGAGGGCGTTCCGGAGCACGTGGCGGAGCGTTACCCGCGCGTCGCTGAGGCCCTTCGAACGGGCGACCGTGACGTAAGGGGCCCCGATCACGTCGAGCATCGCGCCGCGGACGAAGCGCGCGGTGCCTCCCACGCCCACCAGCGTCAGGGTGGCGAGCGGGAGCGCGAGGTGGCGGAGTCGGTCGGCCGCCCGAGCCGATGCGCCCAGGAAGTCGGCATCGAACCCGGCCGCGCCGAAGGCCGGCAGCCAGCGCAGCCGGTAGGTGAACAGCATGACCAGCATCAGCCCCAGCCAGTAGCCGGGGAGGGCGAACAGGGTGACCGAGGCGATCGACAGGGCGGTGTCGAGCCGCCCGCCCCGGGTGGCCTGGACCACGCCGACTGCGATGCCGAGCAGATAGCTCAGCACCAGCGACAGCCCGACCAGCCGGACCGTGGCCGGCCACGCCTGGCCCAGCATGTCCCGCACCGGCCGGCCGGTGGCGATGCTGTGGCCCCAGTCGCCCCGGGCGAACCGTCCCAGCCAGTCGGCATACTGGACCGGCAGCGGCCGGTCGAGGCCCAGCGCGTGCCGCTGGGCCGAGAGCTGCTCCGCCGTGGCCGCCGGGCCGACCAGCAGCAGGGCGGGGTCGCCGGGGGCAAGTCGAAGCAGGGCGAACATCAGCGTGACGACGCCGACCACCACGCCGAGCCCGCCGAGCGCGCGGCGCGCGAGCAGAGCCATGGGTGCAATCTTCCCCGGCGCCGGACGGCACGCCAGCGCCCCCCAAGGTCTGCCGAGATCCGGTCCTGCCCCGCGGCCGGGCCGAGGCCGGCGCGGAGCGGGGCCAACCGGACGGCGCAAAGGCGGCCAACTGGACCGGCCCGGCGGCGGCGGTCTACCTTTCGCCCGTGCTCGCCTGGAAGCCCGCCGCGCTGCTCGCCCTCGTCGCCACCGCCGGTTGCCAGCCGACCGCGGCCCGCCGCGGCGACACGGTGCTGTTCGCTTCCGGCGCCGATCTGCAGAGCATCAACCCGCTGGTCACCCTGCACCCGCTCGCCCGCCAGGTCCAGCGCTACGTCCTGCTCACCACCCTGGCCCGCTACGACTCGGCGCTGACGCCGCAGCCCTACCTGGCTCGGTCGTGGGCCTGGTCGAGCGACGGCCGGACGCTCACGCTGCGGCTCGCTCGCGGCCTGCGCTGGCACGACGGTGTTCCGACCACGGCGGCGGACGTGCGCTGGACGCTGAGCGCCGCCCGCGATCCGGTGGTCGGCTACCCCCGGGCGGCCGAGCTGGCGGCGCTCGGCCCGGTGGACGCGCCGGACGACTCGACGGTGGTGCTCGAGTTCGCTCTGCCGCAGCCCCCCCGCCTTCCCGACGTGCTCACCGACCTCGCCATCCTGCCCGCCCATCTGCTCGACACGGTCCCGCGCGAGCGGCTCCGGCAGGCAGCCTGGAACGAGCACCCGGTGGGCAACGGCCCGTTCCGGTTCGTCACCCACGAGCCCAACCGGCGCTGGGTCTTCGCCGCCAACCCCGACTTCCCGGCCGAGCTCGGAGGGCCACCCCGCCTGGCCCGGCTCATCGTGGTGGTGGTAGACGAGCCGGCCACCAAGCTGGCCGCCCTGACCGCCGGCGAGCTCGACTTCGCCGGGATCCAGCCGGCCCATGCCGCCTTCGTGGCCCGCGATCCCGATCTCGCCCTGGTGACCTATCCGCTGCTGCTCAGCTACGTCATTGTCCTCAACACCCGCCGGCCGCCATTCGACGCCTGGGACGCCCGCCGGCGGTTGGACGCCGCCGTGGACCGGCGCGAGATCGTGGAGGGATATCTCTACGGCTACGGTACGCCGTCGCGCTCGCCGGTGCCGCCGGACTTGCCTGGCTATGTTCCCTTACCGCCGGCGGTCGGCGGGGTCGCCGGGGCCGGGTCGCCGGGCGCGGCCGGCCGCCCACATGGCTTCGAGCTGCTGACCGTAGGCAGCGGAGAGGCCCCGCTCGAGCAGATGGTCCAGGCCCGGCTTCGCGCCGCCGGCATGGCCGTCCGGATCCGGCAGCTCGAGCTCAGCGCGTTTCTGGCCCGCGTCTACGGGGCCCACGACTTCGACGCCGCGGTGCTGGGCGTCCCCGGCGATGCGGGGCTGGCCTATCTCGGGCCGCTCGCCGCCCTGGCGGGCATGGCGGCGCCGTCCGATCCGGCGGCGGCGCAGCGGCTGTTCGCCGACTCGCTGCCGGCCGTCACGCTCTACCACGCGCGAGGACTCCAGGGGATGAATCGGCGGGTACACGGGGTGCGGATGGATCTGCGCGGGGAGCTGGCCACCGTGCACGACTGGTGGGTGACCCGATGACGGTCGTAGCCCGCGCGGCCGCGCCGGTGCGGCTCGACTTCGCCGGAGGCTGGACCGACGTCCCCCCGTTCTCCACCCGGGAGGGCGGGGTGGTAGTGGCCGCGGCCATCGCCCTCTGCGCCCAGGCCGAAGTGCGCCGAACCGACGCCGGCCTCCGGCTGGTGGCCGAGGATCTGGATGCTTCGGTCGAGCTGCCCGATGAGGCGGCCCTGGCGCCTACCGGTCCGCTGGCCCTGCTGCAGGCCGCCCTGCGCCTGCTGCCCGTCGGGCCCTGCAGCTTGACGACCAGGTCCGAGGCCCCGCCCGGCTCGGGCCTGGGCAGCTCGGGCGCGCTCGACGTGGCCCTGGTGGCGGCCCTGTCCGCGGCGCGGGGAGAGGCACCGGATCCGGGCCAGACGGCCCGGCTGGCCTGCCGGCTGGAAATGGTCGAGGCCGGCATCGCCGGCGGCCGGCAGGATCAGTTCGTGGCCGCCTTCGGGGGCTTTCTCCGGCTCGGCTTCCGGGATCCCGAGGCCACCGTCGAGCCGCTGGCCCTGGACTCCGCCCTCATGGGCGAGCTGGAGCGGCGGACCGTGCTGGTCTATACCGGGGCCTCACGGTTCTCGGGCAACACCATCAGCCGGGTGATGCAGGCGTATGACCGGGGCGACGGCTCGGTCACGGGGGCGCTGCACGGTCTTCGCGATGTCGCCGAAGGCATGACCGAAGCCCTCCGGGCCGGCGATCTCGCCCGGATCGGCCGGCTGCTCGACGCCAACTGGCGGTTCCAGCGGACCCTCGACTCGGGCATGAGCACGCCGGCGATGGAGCGCCTGAGTCAGGCCATGCGCGAGGCCGGCGCCCTCGGCGGCAAGGCCGCCGGCTCGGGCGCCGGCGGGGCGATGTTCTTCCTCGCTCCTGACGATCCCGCCCCCCTGCTCGACGCGGCCCGGGCCCTGGACATGCGGGTCCTGCCGGTCCGCTGGTCGGCCACGGGGGTCCGGCCGTGCTGAGCGCCGTCGAGCTGGAGCAGCGGCGCGAGCGGATCGCGGCCTCGCCCGAGCTCCAGGCGCTGGCGCGACGCCAGACCGAGCGGGCCGCGGCCTGGCTCGCCCGCCCCGCCGTCGGCCTGCCGCCCAAGGCACTGCTCACCGCCGACGGGGGCTTCTGTCCCGATGACGGGACGGTGCTCACGTTCGATCCCTGGAGCCCGGCCAGTCACCGCTGCCCCCGCTGCGGCCGCACTTGGGCGGGTGAGCGCCACGACCGGGCCTGGGCCCGCTTCGGGCACCTCTGGCTGGCGGAGTGGGCCGCGGCGCTCGCCACGGTCGCCACCGTGGCCGACTCGGCGGCGGCCGACGCGGCGGCGACTAGAGCGGTCGAGATCCTCCGCGGCTACGCCGATCGGGTGTTCGACTATCCCAACCGCGACAACGTGCTGGGGCCGAGCCGCCTGTTCTTCTCGACCTACCTGGAGTCGATCTGGCTGACCGACTACCTAGCGGCCGCCACCCTGCTGCGCGAGGCCGGCCGGCTCCCCGCGGATGCCGCCGAAGGCGTCGGCGTGGTGGCCGAGGAGTCGGCCAACCTAATCGGCGAGTTCGACGAGGGCCTCTCCAACCGGCAGACCTGGCACAACGCCGCGCTGGCGGCGATCGCCGTCTGGTTCGAGGACGCGGACCTGGCGGGCCGAGCGGTGAGCGAGCCGTCGGGCATGCTGGCCCACCTGGTCGAAGGCTTCGGCGAGGACGGGCTGTGGTACGAAGGCGAGAACTATCACCTGTTCGCCTTGCGGGGCCAGCTGGTGGCGATGGGCTGGGCCCGCCAGGCCGGGATGGACCTGCTCGAGGACGAGCGGCTGGCGGCGCGGTTGGCCGCGGCCCTCCGGGCGCCGGCGCTCACCGCGCTGCCGAACTACACCTTCCCGGCCCGGAAAGACTCCCGCTTCGGGCTGTCGCTGGCCCAGCCGATGTACCTCGAGCTCTGGGAGGTGGGCCTCGCCCGGCTGGGCGACCCCGGCTCCGATGTGTGGAGCTGGCTCCGCCGCCTCTACGCCGCGCCCACGCCGCAGGCCGAAACGTTCGATGCCTATCTCCACGAGGCGGGCGAGCCGCCGCCCGCGGCGCGGAGCCGGGCCGACCTGTCGTGGTGGGCGCTGCTCGAGATGGTACCGTCGCTCCCCGACGAGGCCGCGCCGTGGCGGCCGGAGTCGGTGCTGCTCGAGCGGCAGGGCCTCGCCATCTTGCGGCGAGACACCAGCGAGCCCGGCGCCGCCGACTCGGACGAGTCCGGAACCGCCCTGCACTCACCACAACGTTACGCCAGTCTCGAGTGCGGCCGCCTCGGCGGGGGTCACGGGCATCCGGACCGGCTGCACCTGACGCTGTTCGCCGGCGGCGTGCACTGGCTGGCCGATCCCGGCACCGGCTCCTACGTCAGCGACGATCTGTTCTGGTATCGCTCCACCCTGGCGCACGACGCGCCCCGCCTGGACGGCCACTCCCAGCCGCCGGGCGAGGCCCGGTGCGAGGCGTTCGAAGTGGGCGACGCCTGGGCCTGGGTCCGCGGCCGCTACGGCGAGCTGAGCCGCACCCTGGTGGCCGGGGACTACCTGCTCGACCTGGTGGAGCTGAGCGCGCCGGAGGACCGCGTCCTCGAGCTGCCCTGGCACCTGGCCGGCCGGGTCGATCTGCTCACGCCGGGCGGATGGACGGCGGAGGCGTGGGACGAGCGCTTCGTCACCGCGCCCGAGCGATTCACCGGGAATACGGCGGCCGGGGTGGTGCTCCGGGCCGTCGGAGCCGGCGGCGCCGCGCTGACCCTCCACCTCCGGTTCGACGGCACGCTGCTTCGCGCCACGGTGCCGGGCCGGCCTGGCGATCCGGAGCCGGCCACGATGTACCTGGTGCGGGCTCGCGGCCGTGGCGTGCGGCTCGTCGCCGTGCTGGAGGACCTCCCCGGCGCTCCCGCGGTCCTCGCGGTGCGGAGTGCCGGCGAGGCAATCGAGGTCGAGACCGCCGCCGGGGTCGATCGCCACCTCGCGACCGGCACCGGGTGGGAGATCGGCACGGGCCCCGCCGCCGTGCGGCTGGGCGGACTCCGCCGGACCGCGGGCCCGCCGAAGCCGCTGATCGATCTCAACCGCGCCACGCCGGCCACCGCCAGCGCCAGCTGGCTCCGTCACGAGCCGCCGATGGACGGCAGCCTCGACGGCTTCGACGCCGCGGCCCCGCTCACCCTCGACTACGACGACCAGTATCGCCGGAGCGAGGAGCCGTACGCGGGGCCGGAGGAGCTCTCCGCTACCGTGCTCGCCAACTGGAACGATGATGCGCTGTTCATCGGCGTGGACGTGGTCAAGGCCGAGGTGGTGGTTCGGCCCGACGAGGCACCGCCGCTCCGGCTCGACAACGAGCCCGACGACATCCACGCCGACGGCGTGCAGCTCTATCTCCGGCCCGAGGCCGACGGCCCGGTCTACGGCTTCCTGGTGGTCCCCGCCGGCGAGGATGGCCGCATCCGGGTGCGCCCCGTGTCCGACACCGCCGGCACGGCCGAGATGGTGACCGGCGCGTGGCAGCCGACCGGGACCGGGTGGTCGTTGTCCCTCCGGGTGGTGCCGCCGGGCTGGGCGCCGCGGCCCGGCGACGCGCTCGGGTTCGACATCCTGGTCAACGAGATGCATCCGGACCGGCTCCGCCGGGCGGGCCAGCTGGTCTGGAGCGGAGGCGGCGGCTGGGTCTATCTCCGGGGCGATCGCCAGGCTCCGACGGCGTTCGGCCGGCTCGAGCTGCGATGAGACGGCCCGGCGATGTCCTGGTCCGCCGCCACGGATCCCGGCGGTGAGCGCCAGCCCGGGCCGACCGCTCGGCTCGCCTGGGCGCGACGGCGGGCCGCTGGCCGGTCTGACGTCGACCGGCAGCAAGCGGGCGGCCGCGTTGTTCGGCGACGAATACCGGGACGACCCGGAGCTGCCGCGTCTCATGCTGCGCTCGTCCGGCTGCCGGGTCTGGGATGCGCGCGGCCGGGAATATCTCGACTTCATCATGGCGCTCGGCGCCGTGGCGCTCGGCTACGGGGATCCCGAGGTGACGGCGGCCGCCGTCCGGGCGGTCGAGGCCGGCGGGGTCGGTTCGCTGCCGCCGGTCATCGAGGGCGAGCTGGCCGCCGAGCTGTGCCGGCTGATGCCCTGGGTCGAGCAGGTCCGATTTCTCAAGACCGGCGCCGAGGCCATGGCCGCCGCCGTCCGGCTGGCCCGGACGGTCACCGGGCGGGAGCTGGTGCTCGGCTGCGGCTATCACGGGTGGCTCGACTGGTGTCACGGGCCCGAGGCGCCGGCCCGGGGCGTGCCCGCCGGCACCCGCGCGCTCTATGGCGAGCTGCCGTTCAACGAGCCGGAGCGGACGCGGACCCTCATCCGTGCCGCCGGCGACCGGCTCGCCGCCGTGGTCTTCGAGCCGGTCATTCTGGCCCCGCCCGATCCCGACTGGCTCCGCGTGCTGCGCGAGGAGACGGCCCGGGTCGGCGCCGTGCTCGTGTGCGACGAGATCAAGACGGTCGGTCGGCTGGCCCTGGGCGGCGGGTGCGAGCGGTTCGACATCCGGCCTGACCTGGTCGTCATGGCCAAGGCCATCGCCAACGGGTTCCCGCTCGCCGCGGTCGGCGGGCGGGCCACGGTGATGGCCGGGGTGAGCCGGACCTGGATCTCCTCCACCCTGGCGACGGAGTACGTCGCCCTGGCGGCCGCACGGGCGACCCTGGCGGCGCTGGCGTCGCGCGCGGTGCCGGCCCGGCTGGGTGTGCTGGGCGGGCGGCTCATGGCAGGGTTCGACCGGCTGGCGGCCCGCTACCCGCAGCATATCCGGGGGGTCGCCGGTCTGCCCGAGATGTGCTGCCTACTGTTCCGGGCCGATGCGGCCGGGGCGCGCCTGGCCGTCGAGGCTGCCCGGCGCGGCGTCCTGTTCAAGCGCAGCGCCTACAACTTCGTCTCGGCCGCCCACACCGAGGAGGACATCGACCGGGCGCTGGCCGTGCTCGAAGCGGGGTTGGCGGCGCTAGGGTAGGGCCGCGGACGGGGCGAGAAGGGGGCGGGCCGCAGCGCACGAGCCATTTCGGGGAACCGGCTCGCCCCGGCCGTCCCCGGTTCCGGTTTAGATTTTCCTCGACCCCCTCGGCGGCCGCGCCGGCGGGCGTCTCTCGCACATCGCACCGCAGGAGCCCGATATGTCCCCCAGAAAGCCCACGGTCGACGACCTCGACGATACCGATGACGAAGACGGCGTCGTGACCGACGACAAGCAGCAGGACAGCGACCTCAAGCTCCGCCCGGTCACCGCCGACGAGGCTGACCTCGGCGGCGCCGGCGACCAGGATGACGGGGAGGCGGACAGCGACGCCACCGGCCACCGGGGCTAGTCCCAGGTGCTGATCGACGTCCACGCCCACTTCCTCCACGATCGCACCCCGCGGGCCGACTGGCGCGAGCGCAACGCCAGCCGGCTCCGGGCCGGCGAGCGGGTCGGGATCAGCTGGCACGTGGCCTCGATCCTGGGCAGCTGGGGCGCCACCTCGCCCACCTATTTCCCCTCGCTGGCCGACCTCCGCTACGGCAACGACTGGATGCTGGCCCTGCAGCGCGCGCATCCCGACCGGATCCGCGGCTGGGTCGCCGTCAATCCCAACTACACCGACGAGGCGCTGGCCGAGATCGTCCGCTGCCTCGATGCCGGGATGATCGGGATCAAGCTCGCCGCGAGCCGCCGGGCCGACGAC
>DATAOR010000027.1:0-3194 GCA_036265635.1 Gemmatimonadales bacterium
CTCATCAATACGGCCCGGGGCGACGTGGTGGATGAAGCGGCCCTGGTCGAGGCCCTGGCCAGCCGGCGGATCGCGGGGGCCGGCCTCGATGTGTTCGAGCGGGAGCCGCAGGTGACTCAGGCGCTCACCACGATGGACAACGTCGTCCTGTTGCCGCACCTGGGCAGCGCCACCACCGAGACCCGGGTCGCCATGGGCCTGCGCGCCTTCGAGAACCTGGAGCGCTTCTTCGCCGGGCAGCCGCTCCGCGACCGCGTCGTGTGACCACGGCCGTGCTGGAGCCGTTCGTGGCTCCGACCGAGCTGCCGGAGTCGGCCGACCCGGCGGCGGCCAGCGCGGCCCAGTACGCCAACGAGGTCGTCCAGCTCCTGAGCGAGCTGATGCGGGGGCTGGTCCGCCGGCACGCGCCTGACGTCGAGCCCGTGCTCCGGGGCCAGCGGGCCGCCCACGAGCTCACCCCCGAGCTGCTGGCCCGGACCCTTCAGGTCCAGGGCATCTGGTTCCAGCTGCTCAACATCGCCGAGCAGAACGCGGCCATGCGCCGCCGCCGCCAGGTCGAGGCCGAACGCGGGCACGAGCAGCTGCGCGGCACCTTCGCGCAGGTCCTGGCGGCGGCGGTCGAGGCCCGGGTCCCCGCCGCCGAGATCCATGCGCTGCTCGAGCGCCTGCGAATCCGGCCGGTCATTACCGCCCACCCCACCGAAGCCAAGCGGGTCACCGTCCTGGAGAAGCACCGCCGGATCTACCGCCGGTTGGTGGACCTGGAGTCGCCCCGGTGGACGCCGCGCGAGCGCCAGGGCCTGATCGACGGGCTGCGGACCGAGATCGAACTGCTCTGGCTCACGGGGGAGCTCCGGCTGCAGAAGCCGACGGTTCCGCAGGAGGTGTTCTGGGGCCTCCACTTCTTCAACGAGACCCTGTTCGAGGCGGTGCCCGACCTGCTCGACAAGGTCGAGCGGATGCTGGCCAAGCACTACCCGGACGAGCGCTGGGTGGTACCGGCCTTCTTCCAGTTCGGCACCTGGATCGGCGGCGACCGCGACGGCAACCCCTTCGTCACCAACGCCGTCACCCAGACCACCTTGCTGGAGAACCGGCTGACCTCGCTCCGGCGCTACCGCCGCCGGCTCGACGAGCTGGTGCGGGTGCTCAGCATCACCGAGAAGGCGGTGCCGATCAGCGAACGCTTCCGGGCCGCGCTCGACCGCGCCCTGGCCGGCACCGGCCGGGGTGAGGAGCTGGCCGTTCGCAATCCGGGCGAGGTCTTCCGGCAGTACCTCGGCTGCATGACGGGGCGGCTCCAGGTGATGATCGAGCAGGCCGAGCGGGGCGAGACCGAGCCCGAACCGGCCGGCTACGCCTCGGCGGAGGCCATGCTGACCGAGCTCAAGCTCATGGAGGACGAGCTGATCCAGGCCGGGCGGGAAGAGATCGCCCGCAGCCTGGTCCGGCCGGTGCGCCGCGAGGTCGAGACGTTCCGGTTCAGCACCGTCCGGCTCGACGTCCGCGAGAACACCACCAAGCTCGGTGCCGCGCTGGCCGATCTCTGGCGGGCGAGCAACTCCGGCACGCCCCCGGCCGAGGGGTCCGACGACCTGCGCAGCTGGATCACGGCCGAGCTGGGGCGGCCGCTGCCGCCGGGGGCGGCGCCGCCAAGCCTGCCCGAGCAGACCGCCGAGACCCTGGGCATGTTCCAGCTGGTGCGCCGGCTGCGCGAGGCGATCGACCGGGAGGCCTTCGGCGCGTTCGTGCTGAGCATGACCCGCGGGGTCGGCGACATCCTCGGCGCCTACCTCATGGCCAAGACGGCGGGGCTGTTCGCCGACACGGCCGGGGTCGAGAGCTGCACGCTGCCGATCGTCCCGCTGTTCGAGACCATCGACGATCTGCAGCGGGCGCCGGCGATCATGAAGGAGCTGCTCAACGTGCCCCTGGTCCGCCGCAGCGTGCGGGCCCAGGGCGGGGTGCAGGAGGTGATGATCGGGTACTCCGACTCCAACAAGGACGGCGGCTTCCTCACCTCCAACTGGGAGCTGTACAAGGCCCAGATCAAGCTCAGCCGGGTGGGGAAGGAGTGCGGGGTGCCGATTGCCTTCTTTCACGGGCGGGGCGGGTCGGTCAGCCGGGGCGGGGCGCCGACCGGCCGGGCCATCGCCGCCCAGCCGGCCGGCTCGATCCAGGGCCGGATGCGGCTGACCGAGCAGGGCGAGGTCGTGTCGTTCAAGTACGCCAACCGGGGCACGGCGCAGTATCAGATCGAGCTGCTGGCCGCCAGCGTGGTCGAGCACAGCATCAAGTCGGAGCGGGAGCAGGCCCTGGCGCCGACGGCCGAGTTCGACGAGGCGATGGAGGCGCTGAGCGGGGCGGCCCAGGCGGCCTATCGCGGGCTGGTGGACCATCCGGACCTGCTGGCCTACTACCAGGCCGCCAGTCCGCTGGAGGAGATCTCGCTGCTCAATATCGGCTCGCGGCCGGCCCGGCGGTTCGGCGCCCGTTCGCTGAGCGACCTGCGCGCGATCCCCTGGGTGTTTGCCTGGTCGCAGAACCGGCACTTCGTTCCGGGCTGGTACGGGGTGGGCAGCGGGATCCTCACCTTTCTCCAGGTCCGGGGTGACCGCGGCGCCGCGCTGATTCAGCGGATGTACCAGGATTCCCGGCTGTTCCGGCTGATCGTGGACGAGGTCGAGAAGACCCTCTCCTACGTGGACCTTGGCGCCGCGCGCGAGTACGCCGAGCTGGTGCCCGACAGCCGGGTCCGGGACGAGATCTTCCCGCTGATCGAGGCGGAGTACCGCCGGACGGTGGAGGCCGTGCTTCGGATCAGCGGCGGCACCAGCCTGGCGCAGCGGTTCCCCCGGTTCCGGCGCAAGCTGGCCCGCCGGCTGCCGACCCTGAACCTGATCACCCGGCAGCAGATCGAGCTGCTGCGGCAATTTCGGGAAAGCGGGAGCGACAAGTCGCAGGAGGAGCTGCTGTCGGCCCTGCTCCTGTCGATCAACTGCATCGCAACGGGATTCGGGGCGACGGGGTAGCGGCCGGGCCGCGAGCACTTGAGCCAGCTGCGCCGAGGGGCCAGGCCGTGGGCCTGGCCCCTTCTTCGTGACTCGGGATCGACTCCGTTGCAGCTCATGCCGCGGTCCCGGGCGATTGTCTCACCCGCGGGACGATCAGGAAGGCTGCGGTGCGCCGGCCGC
>DATAOR010000028.1:0-16109 GCA_036265635.1 Gemmatimonadales bacterium
GCGGGAACCCTCACAGGGGGCGGCGTTGCCCGCAGGCACCACGGCGGATAGGTATAGGGCTTCGCCGGCGCCCCCGTCTCTGGTGGGACAGCATGTCCTTCCGCGGCTGTGCCAGAGCAGTTCACCACCTTCCAGGACCGAGGCTTCGACCCATGCTCCGCCCGCTTCCCCTCGCGACAGCGCTTCTCCTGGTCGTCGGGTGCCGCGCGCCCGCTCCACCGGCCCGCCAGTCGAGCCAGCCCCCCTCAACCGCCGTCACCATCCCCCGGGCGCAGCCCGACTCCACCCCGCCAGCCGACGTCTCGCACGGCGAGGCCCCGATCGGCGGGCCCGAGGCCGAACCGGCGCCGCGGCTGGCCCGGCTCGAGCCGGCCGCGCCCGGGCGGGTGCACCGCATCCGGCTGGAGATGAAGCACGCCCAGGTGAGGATCGCGCCGGGCGTCACCTACGCCGCCTGGACCTTCGGCGGGACAGTGCCCGGTCCGGCGCTGCATGTCCGCCAGGGCGACACGGTCGACTTCACCCTGGTCAACGGCGCCAACATACCCCACAGCATGGACTTTCACGCCGCCGAGGTGGCGCCTAGCCGGTACTACGTCAACGTGATGCCGGGCGATTCGCTGCACTACCGCTTCACCGCTCGGGTGCCGGGTGCCTTCATGTACCACTGCGGCACCGCACCCGTCGCCATGCACATCGCCAACGGGATGTACGGCGCGCTGGTGGTGGACCCGGCCACGCCGCGGCCGAAGGCGGCAGAGTTCGTCCTGGTGGAGAGCGAGTTCTACCTCTCGCCCAAGGCGGCCGACGGGAGCCAGAGTCTCGACTGGCAGAAGCTGCTGAACCAGGCGCCGGACCACATCGTCTTCAACGGCATGGCGGGCCAGTACGCGACCCATCCGATCGAGGTGCGCCCCAACGAGCTGTTGCGGGTGTACCTGGTGAACGCCGGGCCCAACCGGATCAGCTCGTTCCACGTGGTGGGCGGGATCTTCGAGCGGGTGTTCCAGGACGGCTCGCAGGCCAGCCCGCTGGCGGGCGTGCAGACGGTCAACGTGCCGGTGGGCGGGGGCAGCATCTTCGAGGTGCGGCTCAAGCAGCCGGGCGACTACCCCTTCGTCACCCACGCCTTCGCCGACGCCACCAAGGGTGGGGTGGGGGTGCTGCGGGCCGCGGCGGGCACTGCCGGGACGTCGGCGGGGGTGAGCGGGCGGTGAGGCGCAAGTCACACTCGGCGAACTCCCCGTAGGCGCATGGGCGGCTACGATGTAGTTTGGCGGCATCCCCCGAACCGGAGCCGCCCATGCTGGTTCATCTGCCGGTCCTCCTGCCGCGCCTGCTCCCCTACGCCGACGTCGCCGTGCTGCTGATGCGCCTCCTGGTCGGGGCGGTGTTCGTCACCAGCGGCTTAAGCCATGCCCGCGATCCGGTGACGCGGGCCAAGAGCATCGGGATGTCCCCCGGGTTCACCCGCTTCCTCGGCGTCGCGGAGCTGGCGGGGGGGCTGGGGGTGGCGCTGGGGATCCTGGCCCAGCTCGCCGCGCTGGGCCTGATCCTCATCATGCTGGGCGCCATCCAGAAGAAGATCGCGGTCTGGCACACCGGCTTCTGGGGCCAGCACGGTACCGACGGCTGGCATTACGACCTGATGTTCGTGGTGATGTGCCTGGTGATCGCGACCACCGCCGGCGGGCGTTACGTGCTGGTGTGAGCGGTCCCCGGCATTCCCCTTCCCTGCACTGCCCGACCCGGCTACGCTGTCAGGACATCGACGACGGCCGCCACGCCGAGACCTGCCATGCCCTCATACGGTGACTACCTGAAGATCGACCAGCTGCTCGAGCTCCAGGCTCCCCTGTCCGAGGGCCCGGAACACGATGAGATGCTGTTCATCGTGATCCACCAGGTCTACGAGCTCTGGTTCAAGCAGATCCTCCACGAGCTGGACCACCTGGAGACGCTGCTACGGCGGAACGACGGGGCTCACGCCCGGGGGACGCTCAAGCGGGTGCTGAGCATCCTGAAGGTGATGGTGGCCCAGCTCGACATCCTGGAGACGATGACCCCGCTCGAGTTCCTCTCCTTCCGCGACCGGCTGGAGGCGGGAAGCGGGTTCCAATCGGCCCAGTTCCGGGAGCTCGAGTTCGCGCTGGGGTGGAAGGACGCCAAGGCCCTGGCACGCTACCCCGCCGGGACCGCCGGCCGTGAGCGGCTGGAGCGACGGCTCCGTTCGGGCACGCTGTGGGATGCCTTCCTCCACCACCTGGCCGACTCGGGTATGGCGGTGCCCCGGAGCGAGCTGGAGCGGGACGTCACCCGGCGGGTGGAAGCGTCGCCCGCGCTCCGGGAGGTGCTGGTCGGGGTATACCGGCACCATCCCCAGCTGGCGGAGCTGTGCGAGCGCCTGGTGGACCTCGACGAGGGCCTGATGGAGTGGCGCTACCGCCACGTGAAGATGGTGCAGCGGACGATCGGCACCCGCCGAGGCACCGGGGGGAGCGAGGGGGCGGGCTACCTGATGGCGACGTTGAACCAGCCGCTCTTTCCCGATCTCTGGGCCATTCGAACGGAGTTCTAGGCTCTCGGTCCCTCGGAGGCCGGCCGCCCATGGATCCCGAGTCACTGTACCACTCCCCCAACGCCCTCGCACCCGACTACACCCGGTTCGGGGTTGCGGATCGGCTGCTGCTCACCGGTCATTCCCACCAGGCCTGGCCCGACTGCGGCTTCGAGGGACAGACCCGGGCCTGGCTGGACGCCGCACGCTACGTCGACGACAAGTGGGAGCAGGCCTTCGCTCAGGCCGACCGGGTGCGTGAGGGCTTCGCCCGGCTGCTGGGCGACACCGCGGGCGCCATCGTCCTGGGAGCGAATACCCACGAACTGGTGGTCCGCCTCCTGTCCGCCCTGCCGCTCCGGAACCGCCCCAGGCTGGTCACCACCGACGGCGAATTCCACAGCATCCGCCGGCAGGTCGACCGCCTGGAGGAGGAAGGCCTCGCCGTCGTCAGGGTGGCCGAGGCCCCGGTCGAGTCCTTGGCCGCACGGCTCAGCCAGGCGGTGGACGATCGCACCGCCCTGGTGCTGGTGTCAGCCGTCTTCTTCGACACCGGACGGATCGCTCGCGGGCTGGACCGGGTGGCGGCCAGCTGCCGCCAGCATGGCAGCCGGCTGCTGGTGGACGCCTATCACGCGCTCAACGTAGTGCCGTTCTCACTGACCGATGAGGGGCTGGAGGATGCCTTCGTGGTGGGCGGCGGGTACAAGTACTGCCAGCTGGGCGAGGGCAACTGCTTTCTCCGGCTCCCGCCGGACACCGAGCTGCGCCCAGTGGTGACAGGATGGTTCAGCGAGTTCACCGCACTGGCCGAGGCGTCGCAGGGCGAGCGGGTGCGCTACGGGCGGGGCGCCGATCGATTCGCCGGCTCCACCTACGATCCCACCAGCCACTACCGCGCGGCGGTGGTGTTCGACTTCTTCCGCGACCGGGGGCTCGCGCCCGCGCTGCTGCGGGAGGTGAGCCGTCATCAGATCGGGCTGCTGGCCGAGGCGTTCGATGCGCTCGATGCCGACCCTGCCCTGCTGAGCCGGGACCGGACCTGCGGGCTCGAGGAGATCGGCGGCTTCCTGGCGCTCCGCTCGCCGGTCGCCGGCCAGCTGGTCGGGGGCCTCCGCGAACGCGGGGTCATGACCGATGCCCGGGGTGAGGTCCTCCGGCTCGGTCCGGCGCCCTACCTGTCGGACCGCCAGCTGCGCGATGCCATGGGGCTGCTGGGAGAGACGGCGCGGCTGTGCGCGTTACCGCTCCCGGCGCGTCCCTAGACCCAGGCAATCCGACCGCCACTCGAACCCCGGCCCATGCCCACCATCGCTTGCCGCGCTCGACTGACCATGACCATCGTGGCGGCGGTGAACGCCGCCACTCTCGGGGGCTGCGCCGGGAGGTCGGCTGGATCACCTGCTGCGGCAGTCGGGGTCTCACCGGCAGCCGTGGCGGAAGAGCTCCTGGCGGCGGATCGTGCGTTCGCGGCCGCCAGCCGGCGCACCGACGTAGCCGGCGGCATGGGCGCGATGCTGGCCGACGACGCGGTCATGCCGATCGCCGGCGGGTTCGCGGTGGGACGGGACAGCGTCCTGGCGGTCATCCGGGGTGATACCACGCTGGCCGGCGCCCGGCTGGACTGGACCCCCCTCCGGGTCGGCGTGTCGGCCGATGGCCGGCACGGGTTCAGCCTCGGATACACCAGCGTGCAGGGAGCCGACGGGACGGCGACGCCGGGCAAGTATCTGACCTACTGGGTGAAGCGTGCCGACGGGTGGCGCGCCGCGGTCTACCGCCGGCGCCGGGCCACGACCGCGGCGGAAGCCGGAACGATTCCGCCGGTGTTACCCGGCCGCGGCGCGGTGCCGAGCCAGGATCCGGCGGTGATCACCGGCTACCGGGAGAGCCTCGCTCGCGCCGAGCGCTCGTTCTCGGACGACGCGCAGCGCATCGGCTTGGGAGCGGCCTTCGCCCGGTGGGGCAGTCCGGATGCGATGAACATGGGACCGTCCACCCGAAGCACCTTCGTGATCGGGGCCGACTCGATCGGGGCGATGGTGGCGGACGGCGAGCCCGCGACCGGCAGCTCGGTCTCGTGGGCGCCGGACCACGGCGTGCTGGTGGCATCCAGCGGCGATCTCGGGGTGACGATGGGGACCATCGTGGTGAACGAGCCCGATTCGACCGGGGCGCGCCGGCGATTTTCGTTCTTCACCGTCTGGCGCCGGCCGACTCCGGATCAGCCCTGGCGTTACGTGGCGGAGTAGGCCACGCGGGATCGGGCAGCCGCTGCCCCGTGCATCCCTCCTCCCTCCGCTAGCCGGCCTTCCGGTCGAGCCGCATCTTCCAGCGTCACGTTCCGCCGTCTGGTGGGGTGCATGGCCGCGCCCATTTCGCTGACCCACGCGGCCGGAAGCCGGCGCCGCTACCGGTCCGCGCCGGCGTCTTCCAGCCGTGTCCTCATTCCCTGGAGAGCACCCATGCGGTCGATCGATCGGACGAGGTTACAGCCCCGGCCGCCGCTCACATCGGGGCTGGCGGCGGCCGCCCTAATGGCGCTGGCGGCGGTGTCCCCGTGCCGCGGACAGCAGCCGGCCACCCTGCCCAGCGAGACGCCGGAATCCCTCCGGCCGGCCACGGCCGAGTTCGACTACGAGCGGCGTGCGGTGATGATCCCGATGCGGGACGGGATCAAGCTGCACACCGTCATCCTGCTGCCCAAGGGAGCCCGCGGCGCGCCGATGCTGCTGACTCGGACGCCCTACAGCGCCGACCAGCTCACCACCCACGCCCAGAGCGCCCACCTCGGCCCCGTGCTCCAGGGATACGACAACGCCACCGACGTCATCGTCGAGGGCGGCTACATCCGGGTGGTCCAGGACGTGCGCGGGAAGTATGGCTCCGAAGGCGACTACGTGATGAACCGCCCGCTCCACGGTCCGCAGAACCCCACGGCGGTGGATCACTCGACCGACACATACGACACCATCGACTGGCTGGTCAGGCACGTCCCCGAAAGCAACGGCAGGGTCGGCATCCTGGGTATCTCCTACGATGGCTTCCTGCCGCTGATGGCGCTGATCCATCCCCACCCCGCGCTCAAGGTGGCCGTGCCGATGAACCCGATGGTGGACGGCTGGATGGGGGACGACTGGTTCCACTACGGCGCCTTCCGGCAGCAGAACATGCCCTACATCTGGGAGCAGGTCGCCACCCGCGACAACTCGGCCCGATGGTACACCACCACGTTCGACGATTACGACATGTTCATGCGGGCCGGCTCGGCCGGCGAGCTGGGGCGGCTCCGCGGGCTGGAGCAGTCGGGGTTCTGGCGGAAGATCCTGGCCCATCCGAACTACGACGCCTTCTGGCAGGACCAGGCGATGGACAAGCTCCTGGGCGCCATGCCGCTGTCCGTGCCGACGATGCTGGTGCACAGCCTGTGGGACCAGGAGGACATCTACGGCGCGCCGGCGGTCTACCGCGCGCTCGAGCCGAAGGATTCGGCCAACGACAAGCTCTTCCTGGTCCTGGGCCCGTGGTATCACGGCCAGGAGATCGAGGACGGCAGCACGTTGGCCGCGCTCCGGTTCGAAAGCAACACCGCGCTCTGGTTCCGGCGCCACGTACTGCGGCCGTTTCTCGACCATTACCTCCAGAACGGGGCGCCGGCGATGGACGTGTCGCCGGTGACCGCGTTCGAGACCGGGACCAACCGCTGGCTGCGGCTCGACCACTGGCCGGCCGCCGCCAAACCGACTCCCCTTCGCCTGCTGGCCGGCGGGCGGCTGGGCTTTGCCGCCCCGGCCAGGAGCGAGCCGGCCTACGACGAGTACATCTCCGATCCGGCCAAGCCGGTACCGTTCCGGAAGCGGCCGATCCAGCCGGTCGGCTACGATGAACCCTTCACCTGGCAGTACTGGCTGGTGGACGACCAGCGCGAGGCCTCGGGCCGGCCCGACGTGCTCAGCTACACCGGCGAGGTGCTGACCCGGCCGGTGCGGATCAGCGGCCAGCCGGTGGCCAACCTGGTAGCCTCGACCAGCGGGACCGATGCCGATTGGGTGGTCAAGCTGATCGACGTGTACCCGGACGAGGTGGCGGGCGATCCGGCGATGGGCGGGTACCAGCTGATGGTGTCGGCCGACATCTTCCGGGGGCGCTACCGGGAGAGCTTCGAAGCACCCCGGCCCATCCCGCCCGGCAAGCCGCTGGCGTACCGGTTCGCCCTGCCGACCGCGAGCCACGTGTTCGTGCCCGGGCACCGTATCATGGTGCAGGTGCAGTCCAGCTGGTTCCCGCTCTACGACCGCAATCCCCAGACCTTCGTGCCGACCATCTTCTGGGCCAAGCCCGGCGACTATCGGAAAGCGACCCAGCGGGTCTACCACGCAGTGGGCCAGGGCAGCTTCGTCGAGCTGCCCCTGGCGGACTCCACCTGAGGTCGAGCCGGCGGACCCCTGGCGAGGGGCGCCGGTGTCCCGACCAGGTGACGGCCGCCCCGCCTCCCGTCCATCCAGCTATCTATCTATGTGGGGCGGCCCGGCTATCGGGGTCTACCCGGCTGTCGGGGGCCTGCCCGGCTATGGAGGGGCTCTACCCGGCTCGGGAGGGGCTCCCCGGTTATGGTGGCGTGCCCGGTCATGGTGGCGCCCCGGCTGTGGCCTCCCGGCTATGGTGCCTGCCCGGCTCGGACCGGCCGGAGGTAGACGGGCCCACCGATAGTCCCGAGGTACCGGTGCCTGGGTAAGACAAGGACAGCCAACCACTGGCACCCGACTTGCCCAGCCAGCCCCCGGCCAAGGGAAGCGCCCGGATATCCGGCGCCTGCCCCTCCCAGTTTCGCCCCGGGGTCGGGCCCACGTCTCGAAACGACACAGGCAGGCGGTTCGGCGGTGATGAGCGGGTCCTACAGGCAGTGTTCCATTTGCGGCAAGCGCGCCCTGAGCATCGCCACCCGGTGCCCGGGCTGCGGGCGCGAGCTGCCGTCCCCCCAGTCACCCGAGGGCAGCCGGCCGGTCCGGCTGCCCTCCGTCCAGAGCCTGCTCGGCCTGCTCGCACTCGGCGCCGCCCTGGTGGCCGGCTGGGAGGCGCGCCGGCGGGGCGCCGCGGAAAATGCTGAGTCGTCCTACGCCACCACGGCCGAGCGGGCCGAGCCGGGCGACGGCTCCGCCCCGCTGGCGTCGGCACCTCTCGCCGCGACGCCCCGGCTCGACTCCGCCGCTCCCCCGCCGCACCCCAGCCACCCCGGCGGACCGGCGGCCAGTGGGCCGTCATCGCCGGCCGTCGCCGACACGGGCCGGCTGCTGGTAGCCCGCACCTGGACCAACGTCCGGAACCGGCGGAGCGTGAAGGGCGGGCTGGAGGCCGTGTTGACGCCCGGGGACACCGTGCTGGCCGATTCCCTCAGCCATGGCTGGTACCGCGTGGCGTTGGAAGGAGAGGTCATGGGCTACGCCTCGGCGTCCACCCTGACCTCCGTCGGTTCGGGCTCGGCGCAGCCGCAATAGTCGCCTTCCGTCTGCCTCGCGACCGGGCCCGGTCGCGGCATCTCCGACAGCCTTGATCCCCGACCCCACGACCTTGGACGGCCGCCGGTGTCGGGATCGGCCCCGCCATTTCGATTGATGGCGGGGAGGGCGATTCCCGGCGAGCCTGCCCCGGCTTGACAACTCCCGATGCCGTTCATAGATCAGACCCGGCCCGCGGCCAATCAGCCGAAGGCTCCCGTCTGTTCCACAACCACGAGGCGAGGCATGTCCGCCACGACCACCCCGGTCACCAGGACACCGTACCGCGTCAAGGCCATGAGCGTCGAGGCCTGCAGCTGTGCCCACGGCTGCAACTGCCAGTTCGGCGGCACGCCCAACGAAGGGATCTGCGAGTTCGTGATCGGGTTCGACGTCAAGGAGGGACAGTTCGGCCAGGTGGATCTGACGGGGTTGCACGCGGTCGTGGCCGCCAAGTATCCCGGCGCGATCCACGACGGGCGGGGCCACGTGGCGCTGTTCGTCGACGAGCGGGCCCGGCCGGAGCAGATCCAGGCCTTTGCCACCATCCTGTCCGGCCAGATGGGCGGGATGCCGTGGGAGGCGCTGGCCGGCACCATCGAAAAGTTCGAAGGCCCCATCGCCCGGCCCATCGAGCTCTCCATCGAGGGGCAGAGGGCTTGGATCCGGATTGCCGGCGCGGTCGAGCTGGACACCACTCCGCTCCGGAATCCGGCGACCGGCGAGGAGAAGGAGGTCCACATCACCTATCCCAAGGGCGGCTTCTTCTGGAACGACGGCAACATCGTCTCGACCAGCACCATGCGGGTGGATCACCCGTCGCTCCGGATGAGCTGGCCGGCCAAGTACGCCGCGACGGCGGAGGTCAACTGGACCAACCGGAGCTGAGCCCGGCAGCACCCGGCCCTTCGGCGCTGGAGCGGCTGGTCCGCCGCGAGCGGGCGGTGACGATCGGGGCCCTGGTGGCGGTCACCGCGGGTGCATGGCTCTGGCTCCTGCGGATGCAGTCCGACGTGGGGCCCTTCCGGCGGATGCCAGGCATGACGATGCCGGGCATGTCCATGACCACCATGTCCGCCACGGACGCCGTCATGCTGTTCGTGATGTGGACGGTGATGATGGCCGCCATGATGCTGCCGTCCGCGGCCCCGATGATCCTGCTGGTGGCCTCGGTCAACCGTCGCCGGCGGGCGCAGGCGAGACCGGCCGCGCCGACCGCGGCCTTCGTGGCCGGGTATCTCATCGTGTGGACCGGCTTCAGTGCCGCCGCCGCGGCCGCCCAGTGGGCCCTGCACCAGCGCGCCCTGCTCACCCCCGCCATGACAACCCGAAGCCCGCTGCTTGGCGGGCTCATCCTGGTGGTCGCCGGGCTCTACCAGTGGCTGCCGTTCAAGACGGCCTGCCTCGGCCACTGCCGCTCGCCGCTTCACTTCATCGGCAGCCACTGGCGCGAGGGAACCGCCGGCAGCATCCTCATGGGACTGAGCCACGGACTGTATTGCCTGGGCTGCTGCTGGGCGCTGATGCTGCTGCTGTTCGTCGCCGGGGTGATGAACCTGGCCTGGGTGGCAGCGATCGCGGCGCTGGTGCTGGTCGAAAAAGTCACCCGACTGGGCCCGAGAGTCGGCCAGGTCATCGGCCTGGCGCTGGTGGGCTACGGCGCCTGGCTGCTGGCCATGGCGGCGTAGGGCCACTGCGGCCGCAGCGTAGGGCCATCTCCGCCCACGGCGTAGAGCCCTCTCCGGAAACGGCGTAGGGCCCTTTGGGACAGGGGCATGAGGCCACCGCCCCTGCCGCTACCCAGGCCAGTTCCGCACCCGCGGCAGCATGCGCGGCACCTCCAGCCGACTGTCTGCCGAGACCGGGCAGATGCAGCCCGCCGAACCCTGTCTTCCTCACCGCAGCCGCTGGAGGTCGTCCGTGTCCGTGCCCCTGCCCGACACTGCGGACCCGTCTGTCCTCCCGCTCGTCCCCGCCGCCCCGGGGGGCCGGGGCAAGCTGCTCCAGGTGCTGGGGGTGTCATTCGGGATCGCGGTGCTGATCGGCAACACCATCATCGTCGGGATCCTCCGCACACCGGGCAACGTCGCCACCCTGCTGCCCAGCGCCGGCCTGTTCCTCGGGGTCTGGGTGCTCGGGGGCCTGTACGCCCTGCTGGGCGCGCTGTCGGTGGCCGAGCCGGGAGCGATGCTGGCCGCCTCGGGTGGGCAGTACGTGGTGGTGCGGCGCGGGCTCGGCGAATATCCGGGGTTCGTAGTGGGCTGGAGCGACTGGATCTCGACCGCGGGCCCGATCGCGCTCGGCGCCATGGTGTTCACCGAGTATCTGGAGCCGCTGGTGCCCGCCATCGCCGGCCACCGGGTGCCGGCCGGCGTCGCCCTGATCCTGCTGTTCGGTCTGCTGCTCTGGCGCGGCATCCGCGTCGGCGACCTCTCGCAGCAGGTCCTGAGCGCGGTCAAGGCCGTGGCGTTCGGCGGCCTGATCGGCGTCTGCCTGATGGTCCCGGTGCCGGTGCATCCGCCGGCGGCCGCGACGCTGCCCTCGGGTCTCGGGCTGATGTCGGCCGTCGTGCTGGCGCTTCAGGCCGTCATCTATACCTACGACGGCTGGACCGGGCCGCTCTACTTCGGCGAAGAGGTGCGCCACCCCGGCCGAGGCATTCCGCGGGCCATGATCCTCGGCGTGCTGCTGGTCATCCTGATCTACACCCTGCTCAACCTCGGCTTCGTCCGGGTGCTCGGCGTCGGGCGCATGGCGGGCGATCCGTTCGTCGCCGCCAGCGCGGGCCATGCCATCTTCGGGGCCCGGGGTGACGTGGTGATCCGTCTGCTGGTCCTGATCTCCATCCTGAGCGGCATGAATGCCTGCGTGCTGATGGCGCCGCGCGTCCTGCTCGCGATGAGCCGGGACCGGCTCATGCCGGCGGCCTGCGCCACCGTCAACCCGGGCGGCACGCCGGTGGTGGCGCATTGGACCAGCATCGGGGTCGCGGCGGGGCTCATCGTGAGCGGCACCTTCGACACGGTGCTGGCGCTGTGCGCCTTCTTCTTCGTGGCCAACTACGCCCTGTCGTTCCTCAGCGTGTTCGCCCTCCGGCGGAAGGAGCCCGACACGCCCCGGCCGTATCGGGTCCCGGGCTATCCCTTCACCCCCGGACTGGCGCTGGCGGGGTCGCTGGCCTTCCTGGCCGGCTCGGTGGTGAGCGACTGGAGCAACAGCTGGAAGTCGATCCTGCTCCTGGCGCTGAGTTACCCGGTGTATCGGTGGGTGGTCATCGGACGGGCGCGCCTGGATCGACCAGGGTGAGCCTTCCGGCGGAGCCGGCGGCGACGGTCGTGCACCTGGTGGACGGGACCTACGAGCTGTTCCGCCATTTCTATGGCCAGCGCCGGTTCAACCAGGGGAAGGACCGGCCATACGGCGCGGTCGCCGGCGTGCTGCACACCGTGCTGGAGATGATCGAAGGCGGCGCCACCCACCTGGGCGTCGCCACCGACCACGTGATCGAGTCGTTCCGGAACGCGCTGTGGCCCGGCTACAAGACGGGCGACGGCATCGAGCCGGCGCTGCGGGCCCAGTTCCATCCCCTGGAAGCGGCGCTGCAGGCGATGGGCGTGGTGGTCTGGCCGATGGTCGAGCTGGAGGCGGACGATGCGCTGGCCGCGGCCGCCCGGCAGGCGGCGGCCGACCCGCGGGTGGCCCAGGTCTGCATCTGGGCCAACGACAAGGATCTCGCCCAGTGCGTCCGGGACGGCCGGGTGGTCCAGGTCGATCGGCGGGGGAAGGAGATCCGGGACGCTGACGGAGTCCGCCGCAAGTTCGGCGTGCCGCCCGAGCTGATCCCCGACCTGCTGGCCCTGGTGGGCGACCCGCAGGACGGCTATCCCGGCATCGCCGGGATCGGCAAGGCCACTGCCACCCGGCTGCTAGGCCGGTACGGCCCCATCGAGTCGTTTCCGGACAGCGTCCTGGGCTCGGGACAGGCCCAGGCGCTGCTGTTCAAGCGCCTGGCCACCCTCCGCAGCGAGACCGATCTGTTCAGCGATGTCGCCCAGCTGCGCTGGCAGGGTCCGGCCGGCGACTTTCCCGCCTGGGCCGAGCGGATCGCCGACGGCCGGCTGCTCGAGCGCGCCCGGCGAGCCGCCCAGGGGCTGGCGGGATGAGCCCTTCGCCGGCCGGTCCGCGGCTCACAGCTGCTTGCGCATCAGCCCGGCGATTCTCTCCTCCAGCCGCTCCCGCAGCGGCCGGTGACGCCACTGGTCCAGCGTGATCCGCCGGGACTGTGCCCGGTCCCGGGCAAAGGCGGCCGCCTGCTCGGCCCCGAAGTCGGCATCGTACACGTTCAGGTTGGCTTCCTGGTTGAGCCGGAAGGAGCGGTCGTCGAAGTTGGTCGAGCCGACCGAGACCCACCGGTCGTCCACTACCGTCACCTTGGTGTGGTACATCGTGGGCTGGTACTCGTAGATCCGGACCCCCGCCTCCAGCATCGGCTGCCACATCCCCCGGGACGCCCGGCGGACCACCTGGGCGTCCAGAATCGGCCCGGGCACGATGATCTCCACCTCGACCCCGCGGCGGGCGGCGGCCGCCAGCATGGCCACGGTGGTCTCGTCCGGCACGAAGTAGGAGTTCGCGATCAGGATGCGCCGGCTCGCCGCGGCGATGGCGAGCAGAAACATCACCCGCAGATTCCCGTTGCCGCCCCTGGGCGAGCTCCAGAACACCTGGCCGAGCTGCGGTCCCTGCCGGTCGAGATCGGGAAAGTAGCCGGGACCGTCGAGCACCTCGCCCTCGGTCTCGAACCAGTCGTCCATGAAGGCGGCCTGGAGCTGCGCCACGACCGGTCCCTCGACCCGGAAGTGCGAGTCGCGCCAGTGGTTCTCGTCCTGGGCATGGCCCAGCCACTGGTCGGCCACGCCCAGCCCGCCGGTAAACCCTACCCGGCCGTCCACGATGAGCAGCTTCCGGTGCGTCCGATGGTTGACCCGGTCGAGCTGGTAGAACCGGAGCGGCCGGTAGAACACCACCTCGACCCCCGCTTCCCGGAGCCGGGCGACATCGTCCTGGTCCACCTTCTGGGAGCCCGCCCAGTCGATCAGGACGTGGGTCCGAACGCCGGCGCGGGCGCGCTCGGTCAGCGCCGCGGTGAACTGGCGACCGACCGACGACGACCAGTAGATGTAGCTCTCGAACGTGATGGTCCGGCGGGCGGCCCGGATGGCCCCCAGCATGGCGGGAAAGACCTGGTCGCCGTTGTAGAGCGCGGTGGTCCTGTTTCCCGGCACGAAACCGGGGCCCAGCAGGCTCCCCATCGTGCGGACGAACTGGGAGTCGCCGACGGCGTAGCTGTGGGCGATGGGCCGCTCGAGCTTGCGCTCGGAGCTGGCCAGGGCGAGCCACAGGATCGCCAGCACCGCCGCCACCCCCACGCCGAGGGCGATCTCCGCCGCCCTGAGCCGCCGCCACCGCACAGTCCAGGCGGTCAGGCTGGTCGATCGCGAGCGCTTGGCGGGCATGGCAGGACTCCGGGGAGTGAGGCCCCTTGATCTATCTCGTCCCCGGCGACTCCACCAGTCCCCGTGCGGCGGGCTCCGGCACCACGACGGACCACACCGGACGATGATCACTGGCCCCGCCGGTCCGGCGGAGCACGCCGGACCAGTCGGGTCCCGCCGGCTTGAGCCCCCGGACGAAGATATGGTCCCAGGTGAAGACCGACACAGTGGGCTCGAGGTAGCGGGTGAGCCAGCGGTAGCCGCGGCGCTCGAGGTAGAGCCCGATGCTGTAGCTGTTGAAGTCACCCGCGATCACGACCGGGCCGTCGAACCGGCCGGCGTCGGCCAGGATGGTGTCGATCTGCTCCTGGCGCACCCGATCCGAGCCGCCCGCGGGAGTCTCGAGGTGCACCGCGTAGACCCGGAGGCGGACTCCCCGCACCATCACCTCCGCGGAGGTGGCGGTCCGCCGCTGATGACGGGTCCGGCTAAGATGGGGCAGCAGAATCTTTCGGCTGGCCACGATGGGCCAGGGTGACAGCACGGCGGGGCCGAAGTACTTGTGCTCGGTCGGGTGGATCGCGCCGGGATAGTACACGTAGTTGAGCCGCAGGGCGCGGGCGATGGTGTCGGTCCCGCGGTCATCCATCTCCTCCAGGGCGATCACGTCGGCCCCGCGGAGGCTGTCGCTCCGGAGCACCGCGATGGCGCGGTCGACCCGCCGGGCGAGCTTGATGTTGAAGGTGACCAGCCGAAGCGGGCCGGTCGTGGTGGTGTCCCGGGCCATGAGGGCGTAGGCGCCGGTGAACCGGGGCGAGGCGGGATCGAGCAGATTGGTGGCGTTGGCGCAGCCCATCAGCAGGGCGGCGGCCGCGATCGCGCGGGGAGTCCGGTGCATGCCGAACCTTAATCCCATGCGAGATCCCCGTCGGTCCTTGATCTCGGCCGGCCGCCCGGACAGATTCTCGCACCCCCTCCAGGCAGACTCGTCGGTCATCGTCCGTTCCCACGGGCAAAGGCTGGTCATGCGCTCTCGCCAGTATGCTCGCGCTCTCGCCCTCCTGGCGGTGGCCACCGCCTCGTCCTGGGTCGGCTGTGGCGGTGGGGGGTCCGACCTGAGCGGCCCTTCGACCGGCAGCCTCGACGTGACCACCGCCACGACCGGACCGGAGCCGGACGCCGACGGCTATACCGTCAGCCTGGATGGAGGCCCCGCCCAGGCCATCGCCGCCAACGGCGCCTGGCGCACCGAGGGGCTGTCGAGCGGATCGCACGCGGTGACCCTCGCCGGCATCTCGCCCAACTGCACGGTGAGCGAGGGCGCCGGCCTCACCGTTCAGGTGGTCGCGGGTGAGACCGCCGCGGTGCGATTCACCGTCACCTGCGCCGCCACCAGCGGGAGCCTCGAGGTAGTGGCGACGTCCACCGGCACGCCGGCGGATCCCGACGGGTTCCTGATCCAGCTGGACGGAGCGGACGGCCCCGCCATCGCCGCCGGCGCCACGGTGGCGATTCCTGGCGTGGCCCCGGGCACCCATGCCGTCGGCCTCACCGGGCTGGCCCCCAACTGCACGGTGGAGGGCGACAACCCTCGCTCGGTCAGCGTGGCCACGGGCGCCACCACCCGGGTCGCGCTGGCCGTGAGCTGTGCCACCGTCACCCCGCCGCCCGCGCCGGGCAGCATCGCCATCACCACCCGGACCACGGGACCGGATCCCGACCCCGACGGCTACGCCCTGTCGCTCGACGGCGCGGCGGCCGGCTCGATCGGCGCGACCGCCACCGAGACGATGGCGGACCTCCCGCCCGGCACGCACACGGTGGGGCTGGCGGGGCTGAGCGGCAACTGCACCCTGGCCGGGGACAACCCACGGGCGGTGGAGGTGGCCGCGGGAACGGCTGCCCAGGTCACCTTCGCCGTCAGCTGCACGGCGCTGCCGCCGGCGACCGGCAGCATCACGATCACCACCGCGACCACCGGCGAGAGCCGGGACCCCGACGGCTATGCCTTCGTGATCGACGACCGCAGCGCCCAGCCGATCGGCCTGGACGCTTCGGTGGGGCTCGACGGCCTTGCACCGGGGGACCACACGGTCGGGCTCCGGGGCGCCTCCCCCAACTGCACCATCGCAGGCGACAATCCCCGCCCGGCGAGCGTCGCGGCCGGCGCGACGGCGACCGTGGCGTTCACCATCAGCTGCGTGGCGGCAACCGGTACGCTCCAGGTCACCACCGCCACCAGCGGCCCCTCGCCCGACCCGGACGGCTACAGCCTCAGCCTCGACGGCGGCGCGGCGACGCCGATCGGAGTTTCGGCCGGGACCTCGCTGGCCGGGCTGGCACCGGGGCCGCACACGGTGCTGCTCGCCGGCATCGCGTCCAACTGCAAGCCGCAGGGGCAGAATCCCCGCGCGGTGACGATCACCGGCGGCGAGACCGCGAGCCTGACGTTCAGCGTCAGCTGCACCGCCACCACCGGCTCGCTGGTCGTCAGCGTCAGCGGGTTGCCCGCCGGCTTCAACGCGGCGGTCACGGTGGCCGGGCCCGGCAACTTCACCGCCC
>DATAOR010000029.1:0-4802 GCA_036265635.1 Gemmatimonadales bacterium
TTGGGCGTTGTAGATTGAGGCGGTGAACACGGCGACCCGGGCGGTCGGACTCTCGAGGGTGGGGTCCGGGCGACTCTGGGCCGCCGCCGGCGCCGCGAATACGACGCCCGCGGCCAACATTAGGGACAGGAGAGTTCTCATCCCCGAACGTACCTGATGTTTCGTCGCCAGTGTGTGACAGGGGACACGCGTGCGGGCCGCCGGCAGGAGCGGCACCGGAAGGCCTGCCGGTCGCTGGTCCCACGGGATGGTGCTGGCGCCGATCGTCGGGGGCCGGAAGTGGGAGTTCCGCGCCGTGAAACGAAGCTCAGACCGGCGTCGTAGGTCTGGATGCCCCCTCAGCCTCTCTCGCACACCACCGTCAGGTCCGGCCGATGCCTGCTCTCACGCTGCTGGTGAATGGGACCCGCCGACAAGTAGACCTCCGCCCCGACACCCCGCTGCTCTGGGCCCTGCGCGATGGCCTCGGCCTCACGGGGGCCAAGTACGGCTGCGGCACGGGGCAGTGCGGCGCCTGCACGGTCCAGCTGGATGGCGTGGCCGTGCGGTCGTGCACCGTGCCGGTGTCCCAGCTGGGGGAAAAGTCGATCACGACCGTAGAAGGACTGTCGCGCGACGGGTCGCACCCGGTCCAGCGGGCCTGGATCGCCGAGGATGTGGCCCAGTGCGGCTACTGCCAGGCCGGCCAGATCATGGCGGCCGCGGCGCTGCTCCAGAGGACGCCCCGGCCCAGCGAGGCCGAGATCGTCGCCGCCATGCGGGGGAACCTGTGCCGCTGCGGCACTTACCAGCGGATTCGAGCGGCCATCCGGCGCGCCGCCGGCGAGGAGGCGTGATGCGTCGTCGCCGCTTCGTCCAGGTGAGCGCCACGGCCGCGGGCGGTCTGCTGGTCACCGTGGCGATCCCGGCCGGCCTGCGCCGGGCCCTCGCCGCGGCAGCCCAGCCCCCCGCGGTGGGCTTGGGCGCATTCATCGAGATCGCCGCCGACGGTACGGTCACCATCGCATCCAAGAATCCCGAGATCGGGCAAGGGGTGAAGACTTCGCTCCCGATGCTGGTGGCCGAGGAGCTCGAGGTGCCGTGGCAGCGCATCCGGGTAGTCCAGGCCGGGCTCGATCCGCGCTACGGCGATCAGGGCGCCGGCGGCAGCACCTCCGTGAGCGAGAACTGGAACGGACTTCGGCAGGCCGGTGCCGCGGCTCGGACGCTGCTGATCGCGGCGGCCGCGGCGCGCTGGGGCGTCCAGCCCGCCACCTGCCGCGCCGAGTCGGGCACCGTCGTGCACTCCGCCACCGGACGCCACCTGTCCTACGGCGACCTGGCGGCTGCGGCCGCCCGGCTCCCGGCTCCTACCGATGTCGTGCTCAAAGCCCCCTCGGACTACCGTCTCATCGGCAGCCGAGTCGCCGGGGTGGACAACGGAGCGATCGTGACCGGCCGGGCGACCTACGGGATAGACAGCCGGGTGCCGGGGATGCTCCATGCCTGCGTGCTGCATCCGCCGTTCGGGCACCGGCTGGAGAAGCTGGACCGCACCCGCGCGAAGGCCGTGGCGGGCGTGCACGTGATCGTGGAGATCGCGCCCCTGCCGAGCCCATTGCACCTGCGGCAGGGCGTCGCGGTGCTGGCCGACAGCACCTGGGCCGCCATGCAGGGGCAGCGGGCGCTCGAGGCGACCTGGGAGCCGACCGGAGGGCCGGCCATCGACTCCACGGCCCTGGACACGGCCATGCTCCGGGCCATCGAGCAGGCCGGCGACACGGTCCGGAACGACGGCAACGTCGCCGCCGCCCTGGCGGCAGCTGCCCGCACGGTCGAGGCAACGTACCAGGTGCCCCTGCTCGCCCACGCGCCGATGGAGCCGATGAACTGCCTGGCCGACGTGAAGGCGGACCGGGCTGAGGTCTGGGGTCCGATGCAGGATCCGGACGGGGTGCGGGGGCTGACGGCACGGGTCACCGGCCTGGATCCGCAGGCGGTGACCGTTCACATGACCCGGGCGGGCGGTGGCTTCGGCCGCCGCCTGATGTCCGACTACGCCGCCGAGGCCGCCTACCTCTCGAAGGCCGCCGGTCGGCCGGTGCAGGTGGTCTGGACTCGCGAGGAAGATTTCCGCCAGGATTTCTTCCGGCCATGCGGCATTCACCGGCTGCGCGCCGGCATCGATGCGGCCGGCCGGATCACCTGCTGGGAACACCGGCTGGCCAATCCGTCACGCTACGCCTACGCTCGGAACGATCGCCCGCCGGTAGCCTCAGAGATGTACCCCGACGACTTCCCGGCCGGCTGCCTGCCCAACGTGCGGCTTGGCTATACCCACGTGGCCAGCGGGGTCCCCGGCGGGGCCTGGCGTTCCACCCTCCACTCGTCCAACGCCTTCGCGGTGCAATCGTTCGTCGACGAGCTGGCCCACGGGCTCGGCCGCGACCCGCTCGCGCTGCGGCTGGAGTTGCTGGGCCCGCCGCGGCGGCTCGACTACCGGGGGCACGGCGGGCCGGTGTTCGACACGGGCCGCCTGGCCGGGGTGCTCCAGCTCGCGGCCGCCCGGTCGGGCTGGGGCACGGCGCCGGCGGCAGGGCGGGCGCGCGGCATCGCCGGGCACTTCACCTTCGGCAGCTACGCCGCCCACGTGGTCGAGGTGTCGCGGGGTCCGGCAGGTGTGCGGGTGGACCGGATCGTGGTGGCGATCGACTGCGGCCAGGTGGTGAACCTGAGCGGGGCGGAAGCACAGGCGCAGGGCGGCGTCTACGACGGACTCGGCGCGGCGCTCCACGGCGAGATCACCGTCGCGGCCGGCCGGGTGAAGCAGACCAACTTCGACGGCTACCGGCTGCTCCGTATGGACGAGGCGCCGCCGGTGGAGGTGCACTTCGTCCCCAGCTCGGCCGCGCCGTCGGGCCTGGGTGAGCCGCCGGTCCCGCCGGTCGCTCCGGCGCTGGCCAACGCGGTGTTCGCGCTGACCGGCGTTCGCCACCGCACGCTGCCGCTCGCGGGTCGGTTGCGATCCTAGCGACGGCCCAACCTTCGCCTGACGCCCCAGCCGGTCAACAGCAGGTCACCACGGAGCCACGGAGCCCACGGAGCCACGGAGAGCGCGAAGTTGGCTCCGCGCGCTCCGTGGTGACGCTTCGCTCTACTTCTTGGGAGCCGATCGGGTCGGCTTGAGTGCGCTGTCCGCCGGCATGAGCCGGTCGACCCCGTAGGATTCCATTCTGTACACCGTAGTCCCGCTGTCGGCCTTGACCCACCAGCCCGCGGTGGTCGAATCGAACAGCAGTGTCAGGAGCGGCTTCCCGTCCTTGCCGAGCACGCGGGCCCGCCCATCGGGCGGCGAGAATCGGGCGGAGTCGGCCTGGGCGGGCGAGGCGAAGCCGGTCGCCTGCACGTCGCGCCAAGCGGCCAGCAGGTCGTTCACCCGCGACGAGTCCGCCGCGCCGCCCGGCGAGAGGGTCCAGCCCGTAGCGCCACTCCCCCGTGCCACCGTCAGCCGCCGGCTTCCCCGCGACAGCTCGAGCCGACCGATCCGGTCCGACGCGATGGTCGCGATCCGGCGGTCGCGCCAGTCGTCGGCCGGCTTGGTGGCCAGCTCCACCAGCCGGCTCTGGACCTGCCAGGTCGGCTCCCGGTCGGTCGGCCGGATGTATCCACCCGACAGGTCGGGCGACTCACGGCCGATCATCAGGTCGGCCACGGTGTGTCCACCAGCCTTCACCTGCAGCCTGGTCCCGCTAGCGCTGTCGGTGCCAAGCCTGGCCTGAGAGGCCCGACGCTCGGCCACCAGGTCGCCGGTGGTGGTGCTGTCGCTTACCGCGCTGAGCAGCTCGCTCACGGCCGTCGGACTCGCCGGCCGACCGTTGACCGTCCAGCTGCTGTCCCGCCGGGTCAGCCGGGTGGTGCTCCCGCCCTTGGTCAGCAGCACCGTGTCCACCTTGGCCCGATCCACCCGGGGCAGATGAAACGCCTCGCCCGCCGGTCCGGCGGTCGAGTGGCGGCGCCACATGGCGGCGGCGCCCCACAGCAGCAGCAGCGCCACGAAGACCAGGGCTACCCGCGCCAGCTGTCGCCCGCTCATGCCGCCACCTCCCCGGCCACCAGCGGGCGGTATGGCTCCCGGGTCCGGCGCCGGCGCCGCGCCAGATGGACGATCCCCGCCAGCGCCACCAGCACCGGTAGCCCGATCAGGTTGGCGTACTTGGCCGCCTCGCGCGCCGCGGCGGAGGCGAACGTCAGCGTCACCGGTCGGCGGTCCTTGGCCCGGATGCCGATCAGGTCCTCGTCCTGCGACAGCCAGTCGATCGCGTTGAGGGTGAGGGCCAGGTTCTCGGGCGCGCCCTGGATGAATCGGTCGGTGGCGAAGTCGGCGCTCCCGATCACGACCGCCCGGCCCTTGCCCTGCTTGGGCTGGACCACCGCTCCCAGCAGCTTGCGGCCGAGTGCGGCCCGGGGGAAATCGCTGCGGGGGTCGATCGAGGTGGCGTCGGTGAAGGTGCCAGCGCTGGCGCTGGTGACCAGCAGCGGCGTCACGGTGCCCTTGGCGGCCTTGGTCGTGTCGATGGTGCTGGCCCAGGTCAGCACTGCGTCGTTGACCGACTGGTTGACCGGGGAGAGCCGGGTACTCTCCGACCGGATGAAGTAGGGATAAGGCTGCAGCACCCGGCCGAAGGCGCTGTTGAGCGGGATCGCCTCGTTGGCGACCAGGTCGTAGGCGAGGTCGCCCCGGACACTCACCCCGAACGGCTCGAGCAGGCGGTTCCACGCCAGCGGCCGCGGGGTGGCCAGCGGGGCCTGGGGCGAAATGGCCA
>DATAOR010000030.1:0-13770 GCA_036265635.1 Gemmatimonadales bacterium
TGATCCCGCAGCAGATCCGCGCCCTGAGCGTCAATGCCAGCGCGCTGCCCTACAGCCTGGTCGCCGTCGAAGCGCCCAAGGGCGCCACCTACCAGATCGGGGATACCCTCCTGGTGGCTCAGCTCGGCGCCGAGCTTGGCCGATTCGGCGACGTGGTGAGACCCACCGGGCTGGCCCAGGTGGTGGATACGGTGCAGGGCCGCTATATCGCCGCCATCGTCGCCACCTACGGGCCGATCCGGCTGGGCCAGCGGGTGCTGCCGGCCGAGAAGTTCACTCCCGTTGGCGACGGGCACGCCGTGGCGGTCAGCGAAGGCGTGCGGGCGCACTTCCTGGGCGGCGCCAGTCGGCAGGACATCAAGGCGCCGCAGATGGTGGTGTTCCTCGACAAGGGCCGGGCCGACGGCGTCGCACCGGGCGATCTGTTCGAGATCCGGCGGCGGGCGGCCCGGTTGTCCGACGGCCGCCAGCAGATCAGCGATGTGATGGCCACCCTGCAGGTGGTGCACGTGCGCGAGCACACGGCCACGGCCCGCCTGCTCAACGTGCTCTCCCCCGACATTCCCGCGGGCACCGACGCCAGGCAGGTCGCCAAGCTTCCGTCCTGACCTCCGGAAGCGGGGCGATCGACGCGGCGTCGGGGGGCTCCCGGCGCCGCGTCGGCTTTTTGGGCCCGCCCTGGCCGGTACCGTCCGCGTCCCCCGTATCTATATTGCGGGGCGACGGTTCCACCTCCTCGGCAATTCTCATCTGGAGCGATCATGGCGAGACGCGGCGCATGAGCGGACGGGTCCTGGTCACCGGCGGCGCGGGCTTCATCGGCTCGCATGTGGCGGAGGCGTACCTCGAGGAGGGCTGGGAGGTCGTGGTGGTCGACGACCTCTCCCGGGGCCACGAGCAGAACGTCCCCAGGGCCGCCCGGTTCGTGTGCGCCGACATCCGCTCGCCGGAGGCCAGGAAGCTGGTCGCCACCGGCCGGTTCGACGTCATCAACCTGCACGCGGCCCAGATCGACGTCCGGGTCTCGGTCGACCAGCCCGCCTTCGACGCCAGCATCAACGTGGTCGGGCTGGCCAACCTGCTCGAGGGCGCCGGCGAGGGAAAGGTGCGGCGGGTCATCTTCGCCAGCAGCGGCGGGGTGGTCTACGGCGACCCGGCCGTGATTCCCACGCCCGAGCCTTCGCCCAAGCTGCCGGTAAGCCCCTACGGGGTGAGCAAGCTGGCCGGCGAGCACTACCTCAGGGCGCTGGGCGCGCTCCGCGGGTTCGAAGGGGTCGCCATGCGCTACGCCAACGTCTTCGGCCCGCGGCAGGACCCCAAGTCGGAGGCCGGGGTGGTGTCGATCTTCGTCTCCCGGCTGCTGGAGCGGCAGAAGCTGACGGTGTTCGGCGACGGGAAGCAGACCCGCGATTATGTCTTCGTCAAGGACGTGGCCCGGGCCAACGTCCTGGCGTCCACCGCCAGGCTGCCCGCCACGGGCGAGTTCGACGCGCCGGCCTTCAACATTGCCCGGGCCAAGGAAACCAGCGTGCTGGAGCTGGCCGAGGCGGTCGGCCGGGTCATGCAGGTCCAGCCCGAGCTCGAGTTCGCGCCGCCTCGGCCGGGCGAGCTGTTCCGCAGCTCGCTCGATATCGGCAAGGCCAGGCAGGTACTGGGCTGGAACCCCCAATGGTCGTTCGAGGACGGCCTCCCGCTCCTGGTCGACTGGTTCAAGACGGAGGCGCGATGACCCTCCAGCAGGGTGGCGCCATCCCCCGCTCGGCGGTCGAGCTGGTGCTCACGGCCAGCACGGAGACCAAGGTCGTCCTGGTCATCACGGCCGTCTTCTCGCTGGTGTCCTGGTTCATCATCATCTACAAGTGGTGGCAGTTCCGCCGGCTCAACAAGCAGGCGGACCGGTTCTTCGCCGAGATGGAGCGAACCACCCGGCTGCAGGACGCCTACACCGCGGTGATGAAGCAGCCGCCCTCGCCCTACAACCGGCTCTTCCGCGAGGCGATCACCTTCTACTCCGAGCTCCGGCCCGGCGCCCTGCGCGAGGAGCGGGGCGCCGACCGCAGCTCGCTCACGGCGACCCAGCTGGAGGCGCTGAAGATGGTGCTGGGGAAGGAGGTGGCGGCCGAGCGCGACCTGCTGGGCCACTACATCCCCTGGCTCGCCACCATCGGCTCGGTCAGCCCGCTGCTGGGCCTCCTGGGCACCACGCTGGGCATCATCAGCGCGTTCACCGGCATCGCCACCAAGGGCTCGGGCAACTTGGCGGCGGTGGCGCCGGGCGTGGCGGAAGCGCTGGTGGCCACGTTCGCGGGTCTGGCGGCGGCCATTCCGGCCGTGATCGCCTACAACCTGTACGTCAATCGGGTGCGGCTGTTCGCCGGCGAGCTCGAAGGCTTCGCCAACGAGCTGATCGGGACGATGGCGCGCGAGGGGCTGCTCTAGGTGGCCGCCGGTCTGGGTGGCGGCCTTGGCAGCCAGCGCGGCGAGATGCCGCTCAACGCGGAAGTGAACGTCACCAGCCTGGTGGACGTGATGCTGGTGCTGCTGATCGTCTTCATGATCACGGCCCCGCTGATGCAGGGTGGGGTCGACGTGGAGCTGCCCCGGGCCGAGGCCAAGCCGCTCGATCCCAAGCAGGGCATGGTGGTCTCGGTCAACCGTGACGGGCGCATCTTCGTCGACCAGACGCCGGTATCCTACAACGATTTCCGGGTCACCTTCCGGTCGCTGGTCACCACCCGCAAACCGGAGGGCGTCTACCTCCAGGCCGACACCCGGGTGCCCTACGGCCAGGTGGTCCGGGTGCTCGCCATCATCCGCGGGGCGGGGATCAGCAATGTCGGGCTGGTAGCGGCGGAGGAAGGCAGTCCGTGAACGTCCGCTCCGACCGTGGCCGTCCGCCTGGGACCGCGGCGGGCATCGTCGGCTCCGTGCTGCTGCACGCCGCGGTCATCGCCTTGGCCTTCACCCAGGTCAAGCCGGCCGAAGCGGGCCCTCCGGCGTACGCGGTGGAGCTGCTGGCCGCTCCGGCCCCGACCGTGCGGAAGCGGGTCGCCACCGAGGCGGTGCCCACGCCGCCGGTGGAGAAGCCGGCGCCGGTCAAGCCGCCACCCAAGCCCAAGCCGACCAAGGCGCCGGCTCCGCCCGCGCCCAAGCCTCCGCCGGCCGAGAAGCCCCGGGAGGCGCCGCCCCAGACCGCCGCGCCGGCCGAGCCCGCCCCGGGCGAGACGCCCGCCACCGGCACCGACGCCGCCACGATCAAGACCCCGGGCCTCCAGTTCCCCTTTCCGGAGTATCTCCGGAACATCGTGAACGAGGTGTACCGCAACTGGGACCGCGAGTCGGCCCAGCGGAACGCCTCGGCGGAGATCAGCTTTCTCATTCTCAAGGACGGTACGGTGCGTGACATCCGGTTCGTGACCCGCTCGGGCAGCTTCAACTTCGATCTGAGCGCCCAGGGCGCGATCGAGGCCGCCGGCAACGCCCGCGGCTTCGGCCCCCTGCCGGACGGCTGGGAGGCCGACGTGCTGCCGGTCAGCATCTACTTCAAGCCCACCACCCGATGAGCCGTCTGCCTCAGCGCATCGGCGCGCTCGGCTTCGTCCTGGCGGCGTCGGCCTCGGCGGGGCCGCTCTCCGCCCAGGACACCACCAAGGCCATCGACAATGGCGGGGTCCGGGTCATCCTGGAGTACAACCCGGGGGTCCGGCCGGGCATCGTGGTCTTGCCAGCCACCGGTCTCGACTCGGCCCGGGCCATCGTCCAGCGCGACCTCGACTACAGTGATCGGTTCGAGGTGGTCACCCTGTCGAACGAGGGCGGCGGGGTGGGGAGCGAGGGCGGCGGGGTGAGCTACGGGATCTACAAGTCGCTCGGAGCTGCCTTCGGGGTCGAGCTCACCACGGCCGGCGGCGGCGTGATGGTCCGACTCCACGACGTGACGGCCGGACGGGTCCGGAACCAGCAGGCCTTCACCCTGCCGGCCACGACCGATCCCTCGTTCCGGCTCGAAGTCCACCGGATCGCCGACGAGGTGACCCGCTGGGCCACGGGAACGCCGGGTGCCGCCGCATCCCGCCTGCTGCTGGTCTCCGGCGGGCGCATCTACCAGATCGACAGCGACGGGGAGGGGCTGACGGCCCTCACGCCCGCCGGGCAGACCGCGCTCTCCCCGGCCTGGTCGCCCGACGGCCAGCGGTTCGCCTACACCATCCTCGGCAACGGGCGGGGCGGGGTGACGGTGCAGCCGCTTGCCGGCGGGACCGGCGTCCAGGCACCGGGGACCGCGGCGGCGCTCAACATCACGCCGGCCTTCTCGCCCGATGGGCGGCTGCTGGCCTACGCCCACTCGGACGAGAGCGGCACCGACGTCTACCTGGCCAACATCGCCGATCGCTGCTGCGCGCAACGCTTGACCGTGGGACGCTACGCGGACAACTTATCTCCAACGTTTTCACCAGATGGCCGACGGATCGCGTTCGTGTCCACCCGGGCCGGGCCGCCCCAGATCTACGTCATGGCCGCCGACGGCACGGATCAGGAGCTGCTCGCGCCGTTCGACTATGGCGCCACCGGTGCCTCCAACGCGCCGGAATGGTCACCCGACGGCGCCAATGTCGTCTTCCATCGCGAGGTCACCGGCAGCCCGCAGATCTTCCTCGTCGACGCAACGGGACGGCGGGTGCGGCAGGTGACCTCCTCGGGCCGGAACGAGGACCCGACCTGGGCCCCGGACGGTCGCCATATCGCCTACGTGTCGGACCGGAGCGGGCTCCGCCAGCTCTGGGTCATCGACATCGAGACGGGCCGCGTGCGCCAGCTTCGAACCCCTGGCGCGGCGCGGCTCCCTGCGTGGTCCCGCCGACTGAGTCGGGCCGCCGCCGCCCCCTGACCTGGAAGCCCTAACCCCGAACGTGGAGTCCTGATGCGCGCTACACCCAGCCTGCTGGTCCTGGCCCTGGTCGGCCTGTTCGCCGCCTGCGGCGGCAAGTCGGCGCCCGAGCAACCCGCCCCGGAGCCCACGCCGGCGCCGACCCCGGCTCCCGCGCCCGGTCCGAGCGACGCCGACGAAGCGGCCCGGCGCGCCCGGGAGGACTCGATTGCCAAGGCCAACCAGATGGCGGAGGCGGCCCGGGCAGTGGCGGCGGACCTCGCGGCGATGATCAACTTCGAGTACGACCAGGCCGCCATCCGGTCGACCGATCAGGCGGTGCTCGACCGCAAGGCCGCCATCCTGGCGGTCAATCCCAACGTCCGGCTCCAGATCAGCGGGCATGCCGACGAGCGCGGCTCGGACGAGTACAACCTGGCGCTGGGCAACCGGCGGGCGGCCGCCGCCAAGCGGTATCTCGAGGGCAAGGGCATCGATGCCGCCCGGATGGAGGTGGTCTCCTACGGCGAGGAACGGCCGCTCAACACCGGCCACGACGAGGCGGCCTACGCTCAGAACCGCCGCGACGAGTTCCAGGTCACGGCCGGCGGCGACCGGCTCGTCGCGCCCCAGTGAGCCGGATGGACCGGCGCGCGGCCTCGGGACTGGTGCTCGCCCTCGCGGCGGCCACCAGCCTCGCCGGCTGCGTCTCCAAGAGCGACGTCCAGTTGGTCCAGGGCGAAGTGGCGCTGCTCCGGGCGGAGACGCTTCGGCGCGACTCCACCCGCGCCGCCCAGCTCGGCGCCGTGCTGCAGATGCAGCGCGAGATCATGGACTCGCTGGCGGCGACCCGGCGGACGGTGGCCCAGACCAAGGGCGACATGTCGCAGGACCTGTACAACATCCAGCAGCAGCTGGTCCAGCTCCAGGAGCTTACCGGCCAGAGCCAGCAGCGGCTGACCGAGCTGCGGACCCAGCTGGAGGCCCGGGCGGCGCAGAACGAGCCCACCCCCACCGGCGGCCCGACGCCCACTGGCGACCAGGCTCAGCCCACCGGGGCGTCATCGGCCTCGGCGGATCAGATGTACGAGGCGTCGCTGGCCCAGCTGCGCCGCGGCAGCACCAGCACGGCTCGGCAGGGGCTCCGCGAGCTGCTTCGCTCCTATCCGACCAGCGCCAGGGCGCCGGACGCGCTCTACTTCATCGGTCAGAGCTTCGCCGCCGAGAACCCGGACTCCGCCGCCGAGTACTACCGTCAAGTGGCGGACAGCTTCGGCACCTCGCCCCGCGCCCCTTCGGCCTTGTACAACCTGGGGCTCCTGGCCGAGCGCCGAAAGGACACCGGCAAGGCGAAGGACGCCTATCAGCGGGTCGTGCAGAAGTACCCGCAGTCCGACGAGGCGGCGCTGGCGCGCGATCGGCTGAAGGCGCTCGGGCGCTAAGCCCGGGCGCCGGCACGTCGGCATGACCGGCTCCCCGGGGGAGATGCCCTTCCTCGACCACCTCGAGGAGCTGCGCTGGCGCATTCTCCGCTCGCTCGCGGCCGTCGTGGTCGGCTTCGGGATCGGGCTCTGGCTGGTGCAGGCTTTCCAGTTGGTCAACCTGCTCAAGCAACCCATCGCTCCCTATCTGACCGGCGCCGGCGGCAAGCTGATCGTGACCAGCCCCACCGAGCCGGTCATGATCGTCTTCAAGCTCGGCTTTCTGGTCGGACTGGTCCTTGCTTCGCCCATCATCCTGTGGCAGCTGTGGGCCTTCCTGGCCCCGGCCCTGTACGCCCGCGAGAAGCGGGCGCTGGTGCCGGCCCTGTTCGCCGGGCTGGGGCTGTTCCTGACCGGAGCCACGATCGCCTACCTGTTCGTGGTGCCCCAGGCCCTCCGGGTGCTGTTCAGCTTCCAGACCGAAGCGATCCAGCCGTTCATCACCTACGACGCCTATTTCGACTTCGTGCTGCAGGTGGTGCTGGCCCTGGGCCTCTCCTTCGAGCTGCCGCTGGTGATCCTGATCCTGGCCTGGCTGGAGGTGATCGGGCCGGAGGAGCTGGCCCGGTTCCGCCGGTTCGCGGTGGTGGGCGCGTTCGCCGCCGGGGCCGTGCTGTCGCCGGGGACGGACCTGGTCAGCATGGTCATGATGACCATTCCGCTCCTGCTGCTGTACGAGGTGGGCTACGCCGGCGCGGTAGTGATCCAGCGCCGACGCCGGAAGGCGGCCGCCCTGGCCGCCCTGGTGCTGTTTGGTCTGGGGCTGGGGGCGCCCCGGGCCGAGGCCCAGGTGCCCACCCCGCGCCAGCGGCCGGGACAGGTCCAGCCCGGTCGAGCCGACACCCTGGCCGACACGCTGCGAGGCAAGAAACCCGGCCAGACGCTCGACAGCGCCACCGCGGGACGTCTCGGCATTCCAACCGCCCCAAGCCGGACCTTCGCACCGGACGACTCGGTGCTCACCGAGCTCAAGTCGCGGCCGGGCTACAACGCCACCCGCTACCGGGCCGACTCGGCCACCGTGTTCGTGGGCGACGAGCGGGTCCTGCTCGAGGGCGAGGCGCTGACCGAACGGCAGGGCGCCCAGCTCGAGGCCGACACCATCCGCTACCAGCGCAACGGCTGCATGCTCGACGCCAGCGGGAACCCGCACCTGTTCGACCGGGGCCAGGTGCTGGTCGGCGAGGGCATCCGCTACGACACCTGCAACCGGCGCGGGATCGTGAACGACGCGCTGACCAACTTCACGGAGGGCTCCACCGTCTGGTTTCTCCGGGGCAACGTGGCTCAGGACTCGAGCTCCAGCCGGATCTACGCCGGCTCGAGCGAGATCACCAGCTGCGACCTGCCGACGCCTCACTACCACTTCAGCGCCCGCGAAGTGAAGTGGATCTCCAAGAACGTGCTGGTGGCCCGGCCGGTGGTGCTGTACGTGCGCGACGTCCCGATCCTCTGGCTGCCGTTCATCTTCCAGGACGTGCGCCCGGGCCGGCGGTCGGGCATTCTGATTCCCCAGTTCGGCCTCAACGACCTGGTCCGGCCGACCCGGACCTACAACCGCCAGATCAGCAACATCGGCTACTACTGGGCACCCAACGACTACTTCGATCTGACCGGCCGGCTGGACTGGTTCGCCAACCGCTACGTCCAGTACGGCATCAGCGGCGAGTACCGCTGGCTCAACCGGTTCATGAGCGGCAGCATCGGGGTCAACCAGCAGCGCCAGGTGGGCGGGGGGTCGGGACTGAATTTCCGGTGGGACCACCGCCAGGAATTCAACCTCACCACCAGCCTCAACTTCGCGATCAATTACGCCAGCAACACCAGCGTCATCCAGAACAACGCGATCGATCCGCTGCAGAATACCCGCGAGATCACCAGCTCGCTCAACTACTCCAAGCGCTTCACCTGGGGCACCGTCACCCTGGGCGGGAACCGGCGGCAGAGCCTGACCACCGGCGGCGTCCAGCAGCTGCTGCCGGCGCTGACGCTCTCCCCGGTGCCGATCGCCATCGGCTCCGACATCAGCTGGTCGCCGGGACTGAGCTTCACCAACAACACCTCCAAGAACCCCGGGGCCGACACCCTGCTGCGGTCGCTTCCCGGCGGCCTGCTGGACACGACGGCCATCGATGCCACCGAACGGGTGACGGCGCTCAATTTCGACACCCCGATCCGGATCGGTGGCTTCAACTGGCAGAACTCGCTCCAGCTCAACGACCAGGCGTCGAAGGGGCAGGAGACGGTCTCGTTCCGGACCGACGACCCGGCCACCCCGGACCCGACCGACAGCATCAGCGTCCGGCGGACCTTTCTCAGTGACTTCCAGAGCTCGCTCGACTGGGACACCGGGATCAACCTGCCGGTGCTGTTCCGGGGATCCTGGAAGGTCCAGCCGGTCGTCGGGGTGGGCAACAGCACCAGCGGGCCGTTCGGGCTGCGCAACCGGAACACGAACGGCAGCTGGGTCTACCAGGGCAAGCGCTTCCGGTTCGGGGCCACCGCTTCGCCCACCCTGTTCGGGTTCTTTCCCGGCATCGGGCCGCTGGCCCGGATCCGGCACAGCGTTTCGCCGGTCATCACCTGGAACTACCAGCCGGCGGCCAGCGTGAACGAGGCCTACGCCCGGGCGATCGCGCTGCCCGGCCAGCCGGTCGAGCTGCGGAGCGATGCCCAGCAACAGGTCACGGTGGCGCTGTCGCAGAGCTTCGAGGGGAAGTACCGGTCGACCCGTACCGGCGACTCGACTCAGGTGGAGTCCGGCACCGAGGCCCGCAAGCTGCGCCTGCTCAGCCTGAGCACCAGCGGCGTGACCTACGACTTCGAGCAGGCCAAGAAGCCGGGATTGAACGGCTGGACCACCCAGTCGGTGACCAATTCCATCCTGAGCGACCTGCTGCCCGGCTTCAACCTGAGCCTGACTCACGATCTCTGGCGGGGCCGGGTCGGGGTGGACACGGCCAAGTTCGACCCCTTCCTCCAGAGCGTGAGCGCCAGCGTCGGGATTTCCGGTAACACCTTTCGGGCGATCGGTTCGATCTTCGGGCTTGGTGGCAAGGCGTCCGGCAGCCGGAGCCCGGAGGAGGTGCCCACCTCCTATGTGGCCACGACCGGCGGGCGCCGGTCCAGACCCGGGTCGTTCTTCAGCACCACCCAGTCGCCGCTCCGGGGCTCGGGCCGGTCGTTCAGCGCCAATTTCAACTACCAGCTCAACCGGACCCGGCCGGTCCCAGGCACGATCACCGACGACCGCCAGAGCCTCGGCTTCAGCACCAACTTCTCGCCCACGCCGTTCTGGTCGCTGTCGTGGACTTCCCAGCTCAACATCACCGACGGCAAGTTCGAGTCCCAATCGGTTCGGCTCGAGCGCGAGCTGCACGAATGGCGGGCCAGCTTCAACTTTCAGAAGAACACCAACGGCAATTTCGCGTTCTACTTCACGATCTACCTGACCGATCTGCCCGAGCTCAAGTTCGACTACGACCAGACCACCATCGAGCGGTAGGGTCCAGGCAGCCCCTGTCCTGGCGCCGGCGTGATTGTCCTCCTGCGAGGACACCGGCCCAGAGGCAGTATTGTAAAGTTATGTCGGACATAAGGTTAACTTTGCCGGTCCAGTGGCACGCCTTTCGCATTGGACTCGGCAACCCCAATTCGGAGAGCTCCATGCGCAGCTGGTGGATTCCCGCCGTCCTCGGTCTGGCGGCCGCCTGCTCGTCGGACGATCGGACCGGACCCGGCCTGCCGCCCGACGTGCCGGCCGGCCTGTCCAGCACCTCGCTCGACGGCGCCATCGCCCTCACCTGGACCGACAACTCGTATACGGCCGACCCCGGCAGCTTCCAGAACTACCGGGTCTACAGCACCGGGTATGATCTCGATCAGAACCTGTGCGGCACCAACTGGCAGCTCGAGGGCACCACCGTGGCGCCCGAGTTCGTGGTCGGGGCGCTGGCCAACGGGGTGCCCCACTGCTACACCGTCACCGCGCTCAGCGTGGACGGGTTCGAGAGCGACCGCTCGCCGATCCGCTCCGACACGCCCCGGCCCGACTCCCGGAACGTGGTGCTCTACGCCCGGCCGTTCCAGGCCGACGACAGCGGGTTCCGGTTCTGGGAGGACTTGAATGGCGACCGCGCGGCCGGCGCGAGCGAGCTGGGGCTGGTGATGTCGGGCAACGACCCGGGGGCCGACTTCTTCGTGGACCGGGACGGGTCGGGCGACCTGTTCCTGATGCCGGTCCGCCCGGGCACCGGGGTGGAATACTATGACGCCGACAACCCGGTCGAGGACCTGACCTCGATCGACTTCGCCGCCGACCGGACCTACCGCACCTCGGGGATCCGGGCCGTGCCGGGGTACGGCTACGTGTTCGAGATGGACGGCGGCGACGGCTTCAAGCGCTACGGCGCGCTCCGGACCACCCACGTCGGGCAGGACTTCCTGATCATGGATTGGGCTTTCCAGACGGACCCGGGGAACCCCGAGCTGCTGGTCCGCTCGGGTCACCACTAGCCGTTCCCCGAGCGGGGGACAGCGCCCGGCGCGGGGGTTGAATCCCCGCGCCGGGCCGGGTTACTTCGGGCCATGTCCCCAGTCACCTGCGTGCTGGACGGGCGGTCGCTCACCGTGGCGGACGTGGTGCGCGTCGCGCGCGACCCGGCCGTGCGGGTCGAGCTGGCCCCGGCTGCCCGTGCGGTCCTGCTCGAGAGCCGTCGGCTGGTCGAGGCCGCCATCGCGTCGGGCCAGACCATCTACGGGATCAACACCGGCTTCGGCAAGCTGGCCAACGTCCGCATCGCGCCCGACCGGCTGGACCAGCTCCAAGTCAATCTGATCCGCAGCCATGCCGCGGGGGTCGGCTTACCACTGCCGGTCCCGGTCGTGCGCGCGGTCATGCTCCTCCGGGCCAACGTTCTACTTAGGCCCACCAGCGGGGTGCGTCCGGAGCTGGTCGATGCCCTGGTCGGGCTGATCAACGGCGGGGTGGTCCCCTGGGTCCCGGAGCAGGGCAGTGTGGGCGCCAGCGGCGACCTGGCTCCGCTGAGCCACATTGCCCTGGCGCTGATGGGCGAAGGCCAGGTCGTCGGCGCGGACGGGCCGCGACCGGCGGCGGCTGCGCTCGCCGAGGCCGGTCTGGAGCCGTTCCGGCTGGCGCCCAAGGAGGGCCTCGCCTTCATCAACGGCACCCAGGCCCAGACCGCCCTGCTGGCCCTGCTGCTGCATGACGCCGAGGTGCTCTGGCGGACGGCGGTGGCTGCCTCGGCGATGAGCCTCGAGGCCCTGCGCGGCACCCCGGCTCCGCTCGACCAGCGGATCCACACGGCTCGCCCGCACCGGGGTCAGGCCGAGGCGGCCGAGCTGATGCGGCGGCTGCTGGCCGACAGCCAGATCCGCGAATCCCACCGGGAGAACGACCCACGGGTTCAGGACGCCTACAGTCTCCGGTGCTCGCCCCAAGTCCTGGGGTCCGTAGCCGACGCCATCCGCTTCGCCCGAGAGACGGTCACGGTGGAGCTGAACGCTTCGACCGACAACCCCCTGGTGTTCGACAACGGCGACGTCATCTCGGGTGGCAACTTCCACGGGCAGCCGGTGGCTCAGGCGCTCGACATCCTGGCGATGACCCTGACCACGCTCCAGGCCATCGCCGAGCGGCGGGTCGAGCGGCTGGTCAACCCCGACCTGTCCCAGGGACTGCCGGCCTTCTTGACGGCTGACCCCGGCCTGTCGAGCGGGTTCATGATGGTGCAGATCACGGCCGCCTCCCTGGTGGCCGAGTCCCGGGCCATTGCCATGCCGGCGAGCATCGGCTCGATCCCGACCGACGCCAACCAGGAGGACTTTGTGCCGATGGGGATGGCCGCCGCCTGGAAGGCGCAGCGGATCCTGGCCAACGCGCAGCGGGTCGTCGCGGCCGAGCTGCTGTGCGGCGCGCAAGGCCTCGAGTTCCTCAAGCCGCTGGCGCCGGGTCAGGGCGTTGGCGTGCTGTACCGGCGGGTGCGCTCGCTGGCGCCGGCCGTGCCGGCGCTGACGGCTGACCGGCCGCCTTCCCCGGACCTCGAAGTTCTGGCCCTCGCGGTGGCAGCGGGAGAGCTCGATCCGGCCCGTCCGTAGCCCCGCGCGGCTGTGCTTGCCGGGGGGGTAGCAGCCCGGTACCTTTCGATCACTCCTAGGCTTAACGCTGGTGCCCCTTCTCACATCCGAGCCGCATGAATCTGGAAAAGCTGAAAGACTCGGCCCGGAAATTCGAGCAGAAGGAAGACTGGCGGAAGGCCATCGAAGTCTACCTGAAAGCCATCCAGCAGATCGAGTCCGGCGCCGAAACCAGCCCCGATCTGTCGCTGTACAACCGCGTCGGCGACCTCTACCTCAAGATCAACGACACCGCTGCCGCCGTCCGCTCCTACGAGCGGGCGGTCGACCTGTATGCCGATCAGGGCTTCTTCAACAACGCCATCGCACTGTGCGGCAAGATCCTGCGGGTCAACCCGGGGCGGGTGCAGACCTATCTCAAGCTGGCCCAGCTCCATGCTCGCAAGAACGTGGTGATCGAGGCCAAGCGGAACCTGATCGAGTTCCTCGAGCGGATGAACGGGCTGGGCACGCTGGAGCAGGCCTTTCAGTCGGTCAAGGAGTTCGCCGACCAGTTCTCCGGCAGCCAGGAGATCCGGCTCATGCTGGTGGAGCTGCTGCGGGCCGCCTCGCGCGAGGAGGAGGCGCTGGAGCAGCTGGCCAAGCTCGCCGGGGACCTCGAGGCCACCGGCCAGCCGCCACTGGCGACGCCGGCCGGCCCGGGACCGGCCGACGCCTCACCGCCCAAGCGGGCGCCCCGCGCGGCGAGATCGCCCGGCCGGGGCGACCTGGTCTTCCTGGACACCGGGTTCGACCTCCCGACGGCCCCGCCGCCGGCAGCCCGCGCCGGTACGACCGCGGAGCTGCCGGCACCGGTCGAAGTCCCGCCGCCCGATGGGCTCGAACCGACCGGCATGGAGTACCTCGAGGTGGGCGCCGGGTCCGAGGCTGAGCCGGTCGCCGGACTGGAGCAGACCGATGGGTCGGAGCTCCTGCCTGCGACCGTGGGGCCGGTAGACGGACTGGAGCTGGAGGTCCCCCCCGGGGACGTTCCATTCGAGGGCATGCCGCTGGAATCGATGGACCAGCTCGAAGGTGAGATCGAAACCGAACCGGTGGAGGGACTGCTCGATACGGCAGACGAGGACCTCGATATCACGTTCGCCGGCTCGGACGCGGACCTGACTGGAAGCGACGAGCCCCGGACCGAGCTCGAGCTCGACATGGTTGACGTCGCCGAGCCCGATGCGCTGGAGGCCGATGCCCTAGAGGAAGATGCGCTGGAGGCCGATGCGCTAGAGGAAGATGCGCTCGAGGTGGAGCCGGACGAGGCCGCCGGGCTGGAGG
>DATAOR010000031.1:0-5851 GCA_036265635.1 Gemmatimonadales bacterium
GGCCCGGGACGCGGTCCGGCGTGAGCGGCAGCTCAAGGAATGGCCCCGCCGCCGGAAGATCGCACTGATCGAAGAGACCAATCCGAGCTGGGAGGATCTGGCCGCGGCGTGGTCCCGGCAGGCTTGAGGCGCGCGGCGGCCTGGGCGCGGCAAAAGGGGCGGCCCTCGACGGCCCGCCCCCTCTGTCCTCCGCACCGCTGTCCTCCCGCCGCTGTCCTCCCACCGCGGTCCTCCCACCGCGGTCCTCCCACCGCAGCCCGGCTGCTAGCGCACCAGAGCTCCGGCGACGAGCGCCACCAGGCCGAGCACGCCGGCGGCCGTCCCGACCACCTTCTGGCGGGCGCGCAGCTCGTCGAAGTAGGCCGCGCCCGGCCCGGTTGGATCGAGCCGCGACAGCTTGGCCGCAGTCGGCAGCCCGATCAGGAGCACGATCAGGGCGCCGAGTACGCCGGCGCCCTGCATGACGACCAGCCACACGTTGAAGCCGACCAGCTCGCCCGTCCGGCCCGAGACCGAGAAGGTCAGGATCAGCCCCGACAGCACCGCCAGGAGCGCGCCCGGAGCCACGATCGCCTTCTGAGCTGCCGCCTGGCCCCGGACCACGGCGCCGAGCCCCGTCCGATCCTCCCGCTTGGCCGCGATGCCCGCCACCATGACCGCCAGCGCCCCGCCGAGCCACATGGTGAAGCCCAGCAGGTGAAGAAACAGCCAGAGTCGAATCATGTGGTGACCGATGAGAGGATGGCGCCGTCGATCGGCTGCCGGCCGTCGAAGCCGGTCTCGATCTCGTGCCAGTGGGTGATCCGCGCTTCGCCCAGGCGCCAGCAGAGGAAGATGGGCCGGTCGTCGCGCAGCGAGTAGAAGTCCACCAGCCCAGCCTCGAAACCCTTGAACACGCAGCCGATTGCCTCGAGCTCCTGGAGATAGCGGTTGATCCGCTCGGCGTGGACGGTGACGGCGTCTCGCGCGGCGACCAGCTCGGCCGTTTCGCCCCAGTCGGCCCGGGCCCCGCCGGTCAGGATCTCGAACCGGCCCACCGCCAGCCGCCACGCCGGGTACTCGACCGTCAGGTCCTGGACGATCCGGCGCACCAGCGGCAGCGTACGCTCGGCTTCGGGCAGGGTGAACAGCTTGAAGTCGGGCATGCTACCCCCAGACGATGTCGATCCCGGGGATCTGCTCGGGATGGCTGATGAAGCCGACGACCAGGCCGTCCCCGTCCACCACGGTGATGGTGGGACGCAGATGGGACTCGTTGGCCTCGAGATCCATCCTGATCTGATACCCGGTCAGCTCCTGGTCGGGGCCCACCACCGGGGAGGTGGTCCGCATCAGGGAATCCGCCCGGGTGTGCCAGGGATGCTTCCCCTCGGCCAGGCAGCGGGTCACCAGGTCGCGGTCGCTCAGGGTCCCGAGGAAGCGGCGAGTGCGGTGGTCGTCCACCACCGGGACGACCGAGATGTTGCGGGTCTTGAGCATGATCGCCACCTCGCTGGCCATGGCACCGGCCACGGCCACGTGGGGATCCGCCACCATCGCTTCCGAGGCTTTCATCCCGCTCAATTTGGGCCGAACCGGGTCGGGGTCAAGTGCGACCGCGCCGCCTGATAGCCGTCTTCCGCGTAGTGCCGGATCCGCTCGACCTGAAAGGTCGCGTTCCGCTCGATCCGGGGCCGGATATACACCAGCTCGGGGCGGCTCGACTCCGCCCGCCACGCCCGAAGCTGGCTTGCCGTGTGGGCGGCCATCAGCATGCCCACGGCCTCGTCGTGGGCCCGCACCACCGGCGGGCCGGGCACCGCCGCCCCGGGCGGCGTGTCGAAGCCTGGTCCCACGTCCACCGCGACCACCGGTTCGGCGGCCACCCGTGCCGCGGCCTCGAGCGGCAGCACCCCCCGCAGCCCGCCGTCGCCGCAGCGGCGGCCGGCCAGCCGGACCGGTGGGAAGTAGAGCGGCAGCGCGCAGGAGGCGGTCAGGACATCGATCAGCGGCGCCTCGTCGCCCCCGGCGCCGAACAGCAGCAGCTCGCCCGTGTCCAGGTCGACCACGGTCACGGTGAGCGGAACCCTGAGCTGGTCGAACCGCCGGACCGGCACCAGCGCTTCGATCGCCCGGCGGAGCGGGGCGGGCCGGAGCAACGCCCGGGCGAAGAGGCCGGCCACCAGGGCGCCTGGATTGCGCACCACACCGGACGGGCCGACCGCCGCCAACCGGTCGAGCAGGGCGTCCGGCGCGACGCCCGCCGCCAGTCCCGCGGCCATCACGGCGCCCATCGAGGTGGCCACGTAGCGGATGGTGGTCAGCCCGACCTCGGCCATGGCAAGGGCGGCTCCGAGATGGGCCGCGGTCTTGGCGCCGCCGCCGCTCAGGACCACCGCGACGGCCGGTCCGCTCATTCCGGGCGCTGCTTCCGCCGGTGGGCTTCGGCCCGGGCGTAGCGCGCCCGCTCGGCCTCGGTCTGAGGCGCCAGCCGAGGCACCCGCTTGGGCTTCCCGGTCTCGTCGATGGCGACGAACACCACGTGCGCGGTGTGGGTGTGCCGCCGCTCGCCGGTACTGACCGTCTCGGCGTACACCTCGACGCTGATGTCCATCGAGCTGTTGCCGACGTAGTCCACCGTCGCCTCGCAGGTGACCAGCGAGCCGACCCGGATCCGCTCCCGGAAGTCCACCCGGTCGATGCTGGCCGTCACCGCCGGGCCGCCCGCATGGCGGATCGCCGCTACCGCCGCCGCCTGGTCCACCAGCGCCATCAGCTCGCCGCCGAACAGGTCCCCCAGCACGTTCTGCATGTGGGGCATCACGAAGGTGGTGAGGACGCCGACGCTGTGCGACATCGGCCGGGACTCGGGCACCATGTGCGCTCCTCAGTAGTCCACGGGCCGGAGGTAGTACTCCCCGATGGCGGTGGCGCTCAGCATCGCGACGGTCGGCAGGCGGCGCTTCCAGTGGGTCGAGTCGACCCGGCGCCGGACCAGCTCGATCTCGGCCTCGGTGAATCCGAGCAGCCCGATGTCGGGCGCCTTGTAGCCGAGCAGGATCCAGTGGAGGATGGCGTCGGCCCGGGGATAGCTGATCCCGAAATCGCCCTCGTCGGTCTGGCCGGTGATCAGGTCGGCGCTGGCCGGCTTGGTGACGATGACATCGGGCACGCCGAGATGGCGGGCCAGCGCCCAGACCTGGGTCTTGAACAGGTCGCCGATCGGATTGACGGGCGGCGAGTCGTCGGCATGCCAGGTGAAATAGCCGAACAGCCGCTCGGTCTTGTTCCCGGTGCCCAGCGGCAGGGCGCGGTGGGCCGCGCTGAGATCGAACAGCGTGATCATCCTGGTCCGCGCCATCACGTTGCCCAGGCGGCCCGGGGTCGGCGGCTCGCTGATGGCGCCCGCCAGGCCGTCCACGGCCGCGCTGATATCTACGGTCTCGGCCGGCATGCCGAGCTGGTCGATCACCAGCTGGGCATGGGCCAGGCTCTCGGGGTTGGAAGTGCGGTAAGGCATCCGGACGCCGATCACGTTGGCGGGGCCAAGCGCCTCGGCGGCCAGGTACGCCACCAGCGACGAATCGACTCCACCGGACAGCCCGATCACCGCCCGCTCGAAACCGCGGCGCCGCTGGACCTCGTCACGGATGAACTCCACCAGCCACCGCCGGGTGAGCTCGGGGTCGATCGCCAGTGGATCGTGGTCAGGCTGCGCCCGCATGCTCACCGGCGCCAGCGGCTGGCGCGGCGGGCGCGGCGCGCCGTTGGAGACCGGCCCTGCCGGCCCGGGCACGGCGCCGTCGGACAAGGGTGCGCCCTTCCCCGCCGGCCGGCCGCCCCTCCGCGCGTCGTGCAGCGAGCCGAGCAGGTGCGGCAGCCGCATCTCGAGATCGGCCAGCAGTGGCAGATCGGCCCGGGCCCGGGTGATCTCCTCGAAGTCGAGGGTCGTTTCCAGCAGGGCTTCCTCGAAGACCGGCGCTTCCGCCAGCAGCTCGCCCCGGGGGGTGGTCACCAGGCTGCCGCCCGGAAACGCCTTGCCGCCCTCGAAGCCCACCAGCTGGGCCAGGGCGACATAGACCCCGTGCTCCCCCGCGATGTCCTGGGCCAGCCGGGTCCATCGCGCCAGGCTGGCCGGACGGCCCGGCGCCTCGTCCGCCCCGCTCACGCCCCGCGCCGGACTGGCGCTCGGCACGATGATGAGCTGGGCACCGCTCAGGGCCGCCAGCATCGGCGTGAACGAATGCCAGGCGTCCTCGCAGATCAGGATCGCCGCCCGGCCCCACCGGGTGTCGAAGGCCTGGACCGATCGGCCCGCTTCGACGAAGCGCTCCTCGTCGAACACGCCGTAGGTGGGCAGGAAGATCTTGCGGTGAACGTGCCGCACGCCCGCGTCCGGTCCGCCCAGCGTGGCGTACAGGGCCGAGTTGTACAGCCGGTTCTGATGGACCTCGTAGAAGCCGAGGGCGATGTCGAATGGGGAAGCGCCGGCGCTCCGGTGCTGGCCGCTGAGGTCCGAGAACAGCTGGTCGGCCGAAATGGCCAGCTCGCGGACACCGCCCTCGAGGAAGTAGCCGGTGAGGGCGGCCTCGGGCCCGACGATCAGGTCGGGAGGCTCGCTGCGGGTGGCGATCTCCCGGAACACGCCACCCAGGCGCCCGAGATTCTCCTGGTAGGCGCCCTTCCGGGGCCGCAGCTGGGCGATGGCGAGGCGGAGCACGGCCGAAATGTATACTTTCCGCCATGCTCTGGTACATCGCCGCGGGCAGCGCCATCGGTGGCGTGAGCCGGTACCTCGTCGGCAGCCTGCTGCAGCGGCTGACGGGGACCGGGTTTCCCGCCGGCACCCTGCTCATCAACGTGAGTGGCTCCTTTCTGCTCGGCCTCATCGTTCAGTACGCCATCGAGACCTCGGCCGTCTCACCCGAGCTCCGGGGCTTTCTGACCATCGGCTTCTGCGGCGGCTACACCACCTTCTCCACCTTCAGCTACGAGTCGCTGGCGTTGATCGAGGATGGCCAGTGGACCCGTGCCGGCCTGTACATCCTCCTCAGCGTCGCCCTCTCTATCGCTGCCGCGCTGCTCGGCGTCCTGGCGGCCCGGCAGCTCATCGCCATCCGGACCGCGGGCTGAGCTCCGCTGCAAGGAATTCCCCCACGATGCCGACTCCGGTCGAGGCCCTGCAAGGCCTGCCCAACGCCTGTCAGATCCTTCCCACCGTCCTGACGGGCGGCCAGCCGACCCAGCCGCAACTGGCCGCGTTCAAGGCCGCCGGCGGCCGACAGATCCTCGACCTGCGCGACCCCATGGAGCCGCGAGGCTACGACGAGCCGGCTGCCGCCCAAGCGCTTGGCCTCGAGTACACCAACGTCCCTGTCGGCGCCCTCTCGCTCACCGACGGGACGCTCGACCGGGTGTTGGAGGTGCTGCGCCGGCCAGGCGACGGCCAGGTGCTGGTCCACTGCGCCAGCGGCAATCGGGTAGGAGGCGCCCTGCTGCCGTTGCTGATGATCGACCACGGCATGGAGGAGGAGGATGCCGTCGGCCAGGCTATGCGGGTGGGCTTGCGCAGCGCCGAACTCATGGAGTGGGGGCTGGACTACGTCCGTCGGCACCGAGGGGGCTAAGGCCACCGGGACCGACGCAACGAAGGGGGGCATGCGCGAGAGCATGCCCCCCTTCGATTGCGGCCTCGCCGCTTGACCGGCCTCAGCGGCGTCGGCCGCCGCCTCCGCTGCCACCTCCCCCGTCGCCACGGGGCCCACCCATATCGGGCGAGGACGACCGCGGTGCCGGGGCGTACCCGCCGCCGCTCCCCCCTCCCCGGCTTCCGCCCCGATCGGCTGGGGGCGGAGCCGATCGCGTCTCAGGC
>DATAOR010000032.1:0-4003 GCA_036265635.1 Gemmatimonadales bacterium
GTGCGGAGCCGCCGGCGGCTGGCGGAGGGGGCCACCCTCGAGCAGCGTCATCCCGACGCGCCCTGGCTCTGGCGTGAGGACTGGGCCGCTCGCCGGATCACCGACAGCGCGCGGCTGGCGCTGTGGGGAAGCTGGGCCTTCGCCATCCTGTGGAATCTGGTCAGCCTCCCCGCGGCGGTGGTGGCCGTGCGCGTTCTGCTGGGGCAGGGCCAGCGCACCGCCCTGGTCGCGCTGGTCTTTCCTGCCGTGGGCCTGGGCCTCCTGGTCTGGGCCGTGCGGGCGACGCTGCGCTTCCGCCGGTTCGGCGTGTCGCAGCTGGAGCTGGGCACCCTGCCCGCGGTGGTGGGGCACTCGCTCGACGGCACGGTCCGGGTCCCGGCGGGGCTTCGGCCGCCGGAGGGCTTTCGCCTGGTGCTGAGCTGTATCCGTCGGGAGAGCTCGGGCACGGGCCGCAGTCGTAGTACCACGGAGCGGATCCTGTGGCAGGAAGAGCGGCGCGCCATGGGCGGCGGCACCGGCATTCCGGTCGCCTTTGCCATCCCGCCCGACGCGCTCCCGAGCGATCCGCGCAGCGCAGGCGACCGAGTGCTGTGGCGGCTCGAGGTCACCGGCGAGGTGCCGGGGGTGGACTTTTCGGCCGCATTCGAGGTGCCGGTCTTCCGGACCGAAGCCAGCCAGGTGCCCCGGACCGAGGCAGAGCGGGCGGCCGACGCCACGGTTGTGGCGCCGGCCGAGTATCGCCAGCCGGCAAGCTCGCCCATTCAAGTCAGCACCACCCGTCGCGGCACCGAGATCTACTTCCCCCCCGCCCGCAATCCGGGATTCGCGGCCGGCCTCACGGTCTTTGCCGCCATCTGGCTCGGCGCCATCGCCCTGATGCTGGGGCTGCATGCGCCGATCCTGTTCCCTGTCGTGTTCGGCCTGTTCGGGTTGCTGCTGGTATTCGCCGTGCTCGACGCCTGGCTCGGCGTCACCCGGGTGTTGGCCGAGCGCGGCGCCGTGACCGTGGCGACCGGCTGGGTCGTCCCCAGGCGCGAGCGGACGCTCCGGGCCGATCAGGTCGCCGACGTGACCATCCGGATCGCCTCGCAAGCGGGGAACACGCCCTACTACGAGGTGAGTCTGGTGACGGCGGAAGGCAAGCGAGTGGCGGCGGGGCAGGGCATTCGCGACAAACGCGAGGCCGAGTGGCTGGCGGCTCTGGTACGGACGGCCATGCAGGCGGGCTGAGCCGTAGGGCCCTCAGCGGCGGGCGGCCCGCGGATCCAAGCTGGATGGCCGGAGATCAGCGGGTCGGCGGAGCCAGGTTGCCGCAGGCTACGATGGTGCCCATGTTCGTCGGCGAGGCGTGGACGTTGACGAAGTACTGGCCCTGCAGCGGCAGGGGAACGTCGAGCTCCGCGTCCGCGTCCGCTTTGCCGTCGCCTCCCACCTTCAGGATCGGGTACGCCTTCGCGTCGCCGAGGATGCCCCGGTCGGTGCCGCACTGACCCAGGTGCACATGCCAGGGATGCCGGCCGCCCGGCGATGCGTTGGTGATCTCGACGTGCGCCTCCACCTTCGACTCGTCCTTGCCGCCCATCCAGCCCATGCCCCGGATCTGGAGCGCGCCGGCGAGGCCGGCGGGCGTCGTGAGCAAGGCGTTCCATCGGGTCGCCACCGGCTGGGCGTTGGGGTCGATCTTGACGGAGTGCCCGCCGCACCCGGCGAGTCCGGCCGCGATCAGGATGGCGAAGCAGAGACGCATACGACCCTCCGAGGCCTGGGAGTAGCGCGAGCACCGAACCTGTGCTTCGACATATGACGCCCCGGGGCCGGGCACTGCGGTGAGCGGGAACACAAGGGTGACCGGCCGACCGGATGGCGTGATCAGCGCCGGGGGCGTACCCCGCAGGATCGGAGCAGCTGCAGCGGGGCGGGGTGGTTGGGGAACAGCGCCCGCGCCTTGGTGGCGTGGGGAACGGCGTGATCGCACCGGCCGGCTCGGACCCAGGCTCGGCCCAGCAGCATCCGGATCCGGTAGCTGCCGGGATCGATCGCGGCCGCCCGCTCCATGGCGGTGCGGCTGCCGCCACTGAAGGCGGCCACGGCCACGGTCTGCGCCGCGCTCCGGGTCAGGAACACCGCCCCCGCCACGGCGACGATGGCCATCGCCACCCGCCGAGACCGCGATGTCAGCGGGATCTCCCGGATCGGCCGGGCCGACGAGGCCAGGGCGCCGACGATGCTCCAGGCGAACAGGGCCGGCGCCGGCAGCAGCAGGACCGCATCGAACGCCCCCACGACCGCTACCGCCAGCAGGGTCGCTACGATGGTGAGATCGTTCAGGGCGGGTTGGTGCCCGGCTCCGCGCCGCACCCGGGCCCAGGCGCCGAGCGCGAGGGTGCCCACCACCAGGCCGAGCAGGGCCAGCGCCGGAAAGCCGCGCTCGGACACGACCGCCATCCAGTCGCTGCTGGGCCACGGGTTGGTGGGAATGATGTCGTCGGCGTCGAACGACGGGTCGCCCTTCGACATCACCGTCGGGTAATAGACCGGCCAGTTACCCGGCCCGACGCCCAGCAGGGGGTGACGCGCGGCCATCCGGAGCGTATTGGCGTACTGGATCACCCGGCCCCGTCCGCTTCCTTCCTTGTAGTTGGCCACCCCGGTGAGCGACTCGAGGTACGGCGACTCCGACCGCCAGTTGAGCCGGTTGGGCAGGACCAGCGCCACTACCACACCGGCGAGTCCGATGGTGGCCAGGCCCAGGGTGCGCCGCCGGAGCCGCCCGTCGCCCCACAGGCGTCCGATCCAGAAGCCCTCGACGATCAGGAACACGGCCGGCACGCCGGCGCCAAGCCAGGCGGCTCGCGAGCGCGACAGGACCAGCGCCGCCGTCGCCAGGGCGATGCCGGCCGTGCCCAGAGCGAACCGCGCCCGCGACCGAGCTTCCAGCGTCAGCGCCACCAGCACCGGGAATCCGATCGCGACCAGATGCGCCATGAAGTTCCGGTTGCCGAAGGTGCCCCCCGGCGCGCGGCTCAGGCTGGCGAGGCTGGTGGTCACCAGGCCGTAGGCCTGGGCCAGCCCGGTGCAGGCGCCGAGCACCACCGCGCCTGCCAGCCCGGCCAGCAGCAGCTCGCCCCGGCCGGCGCGGGCGACGGTCCGGGCGCACCAGAACAGCGCCGCCCCGGCCAGGCTCACGCCCAGCGCCCGAAAGGCCAGCCAGCCGTTGCTGGCGCCGAGGGTAGACAGCGCCGAGATCAGCAGGTAGCCGACCAGCAGGGCGTCCACCATGAACACCGTCAGCCGTCGGGCCGCCGCCAGGCACACGAGCGTAGCGGCCAGCGCGGCGGCCAGGAGGACCAGCTCCTTGGGGAAGGTGTAGCGGTCGAGCTCGAAGGCGGGGTAGGGAAGGGCAACCAGGACCACGCCGAGTCCACCCGCCGTGATGATGGCGGCGGCCACGCGGCTGGCCGCCACAGCGTCGGCGGCCGGAGTGAGGACGGAGCGCGACGCCGGCGTCGGCAGGCGCCGCGGGTGCTGCTCGGTCGGCAGAGCGCACTCCTGGGGAACGGACGGGTTGGCGGCCCAAAGTATAACACGGGCATTGCGCGGGATCTTGCGCGGCCGGCAGGCCCGGGCAGGATTGGAGCATGTACCATCACACGGTCGGGTCGGTCCGCTACCGCTTCGGCGACCTCCGTGCCCTGCTGGCCAAGGCCTCGCCGGCGCGCTCGGGCGACGCGCTGGCCGGGCTGGCGGCGGTCAGCGCGGAGGAGCGGGTCGCCGCCCAGATGGCGCTGGCCGATCTCCCGCTCCGCGCCCTGCTGGATCAGCCCGTCATCCCCTACGAGACCGACGACGTCACCCGCCTGATCGCGGACGGTCACGACCCGGCCGCCTTCGGGCCGATCGGGCACCTCACCGTCGGCGGGTTCCGCGAGTGGCTCCTCTCGCCCGCGGCCACGTCGGAGGCGCTCACGGCGCTCGCCCCAGGCGTCACCCCGGAGATGGCGGC
>DATAOR010000033.1:0-5832 GCA_036265635.1 Gemmatimonadales bacterium
CCCAGGATCGTCGCGAGCGGACGCACATCTCCGAGGAGGTGCCGTTCCGCACCAAGCCGCGGATCGCCGCCGAGCTGGTCCGCAACCTCGACGTGACGGGCACGGTGGCCTTGGACTGGGTCGTCGCCGACTCGGAGTACGGACGGGCGGGCCACTTCCTCGACGAGCTGGAGCAACTGGGGCGGCGTTACGTCCTGGAGGTGCCGGTGTCGTGGGTGTTCTGGGCGGCCGACCCGGCGGCGAGTGTCCCGGCCTACTCGGGACGGGGCCGCAAGCCCACGGTGCCCGAGCGGGGCGCGGCGCGCACCGCGGCCGAAGTGGCCGCCGAACTGCCCCCCTCCGCGTGGACGGCGCTGCGGGTCCGCGAGGGGGCACTCGGGCCGCTGGTCTTCGAGTTCGCGGCGGTCCGGGCCTGGGGCATCCGGCATCGTAAGCCGGGGCCGCCGTCCTGGCTTCTGATCCGCCGCTCGCTGGGGGCCGACCCCGAGTTCAAGTACTACGTCTCCAACGCCGACGCCGAGACGCCGCTGTCGACGCTGGCCCTCGTGGCCTGCACGCGGTGCCGGGTGGAGGAGTTCTTCGAGGACTGCAAGAGCCATCTGGGGATGGCGCAGTACGAGACGCGGTCGTGGATCGGCTGGCACCATCACATGACGCTGGTGGGGCTGGCCCACCTGTTCGTGACCGTGGCGCGGAGGCGTCTCCAAAAAAAGTGCCGGAGTTGACGCTGGACCGGACGGTGCGGTTGCTGGAGGCGGCGCTGGGGGAACCGGAATTGAGGTTGCCGCGGGCGACGGCGCTGGTGGATTATCATGTCCGTCGGAACGAGGTAGCCCGGAAGTCACACGCCAAGACCTGGCGGGTCAAACACGCGGAGGTTAATTTCCTGCTGCTGTAGAACTAAGTAGGGTGACAGAAGTTCTTTGACAAGTACAATGGGTCACTGGCTCGCCATCTTCGCCTCGGGGGTGGACCAATGGCCCTGCTGACGCTCACTCCGCTGCAACGCGCCGGGCTGGAGGACCTCCTGGTCCACACGCCCTCGGCCAGGGAGCTCTGCCGAGTTCAGGCGCTGCTCTGGCTCGCCGACGGTGCGGACGTCGACGGGGTCGCCGAGTCGCTCGGCATCAGCCGGCAGACGGTCTACAACTGGGTGGGTCGGTTCCAAGAACGCTCGGGGCTCGACCCGATGGCCGGCCTGCGCGATGCCCCGCGGTCGGGGCGTCCCCGGGCTGCGGGCGGGAGGATCGACGGCCTGGTCGCCGCGGTCATCGGCGGCGATCCCCGGAAGCACGGCTACAACGCGACGACCTGGACCGCCCCCCTCTTGGGTCGATACCTGAGCGATCGCCACGGGATCGAGGTCTGCGACCGGACGGTCGGCCGGGCGATCGACCGCCTCCGCATCCGGTGGAAGCGGCCTCGTCATGAGTTGTCCCTCCGTCCCAAGACCTGGCGGCAGTCAAAAGGGGGCTGAAACGCGGCCCGGACGACAAGCGGCGCTGCGTCTTGCTGATGCTGGACGAGACGATCGTCACGGAGACACCGCCGCTGGACAACGCCTACGGGCCCGTCGGGGAGCAGGTGCGGGTCCCCATCACCGGCAATCGCGCCAAGCGGATCCTCCACGGGGCCATCAACGTCGGGAGTGGCGACGTGGCGCTTCTGATCACCGAGGAGTGGACCAACGAGACACACTGGGCGTTCCTCCGCATGGTGCGGTCCCGGTGGCGGGGATGGAACCCGGTGCTCTTCGAGGACCGGGCGTCTCAGCACAAGTCGCCGGCCAGTTTGGCCCTGGCGGAGGAGTTGGGGATCGAGGTGCGGCTGTTGCCGAGGGCCACGCCCGAGCTGAACGCGATGGACCACCTCTGGAGGCACGCCAAGAAGGAGGCGGTCGGGAACCGCCCGACCGTCTCGATCGAGCAGTCAGCCCTCGCGGCCTGCCAGTACATCATCGACCTGAGCCCACGCGAGCGACTTCGCAAGGCCGGCGTACTCTCGGGGAATTTCTGGCTGAGGAAGTAACGGGCCAGTCAAAGAACTTCTGTCACCCTACTTAGATGTCCGGCTGCGCGAGCGGGCCGACGAGCACGCGCGCAAGGCCGTGGGCAAACTGCGAAAGATGATCGGCACGGTCACCGAGGCCGGCTCGTTCGCGACCATCCGACGCGAGGCAATGCAGCATCTGACCATGAAGGAATTGATCCACACATCCTACTTCAATGCTCAATGCGCCCGAAGTCGTCGACTACATCGCTCGCAGGATCGGTGACTCGATCGACCGGGGGCCGACCGAAGAGGCCGACCCGGCCGTCAAGGATCCTGAGGATGACGAGGACGCCAAGATCATGAGCCAACACCGGAGGCAGGGGGCCCGACGGGCGTGGACCGCAGCCCGGCTGATCATTGTGCTCCCGATCGCCTTAGCTCGACTGATGCAGATTACGGTGGGCCGCCTCGGCGGTAGCATGGGGAGTAGCACACGCTTCCCAGGCTTCCGACCGAGGACGGCCCTCGATGATTCTACCCCCCGAAGCCCAGCCGTTGCTCGATGCTTTTCGCCCAGTCTTCACCCAACCGACATTCCACCGCTTCGTCACCCTCTGCGGCTCGGCCATCCTGACCACCGGCCGACGAACCGTCGCCAACATCCTTCGCACCGCCGCCCCGATCGCCAGGGGGCATGTGACCACCTATCAGCGGGTCCTTTCTTCCGCCGAGTGGTCCGCCCTCCGGTTGGCTTGCCAGCTCTGCCGACTCGTGTTGGCCCTGATCCCGTCGGAGCAGGCGGTTATCCTGGTCGGCGACGATACCGTCGATGGCCACCCCGGGCGGCTCGTTTACGGCAAGGCCCGGCACCGGGACCCGGTCCGCTCCAGCCACGGCTACACGGCCTGGCGCTACGGCCACAAGTGGGTCGTCCTGGCGGTGCTGATCCGCTTCCCCTGGGCCAACCGCCCCTGGGCCTTGCCCGTGCTCGTGGACCTCTACCGAAGCGACGAGGAGAACCAGAAGCGGCGGCGGCCCCATCGGACGCCGGCTCAGGTCATGGCCACGCTCCTGCGGGTCCTGCTCCTGTGGTTTCCCGACCGGCGGTTCGTCGTCGTCGGTGACTCGGGCTTCGGGACGCACGAACTGGCCCGGTTCGTTCACCGCCATCGGGCTCGGCTGAGCCCGGTCAGCAAGCTCCACCCCGAGGCCAACCGGTTCGAGCCGCCGCCGCCGTACTCGGGTCAGGGACGCCCGCCCGTGAAGGGCCCGCGCCGCCCCAAGCCACGGCAGGCCGTCGAGGCCGCCGAGCTGGAGGCCGAGGCGGTGGCGTGGTACGGCGGTGGCGAGCGGGAGGTGGGCATCACCACCGGCACGGGGCACTGGTACAAGGCGGGCGAGGGGTTGGTGCCGATCGTCTGGGTGTTCGTTAAGGACCGGACCGGCACGCATCGGGACGCGTACTTCTTCGGCACCGACACGACGATGACGGCGGTGGCGATGATTGCCGCCTATTGCGGGCGTTGGAACCTGGAGACCACATTCCAAGAGATGCGTTGCCTCCTGGGGCTGGAGACGACCCGAGGCTGGTGTCGGCGGACGGTGTTGCGGGCGGCCCCGTGCCTCTTCGGCCTGTACTCGGTCGTCGCTCTGCTCTACCAGGGCTTGCCCGAATCGAAGCGAACCGGCCGGGTGGAGTGGCCGGGCAAGCAGGGCGTGACGTTCTCCGACGCCATCACCTCGGTGCGTCGCTGGTTGTGGCAAGAATGGGTTTTTCCACGGGCGGGCGGCGGCATGGCCATCGAACAACTCCCCGAGCTCTTGCACAAGGCCCTGTTCTACGCCCTCGCCCCGGCGGCATAGCTCTCTTCATTCCGCATCAGTCGAGGTAAGAGGTGGTAAGGAAAGCTACCGGTTGAGACGTTTGACCCGCCGACGGGCCATCAGATGTGCCATCGCCAGCTCGATGAACGCCTCGCCGCTGCCGGTCGTCGCCTCGTAGTCCTTGCTCAGCCGCCGCCGCCGGCCCAGCCAGGCCAACGTCCGCTCGACGACCCACCGCCGCGGCAGGGCGACGAGCCCCTCGGCCGCCTTCTCGACCACCTCCAGCCGGACCGGCGGCGCCGGCCGCCAGGCGGCGACCCAGTCGGCGATGCGGCGATCCGCGCCGGCGGCCCAGACGAGCTTCAGCCGGCGGGACCGGCCCCGGATCGACTCGAGCAGGAGCTTGGCCCCGTCGGCGTCCGGCACGTCGGCGGCGTGGACGACCACCGCGAGGATCAGGCCGAGCGTGTCGACCAGGATGGGCCGCGTCCGCCCGGTGACCTTCTTGCCACCATCGTAGCCGCGGACCCCCCTTTTTCGGTCGTCTTGACCGACCGGCTGTCGATGATCGCCGCCGACGGCTGGCGGTGGCGGCCCGCGGCGGCCCGCCGGTCGCCGCGGCGCGCGTCGCGCCGGCGGTCGAGCGTGCCATCGGCCTTCCAGGTGCGGAAGGACCGGTACACGGTGCCCCAGGGGGGGAAGTCGTGCGGCAGGGCGCGCCCCTGGCAGCCGGTGCGGGCGACGTCCAGCAGGGCGTCGACGATGTCCTTGGGGTCGGGCTCGGCGGGGCGGCCGCCCGGCTTGGGCGGCGGGATGAAGCGCTCGACCTGGGCCCACTCGGGCTTGCTCAGGTCGCTCGGGTACGATCTGCGATTGTCCATACCGGGAGGCCAGCTGCACTCTGCGAGAACTGAGGATGGTTAGGCCACCAGTTTGACCACTTGATCCAGCAGATGCCGTATTTTCTGCGGGAACGGCCCACGGCCCCAACTCCGCTGGAATTCCTCCTCCAGCATCTCTCGCTGCAACGCCTTGCGTCGATCGGCGTGCGAGGGCCGACGCTCGGCATCATCCCACGGGCTGTCCGATCGGTCGCTCAACTCCTCCACCGTACGGCTCCGCCCCCACAATTCGATCAGCGTGTGGACCCACAGAGAGAGGTTCAACGCCCCGACGTTGGACCACACCCGCCGCACCTGCACCTGCTCGATCCCTTCGACTTCCTTGAGGTCGTGGAAGTTCTGCTCAATGGCCCAGCGATCGACCGTCGCCTGGACGATCCCGACCACGTCGGATTCAGGGTCGGTGCAGAGGAAGGCCCGCCACGAGCCATCTGACTCCTTGACGATCACCACCCGGACCACTCCACCGGCCGGGTGCCAGGTCGCCAGGAAAGTCTTCGCCAGCTTGGTCACCACCCGGCCGGTCGTCGTCACCACCTCGACCGCCTGCCAGCCCCGTTGCTGACCGGCCCGCTTGGCGAGGCTGAGCCGGTTCTTGCCGTCGGTCGGTGGCCGGCCCGGCCCCCGCTTCTGATCGGGCTTGAGCACCGGCGGGAGATCGAACAGCTTGGCATCCCGCCGCAGCCGGGCGACGACCACGAACCCGGCCTTCCTGGCCGGCTTGATGAATTCCCGATTGGCGTAGCCGCCATCGACGACCACCCAGGGCTGTGGGGACGGGCCGGCGGCCAGCGACCCGGCCCAGGTGATCATCTCGGCGGCCAACTCGGGCTTGGTGCGGAACTCCCAGCCGATCGCCTCGGGTAACTTCGGCAGGTCCTTGTCCCGGATGTAGAGTCGTCCCAGCAGCGGCAGGCCGATCGTGCCGGAGTGGTCGTGACGGGCGATGCGGCTGAGGACGACCCAACTGTGGCCGTAGAGGAACTTCGAGCCGGCCGGGCCCGGCGTGGGGTTGTGGTGGACTCCGGCCCCCTGGACCTCGGGCCCATACCGTTTGGTCGGCGTGTCATCGAGGGCCAAGAGCAGTCGCTCCCCTGGGACATCGAGGGGCCCC
>DATAOR010000034.1:0-9881 GCA_036265635.1 Gemmatimonadales bacterium
CGGGTGGCGTGGCCACCGATTTTTCCGGGCGGCCCATTGGCGCGGAGCACGGGGCCGTCGTGGCCGGCAATCCCGCCATTCATGCCTGGCTGCTGGATGTGGTGCGCGTCTGACTGGCGTCCCACCCCGATCCCATCGCCCCGCCCGGCTCCGGCCATCATAGACTGCCGAACCGCTGCACCACACCGGCATCACCTTCTCACCGAGCGCCCGTCCTATGCCCCTGCCCTCTCCCGATGCCCCGCTCAATCAGTGGCTCGATGCGATCGCCGAGCCCGCGCCTGCTGCCGCGGGCGGTGTAGCCGCAGCCCTGGCCGGCGCCCTGGGCGCCGCGCTGGTCCAGATGGTGGCCGGACTGACGGCAGGGCGGGAGAAGTACGCCGAGGTCCACGAGCTGGCCAACCGGTCGCGGCAGAAGGCCGGACAGCTCCGGGAGGGGATGCTGGCCCTGGCGGCCCGGGACGCCCGGGCGTTCGAGGCCTTCATGCGGGCGCTGGCCCTGCCGGCGTCCACCTCGGACGAGCGGGATCGCCGGACCCGGGCCAAGGCCGATGCCATGGCCTCCGGCACCGCCGTCCAGCTCGAGCTCCTGGCCGAGCTGGGGCAGGTGGCGGACCTGTCGCTCGAGATCGCCACCCAGGGCCTGGCTTCAGCGGTGGGTGACGCCGCCGCGGCGGCGCTGCTGGCGGCGGGGTCGGCGCGGGTGGCCTACTGGTCGGTGCGGAGCAACCTGGCGGAGATCGGCGGCGGGGTGGCCGATCGCGAGCGGCTGGCCGTGGCCAAGGGGCTGCTGGACCGGGTGGAGGACGCGGAGCGGCGGGTGCGGCACCTGCTCGAGGTGAAGGTGCCCTGAGACGGCCCCAGCGGCCTACGCCGCCGTCAGGATCCTTGGACCGTCCGCCGTGATCGCGACCGTGTGCTCGAAATGGGCTGACAGGCTTCCGTCCGCCGTCACCACGGTCCACTTGTCGCCCAGCGTCCGGGTGGCGGGGTTGCCGATGGTGATCATCGGCTCGATCGCGAGCGTCATGCCTTCCAGCAGCCGCGGGCCCCGCCGGGGCTGGCCGTAGTTGGGGACCTGCGGCTCCTCGTGGAACCGGCTCCCGATGCCGTGACCGACCAGCTCCCGGACCACGCCGTAGCCCGCCTCCTCCGCCACCTGCTGTACCGCGTGCCCGATGTCACCCACGTGGTTGCCGATCCGGGCCTGGGCAATCCCGGCCGCAAGGCACGCCTGGGTCACGTCCAGCAACCGCTGGGCCTTGGCGTCGATCGCGCCGACGGCCAGGGTGGTGGCCGAGTCGGCGTGGAGGCCCTCGAGGTGGACCCCCACATCGACGCTGACGATGCTGCCCTCCGCCAGCACCCGCCGGCTGGAGGGAATGCCGTGGACGATCTCGGTGTCGATCGAGGTGCAGAGGGTCTTGGGGAACCCATAGAGCCCCTTGAACGACGGGGTGGCTCCCTCGTGTCTCCGGATGAACCGCTCGGCCTCGGCGTCGAGGTCCTCGGTCGAGAGCCCCGGCCGGAGGATCTCGCGCATCCGGGCCAGGGTACCGGCCACGATCCGCCCCGCCCGCGCCATCACCTCGATCTCCCGGGGGGACTTGAGCGTGATCATGTCAGCGGCCAAGCGCCTGCCGCACCCGGGCGGCGATGGCCTCGACGGTGCCCACGGCGGGAATGCGCTGGACCGGCCGCCGGGCCTCGTACCAGGCCAGCAGCGGCGCGGTCTGCTCGCGGTAGGCCTTGAGCCGGGTCGCCACGGCCGCCGGGTCGTCGTCGGCCCGCTGCTCCACGCTCCGGCGCCGGTCCAGCCGCGCCAGGATCTCCTCGTCGGTGACGTCGAAGAACAGCACCGCGTCCATCCGGCGCCCCTTCTCGGCCAGAATCCGCTCCATGCCTTCGGCCTGCGGCACGGTCCGCACGACCCCGTCGAAGATGACCCCCCGGGCCGCCTCGGGCTTGGCCAGCTCGTCGCGGACCACGCCTAGGATGATGTCGTCGCTCACCAGATGGCCGGCCTCCATGACCGCCTTGGCCTCGAGCCCGAGCGGCGTGCCCCGCTTGACCGCGTCCCGCAGCAGGTCGCCGGTGGCGAACTTCGGCAGACCGAGCGACTCGGCCAGCAGCGCGCCCTGGGTGCCCTTGCCGGCCCCGGGGGGGCCCATCAGGAGGATGTCCATGAGTCGTGCCGTGCCTCAGGTGGTGAGGGCGCCCCATCCCGAGCGACGCGAGGGACCTCGCGCCGGGGCCGGACCGCGGTCCGTGCCCGAGGGCAAGGTCCCTCGCGTCGCCCGGGATGGAGCGGCGGGTGGTCGGGCTAAATGTACCGCTGCTGGCGGCCGCGGAACTTGACCCGGCCGGTCTTCATGAACCCATCGTACTTCCGGAGCGTCCGGTGCTGCTCGATCTGGGCGATGGTGTCCAGCAGCACGCCGACCACGATCAGCACCGAGGTGCCGCCGAAGCCCTGGTTGGGGATGCCGAGCGCCTTGGAGACCAGGATCGGCAGCAGCGCGACGCCCGCCAGGAACAGGCCGCCCGGCAGCGTGATCCGGGCGAGCACGCCATCGATGTAGTCCGCCGTGCTGGCGCCCGGCTTCACGCCCGGGATGAAGCCGCCCTGCTTCTTCAGGTTCTCCGCCAGGTCCACCGAGTTGAAGATGATGGACGTGTAGAAGTAGCTGAACAGCAGGATCAGCAGCGCGAAGGTGAGGTCGTACGGCAGGTCGCCCGGCTGGAAGAAGCTGGCGATATCGGTCAGCACCGGATTCTTGGTGAAGCTGGCGATGGTGCCCGGGACGATGATGATGGTCTGGGCGAAGATGATCGGCATCACGCCGGCGGTGATCAGCCGGATCGGAATGAAGGTCTTCTGCCCTTCCCGGATCCGGCCCCGGCCCATCACCTTGCGCGGGATCTGGATGGGGATGCGGCGGGCGGCGATGGTCATGGCTACCACCGCGGCGATGACGGCCACCAGGATCACCAGGAAGAAGAGCACGCCCGGGCCGGTGACCACCCCGCTCCGGATGTACTGGACCAGGTGCAGCGCGCCCGGCCAGAGCCGTTCGAGGATCGAGAAGGTGATCAGCAGGCTCATCCCGTTGCCGATCCCGCGCTCGGTGATCTGCTCGCCCAGCCACATGACGAAGATGGCCCCGGTCGTGAGCGTCACCACCATGATCAGCCGCGAGGCCAGGCCGGGCGCGTCGATGGCGCCGGGGATGGACTCAGTGAACAGGGCGAAGGTGTAGGCCTGCGACAGCGCAATGAACACGGTCATGTACCGAGTCCATTGGGTGATCTTCTTCTTCCCCTCCTCGTCCTTCTGCATCTTGCCGATCGACGGCGCCACGCCGCCGGCCAGCTGGAAGATGATCGAGGCGGAGATGTAGGGCATGATCCCGAGCGCGAACACGGTGGCCCGGGACAGGCCGCCGCCCAGCGCGTCGTACAGGCCGAAGAAGCCCGCGGCCGCGGAATTCTGGATGAAATCGGCCAGGGCGGTGACGTTCACCCCCGGGGCGGCGATGTGGGCGCCGACCCGGTAGATGACCAGCGCGAGCAGGGTGAACAGGAGCTTGCGCTGGAGCTCGTCGTCGATGGCGAGCGCGGAAACGCGGGGAGCGGTCACTTACCCCTCGATCTTGCCGCCGGCCGCCTCGATCTTCGCGCGCGCCGACGCGGACAGGGACACGCCACGAACGGTGTAGGCCCGGTCGGCGTCACCGGTGCCCAGGAGCTTCACGGGCGCGTCCGGCTTCCCGATGAGGCCCGCGGAATAGAGCGTTTCAGGACTGACGTCGGTGGCGGCCACCTGCTTGAGCTGCGACAGGTTGACCGGCTGGTTCTCGACCCGGAACGGGTTGGTGAACCCGCGCTTGGGCAGCCGGCGGTACATCGGCATCTGGCCGCCCTCGAAGCCCGGGTTGGTCCCGCCGCCGGTCCGGGCCTTGTGGCCCTTGTTGCCCTTGCCCGACGTCTTGCCCAGCCCGGAGCCGGGACCGCGACCGACGCGCTTGCGCGCCTGGTGCGAGCCCTTGGCGGGGGCGAGGTTGGACAGGGTGATCGTCTTGTCGGCCATCACTTCTCCTCAGCGGCCGCCACCTCGACCAGGTGGCGCACCTTGTAGATCATCCCCCGGGCGGACGCGGTGTTCTTGAGCGTCACGGTCTGCTGATGGTGACGGAGGCCGAGCGCCCGGAGGGTGCGGCGCATGGTTTCCGAGTGCCCGATGGCGGAGCGGATCTGGGTGACCGCCAGGGTACCGGCCTTGTCCTCGCTGGGGACGACGGCGGCGTGATACTCGGGCCCCTGGCGGCCGACGACGGGGTTGCGGCCCATGTCAGGCCTCCTGCCGCGGCTTGTAGTGGATCTGGTCGAGCTCAACGCCGCGCTCGCGCGCCACCTGCCGGGCGCTGACCAGCTGGCCGAGCCCGTTCATGGTGGCGCGGACCATGTTGTGGGCGTTGGAGGAGCCCAGGCTCTTGGTCAGGATGTCGGTGATGCCGGCGCACTCGAGCACCGCCCGGACCGGCCCCCCGGCGATGACGCCGGTGCCGGTGGCGGCCGGCTTGAGCAGGACCCGGCCGGCGCCGTGCTGGCCCACCACCTCGTGGGGGATGGTGGAGCCGGTCTTGGGCAGCTCGACCATCGAGCGCTTGGCCGCGTCGACCGCCTTCCGGACCGCCTCGCTCACCTCGTTGGCCTTGCCGGTGGCGATGCCGACCTTGGTCTTGCCGTCGCCCACCGCCACCAGGGCGTTGAACGAGAACCGCCGGCCGCCCTTGACCACCTTGGCCACCCGGTTAATGGCGATCACGTTCTCGACGTGGTCGCTCTGGTGATCGCGGTCGCCCCGGTCACGCCGCGGGCCGCCCCGGCCGCGGCCGCCCTGGCCGCCCTGCCCCCGGCCCCGGCCGCCCCGCGACTCGCCCCCGCCGCGCGACTCGCCGCCCCCGCGGGGCGCCTCGGCCGCGGCCGGCGCTTCGGCCACCGGGGTGGTGCCTTCGGATCCTGTGGTCGTCTCGTCAGCCATTTAGAACTCCAATCCGCCTTCGCGGGCGCCGTCGGCGACGGCCTGCACGCGACCATGGTAACGGTAGCCGGCCCGGTCGAACACCACCCGGGTGACGCCGGCCGCCTTCGCCTTCTCCGCCAGCAGCTTGCCGACCGCCTTGCCGCGGGCCACCTTGCCCTGGCCCTCGACCTGGAGCCCCTCGCTCGAGTCGCCCACCCCCAGCAGGGTCACCCCGAGATCGTCGTTGACCAGCTGGGCGTAGATGTGCTTGAGCGAGCGGAACACCACCAGCCGGGGCCGCTCCGCGGTGCCGGACACCCGCTGCCGGACCCGGAGGTGCCGGCGGTAGCGCAGCTGGCTCCGGCCCTTGGGGGCATGAATGGTACGCATGGCTTACTTGGCTCCTGTCTTGCCGGCCTTGCGGCGGATCTGCTCACCCTGGTAGCGGACGCCCTTGCCCTTGTACGGCTCGGGCGGCCGGACCGAGCGCAGCTCGGCGGCGACCTGGCCGACGATCTCCTTGTCGGCACCCTCGATCTTCACGACCGTGTTGTTCTCGACCGTGATCTTGATCCCCTTGGGCGCCTCGTACTTGACCGGGTGGGAATACCCGACGATGAGGTTGACCCCGTACGGCTTGGGCTCGGCCTTGTAGCCGACGCCCTGGATCTCGAGCGTCTTGACGAAGCCCTTGGTGACGCCCTCGACCATGTTCTGCACCAGGGTGCGGCTCAGGCCGTGGAGCGCCTTGTGCTTGGGCTCGTCGCTCGGCCGGCTGACGGTGACGTGGCCGTCGGCCATGGCCAGCTGCATGTCCGGGTGGAAGGTCCGCCGGAGCTCGCCCTTGGGTCCCTTGACCGCCACCGTGTTACCCTGGAGGCTCACCGTGACGCCGTTGGGCACGGCGACCGGCCGCTTGCCGATACGCGACATCTCGCCTCCTACCAGACGACGGCGAGCAGCTCGCCGCCCAGGTTGGCGCTCCGGGCCTCGCGGTCGGTCATCAGCCCCTTGGGGGTCGAGACGATCGCCATGCCGAGGCCGTTCTTGACCCGGGGCAGCTCGCGGCACTTGACGTAGCGCCGGAGGCCGGGCGTCGACACGCGCCGGAGCTCGCGGATGACCGGGAGCTCGTTGTGGTACTTGAGGTACAACCGCAGCACGCCGTGCGCGCCGTCATCGAGGAGCTTGTAGTCCGCGATGTAGTGGTTGTCCCGGAGCAGCCGGGCCACCTCGGTCTTCAGCTTGCTCACCGGCATGTCCACCCGGCGGTGTCCTGCCGAGCAGGCGTTCCGGATGCGGGTCAGCATATCCGCGACGGGATCTGTCAGGCTCATTCCCTATGTCCCCTTACCAGCTGGCCTTGCGCACGCCCGGGATTTCCCCCTTCAAGGCGAGCTCACGGAAACAGATACGGCACAGGCCGAACTTCCGCAGCACTGCGCGGCTCCGGCCGCAGCGCTGACACCGGCGCACCGCGCGCACCTTGAACTTGGGCGTACGCTTCGCCCGCTCGATCCAGGAAGTCTTGGCCATGGGTTACGCCACCCTCTGAGGAGTCTCGCCGCGGAAGGGCCAGCCCAGCTCGCGCAGCAGCGCCAGGGCCAGGTCGTCCCGGTCGGTCGAGGTCACGATCGTGATGTCCATTCCATGGATCTTCTCGACCTTGTCGAAGTTGATCTCGGGGAAGATCATCTGCTCCTTGATGCCGAACGTGTAGTTGCCCCGCCCGTCGAAGCTCCGGTTGGACAGCCCGCGGAAGTCGCGGATCCGGGGGATCGCCAGGGTGATGAAGCGGTCGAGGAACTCGTACATCCGGGCCCCGCGGAGGGTCACCGTGCAGCCCACCGGCATCCCGGCCCGGAGACCGAAGTTGGCGATGGCCTTCTTGGCCCGGGTGATCACGGCCCGCTGCCCGGTGATCAGGCCCAGCTCCTCCACGGCGCTCTCCAGCTGCTTGGGGTTCTTCCCCGCGTCGCCCATGCCGATGTTGAGCACGATCTTGCTCAGCCGCGGTACCTGGTGCGGGTTGGCCAGCCCGAAGTCCTTCTGCAGCTTGGCCCGCACGGTCTCGTGGTAGAACTCCTGCAGCCGGGGGGTGCCCTCGGCGGCCTTGGGCGCATGGTCCACGGCGCCGGCCGGGGCCTTGTCCTTCCCCTTGCCCTTGCCGCCCGGCGCGCCCTGGGGGGCGGCGTCCTTCTTCGGCGCCTTGGGCGCCTTCTCGGTCGTTTCGGCCATCGTCAGCGGTTCCTCGCGATCGACTGTCCCGACTTCACGGCGATCCGCTCCACCGTGCCGTCCTCGTCCTTCCGCCGGCGGACCCGGGTCGGCTCGCCGCTCTTCGGGTCGATCAGCATCACCTTCGAATGATGGATCGGCGCCTCGCGGGTGATGATCCCTGCCTCCGCCGTCTGGGTCTGGCGCTGGTGCTTCTTGATCAGGTTGACGCCCTGGACCGTGACCCGCCCGGCCTTGGGGTCGACCCGGAGCACCGCGCCCCGCTTGCCCTTGTCGTCGCCCGAGATCACCTGGACGGTATCGCCCTTGGTGACGTGGAGGCGCTGCCGCACGGGCGCCTGGTGGCGGACCCGCTTGGCCTTCTTGTAGACGAGCGGCTTCATGCTACAGCACCTCCGGCGCGAGCGACACGATCTTCATGTACCGCTTCTCGCGCAGCTCCCGGGCGACCGGGCCGAAGATGCGGGTGGCCCGGGGCTCGCCCGCGTCGGTGATCAGCACCGCGGCGTTCTCGTCGAACCGGATGTAGGAGCCGTCCTTCCGCCGGGTCTCCTTGGCCGTCCGGACGATCACCGCCTTGGCCACGTCGCCCTTCTTCACCTGGCCGGTCGGGATGGCGTCCTTGATGGCCACCACCACCGTGTCGCCCAGGCCGGCATAGCGGCGCTTGCTCCCGCCCAGCACGCGGATCACCAGCGCCCGCCGGGCGCCCGAGTTGTCCGCGATCCGGAGAATCGATTCCTGTTGCACCATGGCTACTTGGCCCTCTCGACCACATCGGTGACCCGCCAGCGGACCGTCTTGGCCAGCGGCCGCGTCTCCATGATGCGCACGGTGTCGCCGGCCCGCGCGGCCCCCTCACCCTCCACGTTCCGGGCCTTCACCTTCTTGGTCCGGGTGACCTGCTTGCCGTAGACCGGGTGGGCGTAGCGCCGGGTCAGCGAGACGGTGACCGTCTTGGTCATCTTGTCACTGGTGACGACGCCGGTCCGGACTTTCCGGCGGGCCCGCTGGTCGGGCGCGCGGTCGTCGGCCTGGGTCTGCTGCTGCTCAGCCATGGGTTTCCTTCTCCCGCAGGATCGTTTGCAGCCGCGCGATGTCGCGACGGAGGGCGCGGAAGCGCATCGGGTTCTCGATCGACTCGGTGGCCGAGCGGAAGCGGAGGTTGAACCGCTCGGTGGTGAGCTCCGCCAGCTTGGCCCGGAGGTCGTCCACCGACAGGTCCCGGATCTCGTTGGCCTTCATCGCTCAGGCCTCCTCGCGCCGGATGAAGCGCGTCTTGACCGGCAGCTTGGCCGAGGCCAGCGCCAGGGCCTTCTTGGCCAGGTCCTCGCTGATCCCCTCGATCTCGAACATCACCCGGCCCGGCTTGACCACCGCCACCCAGCCCTCCGGGTTGCCCTTGCCCTTGCCCATGCGGGTCTCGGCCGGCTTCTTGGTGATCGGCTTGTCGGGGAAGATCCGGATCCAGACCTTGCCGCCCCGCTTCATCTCGCGGGTCATCGCCACCCGCGAGGCCTCGATCTGCCGGTTGGTGACCCAGCCCGGCTCCAGACTCATCAGCCCGAACTCGCCGAACGCCACGGTATTGCCCCGCTGGGCGATGCCCCGGGTCCGGCCCTTGAAGGTCTTGCGGAACTTGATTCGCTTCGGCGCGAGCATCGGCCTCAGGCCCCCGTGCTATAGGTGCGGCCGGAGACGTCCTCGATCACCTCGCCCTTGAAGATCCAGACCTTGATCCCGATGGTGCCGTAGGTCGTCTTCGCGGTGCTGGTGGCGTAGTCGATGTCCGCCCGCAGCGTGTGCAGGGGCACCCGCCCCTCGTGATAGCCCTCGGTCCGGGCGATCTCGGCCCCGCCCAGCCGGCCGGCCGCGCGCACCTTGATCCCCTGGGCCCCCATCCGCATGGCGCTCTGGACCGCCCGCTTCATCGCCCGCCGGAACGAGATCCGCTGGGTCAGCTGGTGGGCGATGTTGTCGCCGACCAGCTGGGCCGACAGCTCCGGCCGCTTGATCTCTTCCACGTTGATGGCGGCTTCCTTGCCGGTGAGCTGGGCCAGCTCGTCGCGCAGCTTGTCCACCTCGGCGCCCCGCTTGCCGATCACCACGCCCGGCCGGCCGGTGTGCACCGTGATGGTGACCTTGCCCGGCCGCCGCTCGATGTCGATCTGGGCGATGGCGGCGTGGCCCAGCCGGGTCTTGAGGTACTTCCGGACCAGCTCGTCCTCCTTGAGCAGCGCCGGCATGTCCTTGTCGGCGAACCAGCGCGACGAAGACTGCTTGACGATGCCGAGCCGGAGCCCGATCGGATGCGTCTTCTGACCCATTACTCGCTCTCCTTGCTCTCCACGTGGATCTCCACGTGGCTGGTGCGCTTCCGGATCGGGGTCGCCCGGCCCTGGGCCGCGGCGGTGAACCGCTTGAGCGGCTGGCCGCCGTTGACGATGGCCTTGCTCACCACCAGCGCGTCGGGATCGAACCGCTCGTTGTCCTTGAGCGCCTTCTGCTCCGCGTTGGCCACCGCCGACTTGAGCGTCTTGGCGATCTGCTTGGCCGCGAGCTTCTTGTTGAACTTGAGGATCGCGTACGCCTCGTTCACGTCCTTGCCGCGAATGAG
>DATAOR010000035.1:0-10087 GCA_036265635.1 Gemmatimonadales bacterium
TTGAGGAACGCCAGGCTGAGGAACAGGAACATGGCGAAGGCCAGCAGCCAGGTGGAGAACCGGACGTGGGCGGCGGCGATTCCGGCCAGCACCCGGAGGGTGTAGAGCCCCGCCAGCAGGAGTACGTCCACCACGGCCAGCTCCTTGAGGTAAAGGGAGTAGGTCGCCGTGAGCACGACGTAGAGGGCCAGCAGCTGAAGGAATGCCGGCGGCAGCTTCTGCCAGCTCACCGCGGCGGCGAATCCGAGCAGCACGGGCACCAGGACGATTCCGAACGTCGGGCTCAGCGCGCCCGAGGCGAACGGCCGGTGCCGCTTGGTCGGATGGCGGCGGTCGGCGTCGAGGTCGAGGATGTCGTTCAGCACGTAGGCGCTGGATGCGGCGCAGCAGAAGGCCACGAATGCGGTGACCGCCTTCTCCAGGGCCGCCGGGTCGAACAGGCGATGGTCCAGCACCACCGGCACGAACACCAGCAGGTTCTTGACCCACTGGTGCGGCCGGAGGGCCCGCACCACCGCCAGGACGCGGGACGCCGCCGTGCTGCCGGCCGCCATCGGCGGCTCCAGCGTGCGGGGGTCAGGCACGAGGCATCCCTCCCAGTCGGAACTGTCCAGCCTGCCCGGCCAGCGCACTGGCCCGACCGACCTGCGCCAGGATGGCCTCACCGGTCTCCAGGCCCGAGCCGAGGGCCGTGCCGGTGGACACGATCGACGGAAACGTGCGATAGTTGCCGGCGAAGAACACGTTCTCCCACGACGCGCTCCGCACCGGCGGATTGCGGAATCGCCTGCCGAACACCGGCGAGTACATCGGGACCCGGGCCACATGGGTCCAGAACGGCTCGAGCTCGAACCCGAACACGGCGCGGAAGTCGCTCCGGTAGCGGGCCAGCAGCTCGTCGTCCGACGCGTGGAACAGTGGCCGGTCGCGGCCCCGCAGATGGGTCACGAAGTTCACGCAGGTCTCGCCCGGCCCGCCGATCGTCGGGTTGAGCGCGCTCAACAGAAAGATGGCGCAGGCCGTCCGGTCGAGGGAGGCCAGGTTGATCCAGTAGGCGGTGGCATCCACCGGCTGCCGGGTAGCGCAGACCAGGGAGATCAGGGCGGAGTAGCGGATGTCGTCCACTGCCTCGGTGCGATCGCCCCCGACCAGCCGGGTGTAGACCTCGGTCGGCACCGTGCTGACGAAGAGGTCGCCCCCGATCCGCTCGCCGGTGTCGAGCTCGGCCTCGCGCACTTGTCCGTCGGCGCTGGTCAGGCGCCGGATTGTGGTATTGAGCCGCACGGTCACGCCCGCCTCGCGGAGCAGCCGGCTCACGCCGTCGCACAGGACCTTGGTCCAGTTGGCGCCCGGGATGTACCCCAGCGGCGCCGAGCCTTCGCGGTAGTGGAGCCGGGCGCCGAGCCAGGCGCCGCTGACCTGGTCGCAGGGCAGCTCGAACTTGAGCCGGGTGAGCCGCTCGAACAGGGCGGTCCGAGCCTCCGAGCCCGCGTAGCGGTCCACCAGCTCGGCCGCGCTCCGGTCCTGCCAGGCCGACCAGTCCCGCCGTCCGAACGCCGTGAGCATGAGCCTCGCCAGCCCGGCCTTGGCCCGAAGCGACATCGGGAAGGCGAGCATCCCTCCCGGCGAGCCTAGGTCGTAGGATCGCTGCCCGAGGTGGAACAGCATCCGCACCCGGCGCCAGCGCACGTCGGCCAGGGAGCCAATCCGATCGAGGAAGAACAGCAGCACCCGGTCGCGATGGAGGATGTGATGGTAGCCCAGGGGATAGAAGTGCCCATCCCGCTCGAAGCTGCCCGCCAGGCCGCCGAGGGCCGGACCCCGCTCGATGACGGTGACATCGGTGAATCCCCCCTCCGCCAGGCTGAGCGCGGCGGCCACGCCCGACAATCCGCCCCCCAGCACCACTACCCGCGGGGTCGCCATCTCAGGGGACCCGCTCGAGCAGCGAAAGCTCGTCGATCCGGAAGATTCCCGGCCCGCCGTCGAGCCCGACCATCACCTGCGCCATGGTGTCCTCGGTCCAGACGGTGAGCGTCGTGGCGCTGTCGCCAATGGTGTCCCAGGTCCCCCGGGTCCAGTTGGCCCGATCGCCGGTGGGCGAGTACTTGTAAAACCGGGTGTAGTCGAAGGCCCCTTGCCTCGCCGGCTTCCACTGGAGCGCCACATAGGGGAGGGTGCCGCGGTCGCTCTCGAAGCGATACCGCAGCCGAAGTCCCGAGACCACCCGCTCAGCCGGCAGGGCGAACACCAGGGCGGCGTGGGCCGAGTCGAGCCGGGCCCTGCCGTCCTGCCAGGTCGCGCCGGCCACGGTCACCGGTCGAAGCTCCAGGGGTATCGCGCTGTGTCCCCGGTCGTCCCGGAGCCCGGTATACGGCGCAACGCCGGCGGCGCGGAGCATCGGCAGGTACCGCGCCGGCATGTCCTGGTGGGGGTGCAGCCACGGGCCGTACCGGTGCAGCAGCTCCGGCAGAGGCACGCCGGCCGTGAGATCCTGCTCGAAGCTGCCCAGCTCGCCTCGGAGCTCGCGCGCGTAGGTCAGGCCGTGGGCGATGTTACCCCAGAGGGCGGCCCAGGCCGCCGTGGCCAGCCCGGCGGCCATCGCCCGGCCCCACCGCCCCGGGTAGCACACCCAGGCCAGATAGAGCGCACACCAGGCCGGAGCGGCGAGCGTGTCGTACCGCTGCTCGAAGCCGTTGCGCCCGAGCCCGAGGCCAGCGGCCAGGGCGGCGAGGGCACCGAGGTGGCAGGCGAGCCCCAGCGTCCGGGCGCGCTCAGCCGGCTGCTCGCGCCAGACAGTGGTGAGCCGCCAGAGCGTTGCCCCGACCACGCCGAGGGTGAACACGCCGGAGAGGGGCCACGGCTTGCTGGCGGCGGGGCCCAGGCCGATGGTGAGGAACTTGATCGCCGTGAGAGATGTCCGGCCGGTGCCCTGGCTCCGCGGGTGATAGGGCACCCGCTCCCACCCGAGGAAGTAGATCGCGCTCAGCAGCAGGGCCCCGATCCCCAGGACGAGCAGCCGGCGATGGCCCCGCGCCCCGGACTCGCCGGTCCACCGCCCAGGCAACAGCGCCAGCCCGAGCGGCCACGCGGCCAGTGCCGGCGCCATACCGAGGCCGTTCGCCCCGCAGAGGGGCAGCAGCAGAGCGCAGATGCCCACCATCGTCCCGGTGCGGGCCGGCGCCACGGGCCCGGTCAGGCCGATCGCCGCCAGCGCCACCCCGGCCAGCGCCGCCGAGGCGAAGAACTGCAGCTGCCAACCCCACAGCAGGTTGGCCGCTTGGCCCAGGCTGAGCAGCACCAGCGGCAAGAACGTGTCGGTCAGCCGGAACCGGCCGCGGACTCTCCGGACCACCAACAGCAGTGCCGCGGCCACGCCTGCCATGAGCAGCACGTCGGCCACCATGGTGACCCGCATGTCGATCCCGAACACGCGATTGAGCCCAAGGAAGATCAACCGCGGCAGCGGTACACGGTGCTCGTTGTGCTGGGACCAGAGCCACGACCAGGTGACCGGCTGAAACCGGGTCAGGGTAGGAATCATGTCCCAGTCGTCCCACGAGGGGACGTTGCTGGCGTAGCGTCCGACGAACAGCAACGCGGCGGCCAGCGAGACGAGCCAGGCGCCCCAGACCCCGGCGCCGTCGAGCCGACCGCGGCCGCCGACCGGGGCGTCAGCGGACACGGCGGTAGACCCGGACGCCGGAGCCCGGCGTGGTGAAGGCCAGCCGCCAGCCGGCCGGGCTCCGCGCAACCACCGGCGCGGCGTAGCGCGCGCTGATGTCGGGCGTGCCCAGCTCGTCGAGCACGAGGTAGGTCGCCGGCACGGCGTCGAGATAGCGGGCGGCCCGGTCGACGTCCGCTTCCAGCGGGATCAACACCGCCGGCCGGCCGGTACGAAAGTAGGCGAGCTGGGGGACGGCCGTCGCCACCACGTCGGTCGGCGCCGAGTGCCGCCGGATGAATTCGAAGGCGGGATCGAGCGCGTGCCAGACCCGCTCGTAGGTCAGCTGCCGCACCTGTCGCTCCGTGCCGTCCGGGTGGTAGTAACTGACCGGCTGGAGCCCGCGGAGGAATCCGGCAGCCACGATGCCCTGGACCAGCAGCAGCGCGGCCAGCCCCATTGCCGCGAGGGCTTCGGCTCGGCTCGGCCATCGTTTCCCCACAGTAGCCCGCGTCCCGGTCCGGAGCGCCACGACCAGACCGAGGTACGACAGTGGGGTGAGCGGGGCCAGATAGCGCCAGAACTGATCGGGCCACGGCGTCAGGCAGATCATCACGACGGTGATGCCGACGTACAGGGAGATCAGCCTGTCGCCCGCGCGGAGCAGGAGCGTGATGCCCACCAGCGCCCCGACGCCGGCCAGCCACAGCACCACACCGGTCGCGGTCAGCGCGGCGGGCCGCGGTGCGCTCGGCAGTCCCAGCCGCCGGGTCACCTTTTCCAGGGCATACGGTCCGCTGTTGAGCGCGATCCACATGCTCTCGCCCAGGCTTCGCGGGATCGCGGCCACGTTGCGGGCGACCCGCCCTGCCAGGTCGCGAGGCGAGGTGGTCCCCAGCTCCGGCCGCCAGGGGTCGGCCAGGCGGCTGTTCTCGGCGTAGCTCACGTTGGCATAGGCGTAGGCCGCTCGCTGGTACGGGTAGGCCGGCGAACGGTACGCGGGGCTCCCGGTCACCCCGGCCACGTAGCCGTACCAAGCCAGCACGGGCAGCGCGGCGACGGCTACCCGGGCCGCTACGGCGACCGGCCGCCGCCGGATCACCGCATCGATCACCCAGACGGCCAGCAGTCCCAGCCCCGCGGTCCGCAGCAGGAAGCCGATCGAAGCGAGGAGGCCGGCGGCCGCGCTCCAGCGCGGTTGCTCGCTCCGGTAGAGACACAGCAGGAACAACGTGGCGGCGAGGGCGAAGGGAATTTCGGCGTACAGCGCGTCGGAGGGATACAGGAAGCTGTAGAACGAGAGCGCCGTCCCCGCGATGGCGGCCACGGCCCAGGCCGGCTCGAGCCGGGTTCGCACCAGCGCGTAGGCGGCGACCAGATAGGCCCCCGACAACAGGAAGTAGGTCAGCCGGAGCCGCGCGGCCACCGTCTGCCAGTCGCTGGTGCCCAGGGCCAGCTGGTGCACCGCCACCAGCGCGGGGAGGAGCGGGGGATACTGCACCGCCTCGATCTGGCCCGGCTCGTTGAGGAGCCGGTAGCCCTTGCCCTCCGCCAGCGAGGTGCCGAGCACCAGGTAGGTACTGGCATCCCAGCGGAGATCGATCGGCCCGTGCAGCCGAGGCAGCCAGACGGCCAGCCACAGGAGCAGCACGCCGGTGAGGGCGGCGGCATCCCGACGCCAGGCGGCGCGGTGCGGCGAGGGCGCGTTATCTTGCACGGCGCTCCGGGTCCATTGCGAAAGGTCCATTGTGCGGTCATTGCTGCTGGTCATCGCCATCGCGGTCGTGCTCCGTGTGGCGCTGGCCTGCCGCCAGGATCTGTGGGCCGACGAGCTGTTCTCGGTGGCGGTGGCCACGGGCCACAGCCTCGAGCATCCGGCCGCCGACGCCGTGCCGGCGCTGGGTGATTTCGTCGAGCCCGCGGGCGCCGTCACGCCAGCCCACTTCCGCCGCTATCTCGAGGCCGAGGCGCCTCCGGCCGGTCCGGCCCGGGTGATTCGGGCGGTCCGGCTGTCCGACACCAGTCCACCGCTGTACTACCTCCTGCTGGCGGGCTGGACCCGGCTCGCCGGGACCGGCGACCCCGCGCTCCATCTGTTCTCCGTCGCCTGCGCGCTCGCCACCCTCGGCGTCGTCTGGCTGCTGGCACGGCGAGTCGGCACCGCTCGCGATGCGCTCACGGCCGTCCTGCTCTTCGGCATCGCGCCCGTCAGCCTCTATTACGCGGTCGAGGCCCGGATGTACGCCCTCCTCTGGCTCGCCTCGGCGCTCACCGCCCGGCTCACGCTCCGGCTGGCAGACCGGGGCGATGCCGGTACGCTGGCGGCCTGGACGGTGGTCGGGGCCGTCGGTCTGCTGACCCACTACTTCTACGTCTTCGTCTGGTCGGCCTGTCTCGGCTGGCTGCTGCTCCGGCCGGGGCGGGTCGGGCGCGGACGGGTGATGCTGGCGGCCGCGGCGACCCTGCTGCTGGTGGCGCCGTGGTACCGCCTGGTCCCCGAGACGCTGGCCCGGTGGCGGGTCACCGGGCACTGGCTCGATGACCGCCCCTCACTGCTCCGGCTGGTCACCGCACCCCTGCTGCTCGGCTGGAGCTACCTCTCCGGCCGTGGGGTCTGGGGCGGCGATGTCTGGGCCGATCGCGCGGCCTTCGCGGTGGTGCTGGCGGCGGGCCTCTGGTTCCTCCGCCGCGGGCGCGCCGTCGTGCTGGCCGAGGGGCGAGGGCTCCTCTGGCTCTGGGCGGTGGCGGCGGCCGTGGGCCCGGTCGTCTTCGACCTGCTCCGCGGCACCGGCACTTCGCAGATCGCCCGCTATGCGCTGGCCGGGATGCCGGCCGGCTTCGTCCTCCTGGCCCTGGCGATCGGCGCCCTCCCCGGCCGCGGGCCCTGGATCGCCGTCGGTCTGCTGGCGGCGGCGTGGCTGCCCGGGCTCCACGAGGTCTGGGCCCACCGGACCCGCGCCGGCGAGCCGTACCGCGCGGTCGCCCGGCGGGTCGCCACCTGGGCCCGGCCGGGCGATCTGGTGGTGATCCACGCCATCCCTTCGGGCGTGCTGGGCGTGGCCCGGTATCTCGACCGCGACGTGCCCCTGGCCGCCTGGGTCGGTCAGCTCGGCCGGCGGCGGGTGCCCGAGAGCCTGGACACCCTGCTGGCCGGGCGGGCCCGGGTGGCCATCGTCCGGATCCACGAGGTCGGCGCGCCCGCGCCCGAAGAGGACTGGCTCCGGGCCCATGCCACGCTGCTCGGCGAGGAGCAGCGTGGCAGTGCCCGCCTCGCCTACTTCTCGCTGGTGCCCACCCGCCGGTAGATCCTCGGTCCGCTGTCGCTCACCGCATAGACCAGCTGCCACTGATCGGGCGCCCGCCGCACCACCGGGAGGGTGTACCGCCGGCCGACGTCGAGAAAGGCGAGCTGGTCCACGATCAGGTATCGCACGGGGACCTGGTCGAGCAGCGCCGCGGCTCGGGCAGGGTCGACCTCGTACGGCGGCATCACCGCCGGCAGCCCGGTGCGGAGATAGGCCCAGTGCGGGGTGGACGTGGCGATCACCTCACCGGGGCGGGCCACCCGGGCCAGCCAGTCGAGCCCGTCGTCGTGCAGCCGCCACGGGCGATCGTAGAAGAACAGCCGGTAATCGTGCCGTCGGCCGGCCCGATCGATCATGACGGCCGGACTGGGATACTTGTGCATCGACCGGTACAGTGTCAGCGCCTGCTGGGCGCCGATCACCGCCACCGCGGCCGCCAGCGCGAGGTGGAGGGCGCGCCATCGGGTGCCGCCGCCGGCGCCGGACCGCCGCGCCGCGGCGGCGAGCGTCACCACCACGGCCAGGGTGAGGAACGGGGTGAGCGGGATGAGATAGCGGACGAACTGAACCGGCCACGGCGTGGCCGCGATCATCGCCAGCGACAGGGCGACGTAGAGCACCAGCATGGACTCGCCCCGGAGCGCCAGCAGCACCAGGCCGGCCGCGACCGGCACTGCCAGCCCGATCATGGCCACGTCGGCCACCCAGTCCGGCACCACCGGGCGGTGCAGGGCGCTGTTCAGCTTGTCGATCTCGCCCCGCCACCAGCCGCGGTGCACGCTCACGCCCTCGCCGATCGATCGCGGCATGCCGGCGAGGTTCTCACCCAGTCGCTCCAGCGCGGCCTTCCTCGACACCAGCCCGAGCTCGGGCCTGAACGGGTCGACGTAGGCCATGTTCCGGGCGTAGTCGACGTTGTAGAACTGGTAGCCCTCGCGCTGGTAGGCGTAGGCCGGGTGGGTGTACCCGTCGCTCGCCTTCACCCGGCTGGTATACCCGACCCAGGCGGCGACCGCCGTCGCTGCCACGGCGCCGCGGATCAAGGCGGGCCGCAGCCGGCGTCGAATGAGGGCATCGCCCAGCCACGCCGCCAGCAGGGCGAGCCCGGCGGTCCGGGCCCCGTAGGCGGCCACCGCCACCAGCCCCGCCACCGGACCGCTGACCGCGAAGAACAAGGTGCCCAGGACGGCATAGGGCACGTCGGCCGCGAAGAAGTCGGACAGGAAGATCGTGTGGCTGTGGATCAGGCTCAATCCGGTGACCAGGGCCGCGTATCCCGGCGCGACCAGCCGCCGGCTCATGGCGTAGATCGCGGCCGCGTACCCGGCGTAGAGCAGCACGCTGCCGAGCCGGAGCCAGTGGCCCACCACGGCCGGGTCGTCGGTGCCGAGCATCCGCTCGGTGATCGCGGCGGCCGCGGGCACCAGGGGGGGATACTGGATCGCCTCGATCGCCCCGGGCTCACTCAGCAGGCGATAGCCGCGCCCCTCCGCCAGCGAGGTGCCCAGGATGTAGTAGACCCCCGCGTCATATCGGAGATCGAGCGGCCCGCGGAGCCGCGGCAGCCACAGGGCCACCGCCAGCAGCACCAGCGCCGTCAGCCAGCGTCGGTCGGTGCGGGTCCACGGGGGCCCAGCGGTCACACCGAGTCACCGGCGCGACTCATCGACATGGCGGAGATGAACAGCGAGGAAAACAGGGTGCTGAATCCGATGATCACCAGCGTCGCGGCGAAGGAGACCCACTCGGGGTGGGGCAGCGGCAGCAGGTTCGAGCGCATCCACTCGATCACGATCGCCGTCAGCGCCGCGCCGCCGGCGACGATGAGCCCGGCTCCGAGCAGCAGGCCGGTCTCGAGGGTGAACCGGCGGTAGAACCGGTCCAGCGCCCGGTTGTCCCGGTCGAACCGGCGGGTCCAGGAGTAGGTCTTGGTGTGGAGGCCCAGGCTCAGGATCTGGAAGCCGACCACGCTGAAGATGGTCGCGAACACCGCCGTGACCCCCGAGGCGGGCCGCCCGCCGAACCGGACCGCCCCCAGCAGCACCGCCAGGTGGATGGCCAGGCCGAGCGCCAGCAGCGCGGCGCCCGGCGCCAGGAACAGCTTGTTGGGCGAGTACAGCAGCATCATCCGGAGGCTGCGCCAGCCGTCCCGGAAGGTGCGCAGCTTCGACTCGCCCTTCCGGGGGGCGAGCACGATGGGGATCTCCCGGGCCCGGAGGCCGGCCAGTCCGGCGTTGATGGCCAGCTCGAGGTTGAACTCCATTCCCGGGCTGACCGGGCGGATCCGGTCGTAGGCCTCCCGGCTGAACGCCCGGAAGCCGCAATAGACGTCGGTGTATCTGGTGCCGAACAGCAGGTTGAGGATCCGGGTCAGGGCGGGGTTGCCGAACCAGCGGTGGAGCGCCGTGATGTGGGCGTCGCCGCCGCCCAGGTACCGGCTGCCGGTGACGAACTGGGCGTCGCCGCCCTGCAGCTCCGCCAGGAACTGGGGGATCATGGTGAAGTCGTAGGTGTCGTCGGCGTCGCCCATGACCAGGAAGCGCCCGCGAGCGTGGGCGAAGCCGGTCAGGTAGGCCCGGCCGTAACCGCGGGCGGGTTCCCGGACCACCCGGGCGCCCATCCGCTCGGCGATCGCGACCGAGGTGTCGGTCGACCCGTTGTCGCACACCACGATCTCGCCGTCGAGCCCCGCCGCGGCGAAGGTCCGCTGGATCTTCTCGATGCAGGGGCCGATCGCCTCTTCCTCGTTGAGGCACGGCATCACCACCGACACCAGGGGGGTCCCGCTCATGGGTCCACCCGGGCCGGGTGCTCGCGGCGGTACGCGGCCAGCACCGTATCGATGTCACCATCCAGGACGACCTGGCCGTCCCGGAGCCAGACGCCGCGGGTGCAGAGGGCCTGCAGCTGATCGAGCTCGTGCGACACCAGCATGAGGGTGCCACCTCGCGCGTGGAAGGTCCTGAGCCGCTCGAGGCAGCGCTGCCGGAAAGCGGCGTCGCCCACCGCGAGCACCTCGTCGAGCAGCAGGATGGCGGGCTGGAGGCAGACCGCGACCGAGAAGGCCAGCCGGGCCTCCATCCCGCTCGAGTAATACTTGAGCGGCGTATCGAGGAAC
>DATAOR010000036.1:0-9597 GCA_036265635.1 Gemmatimonadales bacterium
CGGGAGCGGGCCCACGCGGCGGCCGTCGCAGCCGCCGAAGAAGAGGCGCTGCGGAAGGTCAAGGACCGGAAGGCCAGCCGTCGCCCGGCCGCCGATGGCGACCGGCGCCTGGCGGACCGGCGGCAGGCGGAGCGCGCGGTGGCGGCCGCCGAGGCCGACGTGAGCCAATGGGAAAGCCGGGTCGAGGCCGTACGGGCGGCACTGGCGGATCCTCACCTCTACGTCACGGAGGACGGCGGCCGCCGCGCCGCCGAGCTCGGTCGCGAGTTGGAACAGGCCCGCCGCCAGCTGGAGGAGGCCTTCGCGCGGTGGGAGGTGGCCACCCGAGCGGCGGAAGCGACGGGGTAGCCGGCGCTCCACCCGGGCACCTGCTTGCACGGTGTCCGCCTGGCCGACTATACTGGCCCGCCATGAACGTCCGGGACCAGCTGCTCGCCGTCGTTCTCCTGGTGGGCACCCTGGCGCCGGCCGGCCGGCTGGCAGCCCAGCGTCCGGCGGCCGACAGCTCCGCGGCCGCGACCGCCCCGGCGGCCACCGCGACACCCACCCAACCGCCACCCACAGCCCCGGTTCGTCCGCTCAGCCTGGTCGAGGCGCTGGAGCTGGTCCAGCGACAGAGCGAGGCGATTGGCCTGGCCCGGTCCGACGTCGCCCGGAGCCGGGGGCTGCGCCGGCAGGCTCGAAGCGGCTACTTCCCCCAGCTGAGCGGTAGCGCGTCCTACCAGCGCACCCTCCGAAGCCAGTTCTCCGCCTTTGCCTCCGATACCGTGGCCGACACCGCTGCCGCGGCGCCGGCCAGCTGCGCCAGGTTCACGCCCGATCCGACCCGGCCGATCGAGGAGCGGCTCGACTCGCTCGAGAGCGCCGTCGAGTGCGCCAGCAGGGCCAACCCCTTCGCCGCCTTCGGCGAGCTGCCGTTCGGCCGGGAGAACACGTACCGCTTCGGGCTGTCGGCCTCCCAGACGCTGTTCAGCGGGGGACGGGTGGGCGGACAGGTGGCCTCGGCCGAGGCCGGGGTCCGCAGCGCCGAGTATGGCGTGACCGCCGCCCAGGCGCAGGCCCTGCTCGACGTGACCCAGGCCTACTACGACGCCGCCCTGGGTGACCGGCTGGTGACGATCGCGGAGGCCACCCTGGAGCAGGCGGACACCACCCTGAGCCAGACCCAGCTGGCCCGCCAGGTCGGCAACCAGTCCGAGTTCGAGCTGCTGCGCGCCCGGGTCACCCGCGACAACCAGCAGCCGATCGTGATTCAGCGACGGGCCGACCGGGATCTGGCCTATCTCCGGCTCAAGCAGCTGATTGACCTGCCCGACACTACGCCGCTGGCGCTGACCACCGCCCTGGGCGATACGGCCAGCATCGAGGCCGGCCCGCTGACGGCGCTGGTGGATGCGTACCGCGACACCAGCACGGACGCCCGGCTGCCGGTGCGGCAGGCGTCGGAAGCCGTGCGCGCCCAGGAGGGAGCGCTGCGGGTGGCCCAGTCGTCGCGCTGGCCGCAGCTGGTGCTGTCGTCGGACTTCGCCGATATCGCCTTTCCGTCGAACGGCTCGCCGTTCGGCACCGATTATCTGGCCGACTGGACCGTGTCGGTGGCGCTCAGCCTGCCGCTGTTCACCGGCGGGCGGATCAAGGGCCAGGTGGAATCGGCCCGGGCCGATGTCGAGTCGGCCAAGCTCCGGCTGCAGCAGGCCCGCGAGCAGTCCGACCTCGCGGCCCGCACCGCGGCGGTCCAGCTGGGTTCGGCCGAGGCGGCCTGGCGCGCGAGCGAAGGGACCGAGGAGCAGGCCCGGCGGGCCTATCAGATCGCCGAGGTCCGGTACCGCGAAGGGGTGTCGACCCAGACCGAGCTGAACGACCAGCGGATCCAGCTGGCGACCGCCGAAGCCACCCGCGCCCGGGCGCTACGAGATCTGCAGGTGGCCCGGATCCGCCTGGCGCTGCTGCCGGTGCTCCCGCTGTCGGGGCAGAGCACCGCGCTGAGCGCGAGCACCACGACCGCGGGTCCCCCGGCGGGGGCCACCGCCGCCGCGACCCCGTCGGCGGCCGGCACGGGCTCGACCTTCGGCGTCACCGGCGCCGCGGCCGGGGCCACGACTCAGACCAGGACGGGTGTTCCATGAGGCTGGTTCAAGTGCTGGCGATCGGCGCGGCCATGCTCGGCCTGGCCGCCTGCCGCAGCAAGGCCGCGCCCGCCGAGAGCGCCCAGGCGCCGCCCCTCGTCACGGTGGGCCCGGAGAACATCGCGGTCGCCGCCGTGGCCGACCTCCGGAGCGGTCCGCCCATCTCGGGGTCGCTGGAACCGGAGCAGTCCGCCACCGTTCGGGCAGAGGTGGGCGGCACGGTGCTCAAGACCTACGCCGATGCCGGCGAGCGGGTGGCGCGCGGGGCGGTGCTGGCTCGGATCGAGGACGTGGCGCTGCGCGACGGCGCGTTATCAGCCCGCTCGGGCGTGCGGTCCGCCCAGGCTTCGCTCGAGCTGGCCAAGCGCAACCTCGAGCGGACCGAGCGGCTGTCCCAGGCTGGCGCCGTGGCCGATCGCGACCTGGAGAGCGCGCGGGTCACCGCCACCAACGCCGAAGGCGCGCTGGCCGATGCCCGGGCCCGGCTCGCGTCGGCGGAACAGCAGCTGTCGCATGCCACCGTCCGGGCGCCGTTCAGCGGCATCGTGAGCGAGCGCCAGGCCGACGAAGGCGACGTGGTCCAGCTCGGCGCCGCCCTGTTCTCGGTGGTGGATCCGGCCGTGCTTCGGCTCGAGGCCAACGTGCCCGGCGATCAGGCCGGCCGGCTCAAGCCCGGCACGCCGGTGGAATTCAGCGTCAGCGGCTTCGATCGCCCGTTCGGCGGGAAGATCGACCGGGTCAACCCGGTGGTGGACGCCAGCACCCGTCAGCTCCGGATCTACGCCACCATTCCCAATCGCGATCGTGCGCTGGTGGCCGGCCTGTTCGCCCAGGGACGGGTCGCCACCCGGTCGGCCCGTGGGGTGGCGGTGCCGGTGGTGGCGGTGGACCAACGCGGCTCGGCCCCGCTGGTCCACCGGCTCCAGGCCGGCAAGGTGATCGAGACTCCCGTCAAGCTGGGCATTCGGGATGAAGTGGCCGAGCTGGTCGAGATCGTCAGCGGCGTCACCGCCGGCGACACCCTGCTGCTGGGCTCGGCCCAGGGCCTCTCGGCCGGCAGCCGGGTCCGGGTGCTGCAGGAAGACGCGGACCGCTGATGCTGATCTCCGATTTCGCCATCCGCCGACCGATCGTCACCATCACCGCCATGGTGGCCCTGGTGGCGTTCGGCATCGCCGCGCTGCTCAACCTCCACACCGACGAGTTCCCCGACATCCAGCAGCCGGTGATCGGGGTGACCATCGTCTATCCCGGGGCGTCGCCCGAGACGGTCGAGCGCGAGATCGTGGACCCGATCGAGGAAGGGTTCTCCTCGATCAGCGGGCTGGACTGGTCCAAGACCCAGGCCAGCGCGACGGACGGCCTGGCGCAGTTCATCGTGTTCTTCGACTTCGAGAAGGACATCCAGGAGGCCAGTCAGGACATCCGTGACGCCATCTCGACCCAGCGGGACGACCTGCCGACCGAGATGGAGGAGCCGGTGCTGACCCGGTTCGACCCGTCGCAGCAGTCGGTCCTCTCGCTGGCCCTCACCTCCGACCGGCTGGCGCCCCCCGCGCTGACGCAGCTGGCCGACCCGATGATCGTGCGCGACCTCAGGACGGTCCCCGGGGTGGCCCAGGTGACGGTGGTCGGCGGGGTGGACCCCGAGATGACGGTCCAGCTCCGCCCGGCCGATCTGCAGGGGGCCGGGGTGAGCGTGGCGGAGATCGTCCAGGCGCTGGGACAGCAGAACCTGGCCGCGCCGGTGGGGCGCCTCAACGGCGCCCTGCAGGAACGGGCCATCCGGCTCAAGGGCCGGCTCGATGGCCCCGAGGATTTCGGCAACCTGGTGGTGGCCGAGCGGAACGGGGCGGTCATCCGGCTCAACCAGGTGGCCAACGTATTCGCCGGGACCGAGGAGCAGCGGACCCAGGCGCTGTTCAACGGCCGGGATGCCGTGGGGCTGGAGATCCTCAAGGCCAAGGGCTACAGCACGACCCAGGTGACCGACCTGATCCACCGGCACGTCGCCGCGCTGCAGCATCGGATCCCGGCCGGAACCAAGCTCGAGATCGTCCAGGATGCCGGCGTCCGGGTCAGTCACGCCGTCCGCAACGTGCAGGAGGCTCTGATCGAGGGCGCGCTGCTCACGGTGCTGGTGGTGTTCCTCTTCCTCAACTCGTGGCGCTCCACCGTCATCACCGGGCTGGCCCTGCCGGTCAGCGTGCTGGCCTCGTTCATCGCCGTCTGGGCCTTCGGCTTCACCCTCAACACGATGTCGCTGCTGGGGCTCTCTCTGGCGATCGGGATCCTGATCGACGACGCCATCGTGGTCCGGGAGAACATCGTCCGCCACATCGAGATGGGCAAAGACCATCTCCAGGCCAGCCACGAGGGCACCGACGAGATCGGGCTGGCGGTCGCCGCGACGACGTTCTCGATCGTGGCGGTGTTCGTGCCGGTGGCGTTCATGTACGGGGTGGCGGGGCAGTGGTTCAAGCCGTTCGCGCTCACCATCGCCTGCTCGGTGCTGGTGTCGCTGTTCGTCTCGTTCTCGCTCGATCCGATGCTGTCCGCCTACTGGGCCGATCCGCAGACGGAGGGTCACGAGCGGCGCAATCCGATCGCCCGCGCGCTGGACCGGTTCAACACCTGGTTCGACCGGCAGGCCGACCGCTACAAGGGCGTGATCGCGTGGGCGCTCGACCATCGTCTGGCGATGGTGCTGCTGGCCGCCGGCACGTTCGCCGCGGCGATCGGCATGGTGGCGACCGGTGTGGTGGGCAGCGGGTTCGTGCCGGTGAGCGACCGGAGCGAGATCAGCCTCACGATCGAGGCGCCGCCAGGGTCGAACCTGGAGTACACCCGGCTCAAGGCGGAGGAAGCCGCCCGGCGGGCCCGGACCCACCCGGAGGTGCTGTACACCTACACCACGGTCGGCGCGTCGGTCCCGGGCAAGGCGCCGTCGGTGGACCAGGCCCTGGTGTACGTCCGGCTCAAGCCGAAGGCCGAGCGGAGCATCAGCCAGGAGGAGCTGGGCCGGACCTTTCGCCGGGAGCTGGCCTCGCTGGGCGGGGCCCAGGTCTCGGTCTTCACCAGCGGCTTCGGCGGAGCGCTCAAGTCGATCCAGGTGCAGATGAAGGGCCCTGATGCCCGGGCCCTGACCCAGGTGGCGCAGCGCGCCGCCGAGCAGGTCAGGCAGGTGCCCGGCGCCGTGGACGTGGGACTCTCCACCCGGGGACAGAAGCCCGAGCTCGAGGTCCAGCTCAACCGCGGCCTGGCCGGCTCGCTCGGAATCACGGTAGGGCAGGTGGCCCAGTCGCTCCGGCCGGCGTTCGCCGGCATCGATGCCGGCGACTGGGTGGACCCGACCGGCGAGACCCGGGACGTGACGGTACGGCTGGCGCCCGAGGCACGCGAGCGGACCACCGACCTGGCCCAGCTGCCGCTCATTGCCGGCACCACGCCCGGTGGCGCCCCGACCACGCTGCCGCTGGGCCAGGTGGCCACCATCGGGCAGGGACTGGGTCCGGCCGAGATCGACCACCTCGACCGGGAGACGGTGGTGATCGTGCAGGCCAACGTGTCGGGCCGGCCGCTGACCCAGGTAACCCGGGACATTCAGGAGCGAGTGGCCAGGCTGCGCCTGCCGCCCGGCTACGAGGTGACCTGGGGCGGCGAGACTCGCGACCAGAACGAGGTCTTCACCCGCATCTTCACCGCCCTCGGCGTGGCGGTGCTGCTGATGTATCTCATCCTGGTGGTGCAGTTCGGCTCGTTTCTGGACCCCCTGGCCATCCTGGTCTCCCTGCCGCTGTCCCTGATCGGGGTGGTGCTGGCGCTGTGGATCACCCGGGATACGCTCAACATCATGAGTCTGATCGGGGTGATCCTCCTGATGGGAATCGTGGCCAAGAACGCCATCCTGCTGATCGACTTCGCGATCTGGGCGCGGGAGCGGGGACTCGAGCTGCGGGAGGCGCTGATCGAGGCGGGGCGGATCCGGCTTCGGCCCATCATCATGACGACCTTGGCGCTGATCGCGGGGATGATCCCGGTGGCCATCGGCCACGGCGAGGGAGCCGACTTCCGGGCGCCCCTGGGACGGGCCGTGATCGGCGGCACCATCACCTCGACCCTGCTCACCCTTCTGGTCATTCCCACGGTCTACGAGATCCTGGACGATTTCCGCACCTGGGTCGGCGCCAAGTTCGGCCGGGGGCCGGCCCACGCGGCGGCAGCGCACGGCGGTGTCCAGACGCCGGCCTCGGCGCCGGCGCGGTCGAAGTAACGCCGTTGCCGTCAGCGGCCCGCCCCGACTAGCTTCCCGTCCGCGCCGCCGCCGCGGCTCGACTTCCCATCACACTCTCGTTTCAGGGCTTATGCCGCTCGAAACCACCGTTGTTTCCGCCGCGCCGGACGGGTTCGACACCCCACTGCTGGCGATCGCGCTGGCCCGGGGCGGCCTGCCGCCCTCGCTCGCGTCGCTGGACGAGGCGGCGGGAGGGGCGCTGGGCCGGCTGTTCGCCGCCGGCGATTTTTCCGGCAAGAAGGACGAGAGTGCCCTGATCTATCCGCCGGGGCCGGCCGCCCGGGTACTGCTTCTGGGACTGGGGAAGGCGGACGAGGTGTCGCGGACCAGCCTCCGGCGCGCCGCGGCGGCCGCCGCCAAGCGGGCCCGCAGCCTGGGCGCGCCGCGGGCGGCCTTTTACCTGGCGGGCGACGGGCTGACCATCCCGCCGGTGGAAAGCGGCCAGGCCATCGCCGAAGGGCTGGCTCAGGGTGCGTGGCAGTACCTCGAGATGAAGCGGCCGCCCGAGGAGAAGAAGCCGGCGCTCGAGCGGATCGACATCCTGGCGCCGGGCGCCGCCGAGGCGGTGACGGCCGGCCACAGGATCGGCCTGGCGATCGGCGCCGGCCAGACTCTGGCCCGCGGCATCCAGGTGCTGCCGGGCAACGTGTGCACCCCGTCCTATCTGGGCCGCACCGCCGAAGAGCTGGCGAGCCGCCACGGGTTCGGCGTGACCGTGCTGGACAAGGCGGCGATCGTGCGGGAGGGGATGGGCGCGCTGCTGGCCGTGGCCCAGGGGAGCGAGGAAGAGCCCCGGTTCATCGCCCTCGAGTACCGTGGCGCCGAAGGGGCGCCGGTGGTGCTGGTCGGGAAAGGCGTGACCTTCGACACCGGCGGCATCTCGATCAAGCCGGCCCAGAACATGGAGGACATGAAGTACGACATGTCCGGTGCCGCCGCGGTGCTGGGGACCTTCGAGATGCTGGGCCGGCTCAAGCCCAAGGTCAGGGTCGTGGGCCTGATCCCGAGCACCGAGAACATGCCGTCGGGAACGGCCGTCAAGCCGGGTGATGTGGTCACCAGCCTGTCGGGCCAGACCATCGAGGTCATCAACACGGACGCGGAGGGCCGGCTGATCCTGTGCGACGCGCTGGTCTACGCCCGGCGCTATCAGCCCGCCTGCGTCCTGGACATCGCGACGCTCACCGGTGCCGTCGTGGTCGCCCTGGGGCACAGCGCCACCGGGGTGATGGGCACCGACGAGCGACTGATCGAGGAGGTCCGCGCGGCCGGCGAGCGGGCCGGCGAGCGGGTCTGGCCACTGCCGCTGTGGGACGAGTACCGTGACCTGATGAAGTCGGACATCGCCGACGTCAAGAATTCGGGCGGGCGTCCGGCGGGCAGCATCTCGGCGGGGTGGTTCCTCAGGGAGTTCGTGGACGGGTTCCCCTGGGCCCACCTCGACATCGCGGGAACCGCCTACACCGATCGCGAGGACGCCACCCGGGTCAAAGGTCCGACCGGCGTCGGCGTGCGGCTGTTCAGCGAGTTCGTGCTCAGCCGACAGGGCGCGGGGGCCCACTGAGGGCCGGCGCGCCCACGCCCGGCGCGCGATCCCCGCTCGCCCGCCGAGCGATCCGCGCGCTCGGCCTGCTGGCGATCCTGACCGGGGCTGCCCGTCCCGGGTACGCCCAGATCCTCGCCGATACCCTCCCCACCGACTCGCTCGCCGACACCGTGGACTACACCGCCCGCTACCTCCGCGCCCTGGAGCAGGAGGAGGTCCGGGTGCCGGTCATGGCCCGGCTGGACCCTGCCGGCCCGCGGCCGGCCCTCACCCGGCTGGTGTTCACCCGGGACTCGATCGAGTGGATGAATGGCGCCACAGTCGGCGACCTGCTGTCGCAGGTGCCCGGGGTGTATCTCTGGCGCGGCGGGTTCACCGGCCGGCCCGAGCTGGTCAACTACCAGGGCCGGGGCGCGTCCTCCACCGAGTATTATCTCGACGGGATGCCCTATGTCGCGATGGGGGTGGACAGTCTGGCGGTGGATCCGGCCCTGTTCTCGATCAGTTTCCTCGATCGGGTCGAGGTCGAGCGGTGGCCCGGGGTCCTGCGGGTCCACCTGTTCAGCCGCCGGCACGATCGGCTGGCGCCCCGGTCGCGCGTCGGCATCGCCCGCGGCGACCGCGACTTCGCCCGGTACGAAGGCGATTTCGAGCGGCGGTTCGTCTCGGGCGTCGGCTTCGGGCTCACGGCGGACTACCTCGACTCGCCCACGGCGAGCGGCGAGAGCAGCTCCTACTCGAACACCCAGGTCTGGGGGCAGGTCAGCTACGTGCCCTCCCGGCGGTTCGGCGTCCAGTATCAGCTGGTCCGCTCGCGACCCAAGCGGCGGGCCTTCGTCACCTCGGGCACGGCGGGGAGCGACACCATCGGCGCAGGGTACACGGCGACCCGGACCGACGCGCAGCTCCGGCTGGCGCTCCGCTCGCGCGAGGACGGCACCGGCAGCGGGCTGGACCTGATCTATTCCCGCTCCGCCTGGGATGGCGCGGGGCTAGATCAGCAGAACAACCAGATCGGCGGGTACCTGTCGTACCGGAAGCCGGCGGTGACGCTGAGCGCTTCCGGCTTCCATCAGACGCGCTGGACGCCGCTCGACCTGCGAGCCACCATCGGGGTGGCGCCGCCGGGCCCCTTCACCCTGAACGCCGAAGGCGTGCTGCAGCACCATTTCGGGGGCCGCAGCAGCCGCTACGTCTCGCTCGCCGCCGGACTGCAACCGTCCCGCGGGCTGGCGCTCACCGGCACGGCGCGTCTGGGCGATCAGGTCGCCGCACCGGCCATCGTGACCGACACCGCCCAGCGGCTGCGCGACTTCGAGGCCCAGCTGGGCTGGGAGCGCGCACGCCTTGGTCTTCACCTGGCGTACACCAGGACGGCGGGGTACAGCCCGTTCGCCTACGCGGATTTCCTCCGGATCCCCGCGCTGGCGCCGAGTGGCGACGTCGACTGGGTGACCGTGAGCGCGCGGCTGGCCCCGCTGCAGTGGCTGACCCTGGAGGGCTGGTACAGCGATCCGGCCAAGGGCACGGTGGACGGCGTGCCGCCGACCCACTCGGTGAGCACGGCGACCATCCGGTCCAAGTTCTGGCGCCAGTTTCCCAGCGGCATCTTCGACCTCAAGCTGCAGCTG
>DATAOR010000037.1:0-5195 GCA_036265635.1 Gemmatimonadales bacterium
CAGGGCAGGCCAGGGAAGGGCAGGACAGGGAAGAGCATGACAGGCCAGCCAAGGCATTGAAGCTTGCGGAGGTGGTGCTACTCCTCCCCCACGCCGATGTCAGAGCGACTTGCCGTAGGCCCGGGACCGGACGCCGGAACCATGCCCCAGACCGCGATAAACATCGCGGCGATCACCGGCCCGAGGACGAAGCCGTTGATGCCGAGGACGGCGATGCCGCCGAGGGTGGAGATCAGGACGACGTAGTCGGGCATCCTGGTGTCCTTGCCCACCAGGATCGGGCGCAACACGTTGTCCACCAAGCCAATGACGAGCACGCCAAAGGCAGTCAGCACGATGCCCTGCCAGATCGCACCGGTGGCCAGAAAGTAGAGCGCGACCGGCAGCCAGACCAGCGCAGCCCCCACCGCGGGCAGCAGCGACAACAGGGCCATCAATGCGGCCCAGAGCGCCGGCGCGTGAATCCCCAGCAGCCAGAAGATCAGGCCGCCGAGCGCGCCCTGCACGACGGCGACGACGAGGGTGCCCTTGACCGTGGCCCGGATGACGCCGGTGAACCGGCTGGCGAGCGTCCGCACCTGCCGCGGGTGCAGCGGAATCGGCGTCCTGATACGCTCGACCAGCGCGTCACCGTCGCGCAGCAGAAAGAACAGCAGGTAAAGCATGACGAACAGGCTGAGAACGAAGTTGAGCGTGTTCTGGCCCAGGTTCAACGCCTGTCCGGCAAGGAACTGGCTGCTCTTCCTCAGTCCAGCCGACAGTCGCTCCTGCACCAGGCCCAGGTTGGTCAGCCCGAATCGGTCCAGCAGGCTCGTGGCCCACCCGGGCAACGCGTTGAAGGCCTGCTGAAAATACCGGCCGATATCGAACTCGCCCGACTGGATCCGTTGGTATACCCCGGCCCCTTCCTGCACCAGCAAGGCCGTGATCAAGGTCAGCGGCAGAATCACCAGCACCAGGATCATCAGGAGCGTGACCAGGGCCGCCAGGGTGCGCCGCTGCCGCATGGCTCGCAGCTGCCGCCGGTAGAGCGGGGCGAAGACGATCGCCAGGATCACCCCCCACAGCACAGCCCCGAAGAACGGCCAGACGATCCAGGCGAACGCGAGCGTTACCAGGACGAGCAGAACCGGAAAGGCTCTGTCTTCGAGTGCGGGAGGTTCCGCCGGGCGCGGGGGCGTCACGGCAACCGCTGGGACGGCGCCATCACGGCCGTCCCTCTCGCCGCACGGGCGATGTTGCGCAGCATTCCGGCAAACATCAGCCGATGAACTCCCCACAGCCCATACCAATAGAGCAGCCCCCGGATCCCCACCGGATCGAAGATCGCGGTCTGCCGTATGAGACTACCGCCGGCCGCCGGCGTCACCTCGAACTGCAGCCAGGCCCTCCCTGGCACCCGCATTTCGGCCGCGAGCCTGAGCAGCCGCCCCGGCTCCACCGCCTCCACCCGCCAGAAGTCCAGGGAGTCCCCAGCCACGACGGACGCCGGATCCCGGCGGCCCCGCCGCATCCCCGGCCCGCCCACCGCGAGATCGAGAAGCCCACGCAGCCGCCAGAGCAGATTGCCATAGTACCAGCCCGCCTTCCCCCCGATGCGCGAAATGGGCCGGAATGCCTGATCCGGCGCGCGGTCTACCCAGACGGCCCTCGAGTCCACCAGCCGGGACCCGAACTTCACTCCGCCCCATCCCCGGGGTGCCCGCTGAGAAGAGAGCGCGTCGGACCAACGCGTGGCCGCGAATCCCCGGTCCTCGTTGATCAACCCGCGGGCCAGCACCTCGCGAACCCCCCGAGGCCTGAGGCTGAAATCGCGGAGCGCCCTGTCGTCCTTGACCACGGTGGGGTTGCGCACGCCGTCGATCAGCTCGCGTCCCACCTGGGCGTACACCGGGGAGACCAGCGCCAGCCAGAGGCTCGAGAGCCGTGGGGTGAGCAGGGGGACGGGGACCATGACCCGGCGGAGGCCGCGGAGTCGGGCGTACTCCCGCATGAGATCGCCGTACGAGACCCGGTCGGGGCCTCCCACCTCGTACACGACGCTGTCCCCCAAGGGGAGATCGAGCGCCGCCACCAGGTAGGCTATCAGATCCTCGATGCCGATCGGCTGGGTTGGTGTGCCCACCCAGCTCGGCGTCACCATCGCCGGGAGCTTCTCCACCAGCGAGCGGACCAGCTCGAACGACAGGCTGCCGGACCCGATCACGATCGAGGCGCGGAACTCGATGGTCGGGATGCCCGAGCGGCAGAGAATCCGGCCGACCTCCTGCCGGCTCGCGAGATGGCGGGAGAGGCGCTCGCCGTCGCCCAGCCCGCCGAGGTAAACCAGCCGGCGCACCCCGGCTTCGCGCGCGGCCTCGGCAAACGACTCGGCGCCTTGGCGGTCCTGCTCCGCGTAGTCGCGCGAGGAGGCCATGGAATGGATCAGGTAGTAGGCGGTGTCCACCCCGCGAAGGGCATCGGGGAGCGAAGCCGAGTCGAGCACGTCACCCGGGACGACTTCGGTCGTGGGCGCCACCCGGGAGCGGAGATACTCCGGCCGTCGGGCCATGCACCGGAGCGGGCGCTGGGCGGCCTCGAGGGCGAGGCGCAACCGGCCTCCAACGTACCCGCTCGCGCCGGTGAGCAGGATGAGCCCGCCGCCGGTCACTCCGCCTCCTCTGCCGCCAGCCGGCGAAGCACTGCCCGAAGCTCGGGCAACGAGCCGAGCACCGTCGCCCCTTCCGCCTCCGCCTCGGCGGCCATGGCCGCCGCCGCGGCGCCTCCTACCAGCAGCGGCACTTCCCTGGGCAGCGCGGCGCGCATCTCCCTCAGCGCGGCGAGGAACTCGACTGGCTCCGGGACGTACACGGCGCTGACCGCGACGGCACGGGCACCGGTTTGTCCCACCGCGCCCACCAGATCGGCCACCGGCAGGTCCGGACCCAGGTAGGTCACGCCCCACCCATCGGCGGCGGCGCTGAGCGCCGCCATCAGCGCTCCCAGGTCGTGGACCTGACCCGGCGGCGTCGCCACGATCAGCCGAGGCGCGCTGCCGCTGACCTCGTACACCCGGAACAGCCAGCCCAGCACGCGGCGGAAGACAGCAGTCGCCATGTGCTCCTGCGCGACCGACACCGATCCTTCGACCCAGCCGTGGCCGACGCGCCCCAGCGCGGGCCCGACGACCTCTTCCAGGAAGGCGGGCACGCCCAGCGTCACCGCGGCCTGCTCCAGCACCGCCCGCAGCTCGACGGTGTCGAGCCGGCGGATCGCTCCCAGCGCCGCCGCGACCGACTCGCCGGCGCTGCGGGAGCTGGTTCCCTCCCCCTCAGCCGCTCGGCGGCCGTCCCGGTCGGCCGAGGCGGTGCCGGCATCGGCCAGGCCGGTCTCCTCGTCCAGACTGGCCAGCTCGGCGAGCGGAAGGGAGGCGATCCGGCCAATGGCATGGCCCCGGTCGGTCAGCCGCCGGAGCAGCCGCAGGCGCTCGACGTCGAGATCGGAGTAGAGCCGCTGCCCCCCCTCGGTGCGCGCGGGGCTGACGACGCCGTAGCGCCGCTCCCACGCTCGGAGGACGTGGGGGGTCAGTCCGGTGCGAACGGCGACCAGGCGTACGGGATAGCGGGGGGCAGGGGGGTCGGGAGCTGTCATCGTGGACACGATAGCGCATTGTCTAGTTATTGTCAAATAAAACAGTTATACAACAGCTTGACATTAGCCTCGATGTCCCATATATTCCTCGACGTTAGTTAGACAGACAACTCTTACTTCGAGGGACATATGAAGAAGCTGGACGTCGCCGCTGCGGTGTTGCTGGTCGTGGGCGGCATCAATTGGGGCGTAGTCGGCCTTACGGGTTCAGACATCGTCGGGACCATTTTCGGCCCCCTGAGCCCGGTGAGCCGGGCGGTCTACCTCCTGGTGGGCGTGGCTGCCCTGTACCAGGCGCTGCAGTGGAAGGCCATCCAGCATCGCTGGCAGCCCGCCATCGCCCGGTAACCTCCCACTCTAAGCGACGAAGGTGCGCTCATGAAGCTGAAGCTGCTCACCCTCCTCCTCGCCGCAGGCGCGCTGACCGGCGCCTGCAGCGACGACGGGGACAACACCGGCCCCGAGGGCGGCGCCAGAGTGCGCGTGGTCCACGCCTCTCCCGACGCGCCCAACGTTGATGTCCTGCTGGACGGCGCCCAGGTGCTGCAGGACGTGCCGTACCTGGCGGCGTCCGGGTACCTCGACGCCCCGGCCGGCAGCCTGAACCTGAAGGTGAATGCCGCAGGGACCGCTACCACGGTCATCGACACCGATCTGAGCCTGGTGGACGGCACCGACTACACGGTACTCGCGACCGGCCGCGCCGAGTCGATCGAGCCGATCGTGCTGCAGGACGACAAGAGCGCGCCGGCCTCGGGCAATGCGCGCCTGCGCGCGATCCACGGTGCGCCCGGCGCGCCGGCGGTAGACATCTACGTCACGGTGCCCGGGGCGGATCTCCAGTCCGCGACCCCGCTGCTCGCCAATGTGGGGTTCGGCGACGTCGCCGACTACTTCGAGGCTCCCGCCGGCGACTACCAGGTGCGGGTGACGCCCGCGGGCACCAAGACCGTGGTCATCGACAGCGGCACGCTCACCCTGTCGAGCGGCCAGGTGCGCACCGCCATCGCCGTGGACGCCACGGGCGGCGGGGCACCGTTCGACCTGCTCGTCCTCGAAGACTTGAACTAGTTGTCACGACTCAGGAGGAACACATCGATGGGAACTACCCGAACCGGGACCGTGCTGCTGGTCGGTCTCACATTGCTCGGCATCGCCCCTGCCGTTCAGGCTCAATCGGCGGAGCGCCGGGTGGCGCTCGAGGCGCGGGGCGGCCTCAACGTACCGACCTTCGGCATCACCGACGCCGTGGACGCGGGGCCGAGTGTCGGGCTTGGGGCATCGGTGCGGTTCGCGCCGAAGCTCTGGCTGATGGGAGACGTGGACCTCGGCTTCCACTCGGGGGCGAACCTGGCCGGAGGCGGCGAGGCCCCCGACGTGAAGGTCTACCACTACATGGCGAAGCTGGGCTACGAGCTGGTGTCCGAGGGGCAGTCACCCTGGTCCGTGATCGTCAATGCCGGTGCGGGCGCCCTGACGTTCGACGCCGACGCCGGGGGATCGAATACCTATCCCGCGATCAACGTGGGCGCCAAGATCGCCTATCGGGTGAGCCCGCGCCTGCA
>DATAOR010000038.1:0-1502 GCA_036265635.1 Gemmatimonadales bacterium
ATCCGGTCCGGCAAGGTGCAGCGGCCGACCAAGCGGAAGCCGTTTAGCACCCCGCAGGTATGAGTCCGCAGTCTCCAGTCCTCAGTCCCCAGTCGGCGGCCCGTGTCTTGGACTGAGGACTGAAGACTGAGAACTGAGGACTGCCCCCATGGACATCGACCAGGTCCGCAAGGTGGCCCGGCTCGCCCGGCTCGACCTGTCCGACGCCGACCTCGAAGTCATGGCCCGGCAGCTGACCAGCATCCTCGGGTACGTGGACCAGCTCAAGGAGCTGAACACCGAGGGGGTCGAGCCCCTGGCCCACCCGCTGCCGGTCCAGAACGTGTTCCGCCCGGACGAATTGCGCCCCTCTCTCCCGGTCGACGAGGCGCTGCGGAACGCCCCGGCCCGGTCCGGCGACTTCTTCGCCGTCCCCGCCGTCCTCGACCCGGCCGACGACCAAAGTTCTTAAGCAATAGTTAACCACAGAGACACAGAGGCACAGAGAAGGCAGAAGCCAATTCAAAAACAGAAGGTACCGTCGGTCATTGTCTTTTGAACTGTTTTCTGCCTTCTCTGTGCCTCTGTGTCTCTGTGGTTAACTCCTCTTTCCCCAGCACACCATGTCCCTGATCGAACGCACCGCCACCGAGCTGCTGGCCCTCCAGGCCAAGGGCGAGGCCACCGCCGAGGCGATCACCGACGCCTTCCTGGGGGCGATCCGCGCCCGCGACCCGAAGGTCAAGGCGTTCCAGCATGTCGATGAAGGCGCCGCGCGCGAGCAGGCCCGGGCGGTGGACGCGAAACGCAAACGCGGGGCGAAGCTGGGGGCGCTGGCCGGCGTCCCGGTCGCCGTCAAGGACGTGCTCTGCACCAAGGGCGTGCCGACCACGTGCAGCTCGAAGATCCTTCAGAACTTCGTCCCCCCGTACGACGCGCATGTCGTTGAACGACTGAAAGCGGCCGACGCGGTCCTGATCGGCAAGACGAACATGGACGAGTTCGCCATGGGCTCGTCCACGGAGAACAGCGCGTACTTCACCACACGCAACCCGTGGGACCTGACGCGCATCCCCGGCGGGTCGTCCGGCGGGTCGGCGGCCGCGGTGGCCGCGTGCGAGGCGCCCGTCTCCCTCGGGACCGACACCGGCGGGTCGATCCGCCAGCCGGCCAGCCTGTGCGGGATCGTCGGCATCAAGCCGACCTACGGCCGCGTCTCCCGGTACGGGCTCATCGCCTTCGCCAGCTCGCTCGACCAGGTCGGGCCGTTCACCCACGACGTCTCCGACAACGCCCTCATGATGGAGGTCCTGGCCGGGCACGACGACCGGGACAGCACGAGCGTGGACCGGCCGGTCCCGGCGTACACCAAGACGCTCAACGACCCGGTGAGGCCACTCACCATCGGGGTGGCGAAGGAGTATTTCGGCGGCGGGCTCGACTCGGAAGTTGAGGCGGCCATCCGGGCGGCGCTCAGGGAGTACGAGAAGCTCGGGGCCAAGGTGAAGGAGGTGTCCCTGCCG
>DATAOR010000039.1:0-4188 GCA_036265635.1 Gemmatimonadales bacterium
CCGGATCCAGCTCGCCTACCGGGCGATGCAGACCGACCGGTGTGAGATCACCGACTCGATCGCCACTTCGCTCGCGGACCAAAGGACTCGTCTCACGGCATGGGACCGGCTCACCATCGACCTGCTGCGGGCCCGCTGCCGAGGCGACATGGCCACCGCGGTTCGACTGCTGGGCCAACGCTACCAGGCCTACCCGGGGTCGCTGACGGCCACCAAGCAGTACCAGTCGGCGCTGCAGCGCGCCAACCAACCGCGGGCGTCGCGCCAGATACTGCGGGGCTTGGGGCCCGGCCTGTACCTGCCGGCGGACTCCGGTGAGGAGGTTGATCCGACGTACTGGTGGTGGCTGGCCGCCTCGCACCACATGCTGGCCCAGTACCGGGAAGAGATCGAGATCACGGATCGCTGGCGCGACTCGAGCGACGCGAGCTGGATGGTCGTCCGCGGACGCGCTCTGGCCGCCCTGGGCCGCGAATCCGAGGCCCTGCAGCTGGTCCATGCACTGAGCGGGCGCTCCATCGACTCGGTGGCGACACCCAGCCTCACGATCGCCGCCGAGCTCGCGGCCCATGGCCACCAGCCCACCGCCCTGGCGGTCGCGGAGAGCACCTTACGGCGGCTGGAGCTGGCTCCGGGGCTCGAGCCGGAGCGGACCCGGAACATCGCTCTGGCCGATCGGCTCCTGGGCCGGAGCGATCAGGAGCGGGTGGCGCTCGACCGGATCGCCCACCACGACCCCGACTCCGTCGCGGTGCTGGAAGCGGAAGGGCGTCTGGCCGTGCTCCGGGCCGATACCGCCGGCGCCGATCGGGTGGACCGCGTCCTGGCCGAGCAGAGCGATCGTCCCCTGCGGATCCCGACGGTGCGAGGCGCGCTCATCCTCGCCCGCGCCCACATCGCGGCGGGTTTCGGCCGGCGCGATCGCGCAGTGGCGCTGCTCCGGGACGCCGGCGCGCGCGGGGTCCTGCCGCTCGGTCCCTCGCACGCCTATCACGCCGACCCGCTCCTCGCCTCCCTGCGGGGCTATCCGCCGTTCGACGCGCTGCTCGTACCGGACAACTGACCTTCATCAGAAGAAGAGCGTGCTCCCGAGCTCCAGGTGCCAGCGCGAGGCATCGAAGTCGATCTGGCGGCGGAAGACGGGCAGCACATCGTACACGCCCCGCCCGTTGGCCTCGTCGTACCCGACCAGCTGCAGCAGGGGGACCGTCCTGCCGATCCCGGCGACGGTCTGGCGGACCAGGCCCCAGCTCCCGCGCACGAAATGCAGCACGTTGAACAGGTCGGCGGTGATCTCGAGGCCGCGCCGGTCAGCCAGACGGAAGCGCTTCGACAGCCGCGCCGTGGTCTCGTGCAACCACGGGTCGCGGCAGCTGTTCCGCGCCAGCAGACGGCCTCGCTGCGCTCGCAGGCAGGCGTCCTTCCGAATCAGGTCGTCGAGGGCCGGGAACCGGGCCGGGTCGGACAGGGTGATGTCGTTGGCGTCCTTCGGCACGTAGACCACGTCGTTGGGCGCGCCGCCCGGCCCGGGAAAGCCGTCGGCGTTGGCGTCGCCCTGCAGCACGTAGGTATACGGCGGGCCGGACGCCCCGACGTAGGTGAAGCCCAGTTGGAGGCCCAGGGGAAGATCGGCGGTGGCCACGACGGTGATCTTGTGCGGCTCCTCCCAGATCGAGGGGCGGAGATCGCGGTGCTCCAGGCTCCCGTTGACCGGGGTCGAGCTGGCGTTGTCGAACGGGAAATCGCCGTCGGTGCTCATCCGGTCTTTCGCGTCGGTGTACGTGTAGGCCACGCTCAGCTCGGTGCCGCCGCCGAACCGCTTGGTCAGCTGGGCGCTGGCGGAGAGGGCGCGATCGCCGCTGCCGTTCCGGATCTGGTACACCCCGCGAAAGCGCGGAGTCACCCTCGCAGGCGTGGCCTCGCCGGTGCCGGGATCCACGGTTCCGTAGATCGTCCGGCCGCCCTCGCCTGCCGCCACCCCGACGGGCCCCTCGAGGTTGGTATCCACCAGGTGAACCGTGTTGACGCCGCGGGTGTAGAGCAGGTCCACCGTTCCCAGGACGCCGCGGGGGAGCAGGAGGTCCGCGCCCAGCGCCAGCTTGAGGTTCCGGGGAAAGCGGAACCCCGGGTCGAAGTAGGTGAGCAGGCGGCTTGGAGGCGCGGGGACGGCGCAGGTGGCGGGCTGCGCATTGGGGTCGAGAGTGAACGCGGGGACGGCGTCGCCGATACAGGTGAAGCGGAGCGCCCTGGCGCCTGTGGTACTGTACACGTTCCTGAACCAATAGTAGGCCGGCCGTCCCGCGAAGAGCCCCACGCCGCCCCGCACCACGACCGTGCCTCGGCCCGACGCATCGAAGTTGAGGCCGAGGCGGGGAGACCAGAGCGCGTTCCCGCTGGGGGTGAGGGCGGTGTTGATCCCGAGCGTCGCCTGGGCCAGCGTATCCCGGACGGGCGCGGTCGGGACGAACGGCACGTCGAGGCGCAGCCCGGCGATCACGGTCAGCCGGGGCGTCGGCACCCATTGGTCCTGCACGTATAACCCGGCCTGTCTCACCTGGAACGCCACCTGCGGGCCGAGCGCGGTGAGCGAGTCCTTCTGGTAGGAGGACGCACGGCCCTCTGCCAGGGCGTCCAGGTCGTCGAAGCTCCACTGCCCGGCCGGATACCGCAGCGCATCGTCCACCAGGTTGATCAGCTCGCTGTGGGTGCCCACCGTGAGCCGGTGGCTGCCCGCCGCGATCCCGAAGTTGTCGGTCACCTCCCACGTCGTGCTGCCGGTCTCGAGGCCGAGACATGACGTGGGAGTGCCCGCGGCCAGGATGCCGGCGTCGGCCCCCACGAACACGGCCGCGAACCTCGAGCTGGGCAGGCAGGTCCGGCGGTCGTCCTCCCGGGCCAGCATCAGCTCGTTGGCATAGCGCGCACCGAAGCTGGTGGTCCAGGCGAGCCGGGTGGCGTTGATGGTCTCGGGGTTATCGGAGCCGGTCGAGGAGAAGGAATAGGAGCCGGGGGAGCGATCGCCCGCCGGCAGCCGGGCGTCGCCGTGGCCGTAGTTGTGCGACACCTCGAGCCGGCTGTTCACCCCGAGCTGCGCCGTGACCTTGGCGAAGACGTTCCGGGAGGGCGCGGTGCTGGCGGCGGCGGCGAAGGTGCCGGGATCGACGCCGTCGGCGCGGAGCAGATCCCGGAACCGGACCAGGCTCTCGTAGCGGATGCCCACGCCTACGGAGTCCGCCCCATTGGTCGTGTCGATCCCTGGCGCCGGGACGGCTTGGGCAAAGACTTGCCGGGTCACCGAGGCGTTGATGAAGTACGCCACCCGGTCCCGGAGGATGGGCCCGCCGAGCGTCAGGCCGAGCTCCTTGTGGTTGAACCCGGCGCCCCTGCTTCCGGCCGTGTCGGTGCCGGAGAGGCCGTCCCCCTCGAGGAAGCCGAGGATCGAGCCGGTCGTGGTGTTGGTGCCCGACTGGGTGACGGCGTTGATGAGGCCGCCGGCGAAGTTGCCGTAGCGCACGTCGAACGGCGCGGTGACGATCTGCAGCTCCTTCACCGCCTCGGGCGTGAACGCGGCGAGGCCGACGGCCCACCCGGGCGTGCCGTGGCCGGAGCAGGCGCAGCCGAAGGGATCGATGTTGCCGGCGCCGTCGATCTGGATGCTGTTGAAGCGGTCGTGCTGGCCGCTGAACGAGAGTCCGCCGTTGAGGCTTCGGGTCACCTGGGGCGAGAGCAGGGCCAGCTCGGTGTAGTCCCGGCCGGCCACCGGGAGGCGGCCGATGGTGGCGCCCGAGATGGTCTGGGCGGGGCCGGTGCGGATGACGCTAGGCCGCGCATCGGCTGCGCCGACCACGACGATGGGCTCGAGCTCGAGCGCGGCGGGGGTGAGCGCGAAATCGGCGGTGAGGCGCTGGCCGAGGGCCAGGCGGATGGAGTCCCGTTGGACCGGCTCGTAGCCGACCGCGCGAACCTCCATGCGGTACGGCCCACCTACCGACAGGTACTCGATGAGATACCGGCCCCGCGCGTCGGTGGCCGTCGCCCAGCGCTCGCCATTGGAGACGTTGACGACCCGGACCGTCGCCTCGTCGAGGGGGGTGGCGCTGGGGCCGAGGACGCGCCCGCCGACGGCGGCGCCGGTCACGCCCTGGGCCGCAACCGGAGCTGCGGTCCCGCAGACCGCAGCCCCGAAGC
>DATAOR010000040.1:0-2833 GCA_036265635.1 Gemmatimonadales bacterium
CGAAATCGCAGTAGCTGCACCGGCGGGCGCAGAAGGGGACATGGATGTACAGGTGCACCCTGAAATATGCACCCGGATCGAGACCGGCTGGTCAGATCCGCCGGAACAGCCGACCCGGCGCCTGCGCCACCAGACCCTGCAGTTCGAGCGCGCACAGGATGGCGAGCACCCGGCCTACCGGCTGCCCGCACCGGGCTACGATGGTATCGAGATGGCTGCCCTCCGGGCCTACGGATTGGGCCACCTGGCGCTGCAGCGGCGAGAGGGTAGCGGGAAGCGGCCCGGGGCCGCCCGGCGTCGGCTCCGGTGGCCGGAGGGTTACCTCGGGGTAGAACTGCGCCAGGTCGACTGGTTCCAGGTACGGCGTCGCGCCATCCCGGATCAGGCGGTTGCAGCCGACCGATTGGGCGCTGGTGATCGGGCCCGGCACCGCCACGACCTCACGGCCCTGGTCGAGCGCGGTACCGGCCGTGATCAGCGCCCCCGAGCCGACCGCCGCCTCGATGATGAGGGTGGCCCGGGCCAGGCCGCTGATCAGCCGGTTGCGGCGGGGGAAGCTGCCCGCGTGGGGACGCTCGCCCGGCGGAAACTCGGTCAGCAGCAGGCCGTCCGAGGCCACTCGGCGGTACAGCACCTGGTTCGCAGCGGGGTAGATCACCCCCAGGCCGTTGCCGAGCACGCCGATGGTGGTGCCCCCCACGTCGAGGGCGGCCGCGTGGGCGACCGCATCGAGGCCGCGCGCCATGCCGCTCACTACGGCCAGTCCGGCGCGGGCCGCCTGCCCGGCCGCGGCGCCCGCGACGCTCGCGCCGTACACCGAATGGTCCCGGCTGCCGACGATGGCGATTGCCGGCCGATCGAGCGCGTCCAGCCGCCCCTGGGCGAACAGCACCGGGGGCGGGTCGGGAATGGTGCGGAGCGCGGTCGGGAAGTCCTCGTCGTCCGGCACCAGCACCCGGGCCCCAAGGCGTTCCGTCCGCTCGATCAGCTGGCAGCCGAGCTCGAGCGGCGTCTCCTTGATGGCGGTGGCGCAGGCCCGGCCGACCTCCGGCAAGGCGCATAAAAACGCAAACGGCGCCGAGTGGGCGCCGAGCGGAGTGTGACAGGCTGTGAGGAGTCGGTGGAGGCGGACCGGGCCCATGCCGGGGACCTGGGTCAGCGCCAGGTAGGCGAGTCGCTGATGATCCATGCTATTCGTCGTCCATGAACTCCCACAGGCCGGGGTCGGCGGGCGGGACCTCGACCGTGGCGCCCTTGGCCCGCTCGATGAACCGCCAGAGAAACTCCTTCAGCTCGTCGAGGCCCGTGCCCGCGGCGCTGGAGACCGCCAGGACTCCGGCCGCATCCGGAGCGGCCAGCGCCGGCAGCGGCGCGGTCGGAGCGAGCAGATCGCGCTTGGTGAGCACCACCAGGTGCGGGCTCCCGGCCAGTGGCTCGCTGTACTGGCGAACCTCGCGGCGCAGCCCGTCGTAGACCTGCTGGGGATCCTCGGCGTCCAGCGGGACGAGGTAGGCCAGCACCCGTGTCCGCTCGACGTGCTGAAGAAACTTGAGGCCGAGGCCCTTGCCGGCATGGGCGCCCTCGATGATGCCGGGGATATCGGCCATCACGAAGGTGCGGTGGTCCGACAGCTGGACCACGCCCAGGTTGGGCTCCAGCGTGGTGAACGGGTAATCGGCAATCTTGGGCCGGGCCGCCGAGACCACCGACAGGAGGGTGCTCTTGCCGGCGTTTGGCTGGCCCACCAGCCCGACATCGGCGATCAGCTTGAGCACCAGCTCGAGATTCCGGCTCTGTCCCTCCTCACCGGGCTCCCACTCGCGCGGGGCCTGATGGGTGGCGGTGGCGAAGCGGGCGTTGCCTCGGCCACCCCGCCCGCCCCGCGCTACCAGCAGGCTATCGCCCGGCAGCAAAAGCTCGCCCAGCTCGGCGCCGGTATCGGCGTCACGCACCACGGTGCCTGGTGGCACCGGCAGGTACACGTCCTCGGAGGAAGCGCCGGTCTGGGTCTTGCCCTTGCCGTGCTCCCCCCGTTCGGCCTTCCACACGGTCCGGTACCGGTAGTCCAGCAGGGTAGCCAGGTTGGGATCGGCCCGGACGTAAATGCTGCCGCCCCCGCCGCCGTCGCCGCCGTCGGGCCCGCCCTTGGGGCGGTACTTGAACCGGGCGAACGAGCAGGCGCCCGACCCGCCGGTCCCGGCCGCCACCTGTACCACCGCGCGATCGATAAACATCAGTTCCCCGGCGCCCAGCCTTCGCGGACGGTGCGCCACAGCTCCTTGATCTTCTTCCACTGGTCGAACGACAGCAGCGGGTTGACGATGGACAGGACGCCCTCGATCTGTCCGAACGAGGCCCCGGCGTTGAGCGCGCCGCGCAGGTGCGAGTGAAGCTGCTTGGGCGCCTCGAGCACGGCGGTCTGGGCCACGGTGCAGAGCTCCCGCCGCATCAGGTCGAGCCCCGGCCGCCCCAGCGTGCGACCGTAGCCCTCGGTGATCATCCAGGCGTCGATGGCTGGATGCAGCCCCCGCACCGATTCCCTAAGCTTGCGGTAGTTCTCGCCATAGATGATGCCGCAGACCTCTTCACCCCGCTGAGTCCACTGCTGGACCTGGCCGTAGTCCTGGCCCGTGTCCGCCTGGGGCGCGGGCACCCCGCTGAACTTCCGCCAGACGCCGAAGGCGATGAGCGACCGCGGATAGCCCACCATGAGCACCGACTGCAGCAGCAGCTCCTCGACCCACTGGGCCGGCACCTGGGACGAACGGAGCGGGCCTACCCGCTCGCGCAGCTCCGGCTCGTAGCCTTGCGCGATGGCGGCCGCGAAGCGGAC
>DATAOR010000041.1:0-5349 GCA_036265635.1 Gemmatimonadales bacterium
ACCAAGTCCCGGGTCGAGCGGATCCCATGACGCATCGCATTCTCGTGGTGGACGACGAGCCCGACATCACGGCCCTGGTGGCCTACCACCTGGCCAAGGCCGGCTTCCGGGTGTCCACCGCGAGCAACGGACCCGACGCCCTCAAGTCCGCCCGCGAGGAGCGGCCCGACATCGTGATCCTCGATCTGATGCTGCCGGGGGTCTCGGGCTACGACGTGCTGGCCGAGCTGCGCAAGCGGGACGAGACCCGCGAGGTCGGCGTCATCCTGCTCACCGCTCGCCGTGAGGAGACCGACCGGATCCGCGGCCTGTCCCTCGGGGCCGACGACTATCTCACCAAGCCCTTCTCACCCCAGGAGCTGTCGCTCCGGGTCGCGGGCCTGCTCCGCCGCCTGGGCGCGCCGCCGGTCAGCGCCGGCAGCACCCTCACCGCCGGACCGGTCACCATCGACCGCTCGGCCCACCGGGCCAGCGTCGGCGGGCACGAGCTGAGCCTCACCGCCACCGAGTACAAGCTGCTCCTCACCCTGGTCGAGCGGCGCGGCCGGGTGCAGACCCGCCCCCAGCTGCTCGAGACGGTGTGGGAGGCCCAGCCCGACATCCAGACCCGGACGGTGGACATGCACGTCCAGCGGCTCCGCAGCAAGCTGGGCGAGGCCGGCAAGCTGATCGAAACGGTCCGCGGGTTCGGCTATCGCTTCCGGGGGACGGAACGGGGAGTCCGCGCCCGGTGAGCTTCGCGACGAGGCTCGTGCTGGGCACCGTCGCCATCCTGATCGTCGTGGTCGCCGTCCTGCTGGCCGGCGCGGAGCGCTCGCTCCGGCGCGACCTCGAGGGCGACATCGCCCAGAGCCTCACCATCGAGGGCCAGCTGGTGCGCGAGGCGCTGCCGGCCGACACCCTGGCCTGGGACGACGCCGTCCACCGGCTCGCCCGGCAGAACGGGCATCGCATCACCGTGGTGGACCGGACCGGCCGGGTCCGGGCCGACAGCGATTTTCCTCCCGGCCCGCTGCCCGGCATCGAGAACCACGCGGGCCGCCCCGAGGTCCGCGCCGCACTGGGCGGGCGGCCGGGCGTGGCGACCCGCCGGAGCGCCACCGTCGGCCGGCTGCTGATGTACGTGGCCGTGCCCGGCGGCCCGGGCGCGGTCCGGGTGGCGGCCGACCTGAGCCAGGTCGACGCCATCATCCACCGGGCCCAGGGGGCCGTGGCCGGGGCCGCCCTGCTGGCGCTGCTGCTGGGCACCGGGCTGGCCCTGGTGGCGGCGCGCTCGGTCGCGCGCCCCCTGACCGACATCGCCGGCGCGGCGCGCGACATCGCCAACGGCGCGGCCCCAAGGTTTCCCCGCTCGGGCATCCCGGAGATCGACGGCCTGGTGCAGGCGCTGCGGCAGATGCACGGCCAGCTGGGCGACCGGTTCGACCAGCTCCGGCGGGAGCGGGCCGAATCGGCGGCCCTGGTCGAGTCGATGGTCGAAGGGGTCATTGCGGCCGACGAGCGCGGCCGGATCGTCACGGCCAATCCGGCCGCCCGGCGGCTGCTCGGCTACGGCCCGGCCGAGTCGGTGCCCGATCTGCCCGAGCTGTTCCGGGTCAAGGCCGCCCGCGAGGCGGTGGACGCGGTCCTCCGGGGCGAGCCGGTGCAGGATCGCCAGCTCGAGATGCACGGCCGGGTGTTCCTGGTCAACGCCCGTCCGCTGCCCGCCGGCGGGGCCGTCCTGGTACTGCACGACCTGACCGAGCTCCGCCGGCTGGAGACCGTCAGGCGGGACTTCGTGGCCAACGTCTCGCACGAGCTCAAGACCCCGCTGACCTCGATCTCGGGATACGCCGAGACCCTGATCGGTGAGAGTGCCGATCCGGAGACCACCCGCCGGTTTCTCGGCACCATCCTGAGCAACGCGCGCCGGATGCAGCGGCTGGTAGACGACCTGCTCGACCTGTCGCGAATCGAGGCCGGTCGCTGGACCCCGACGGTGACCGAGGTGGACGTGGCGGTGGTGGCGCGGGAGAGCTGGGGCTCCATGGCGGGCCGGGCCGACTCGCACGGGGTCGAGCTGGCGCTCGACATCGCCCCGGATGCGGCGGTGGTGGAGGCCGATCTCGACGCCCTCCGCCAGGTCCTCACCAACCTGATGGACAACTCGCTCCGCCACACGCCCGACGGGGGGCGGGTGATCTGCCGGACCCGGCGGAGCCAGGGCGGCGTGGCCCTGAGCATCCAGGACAACGGCCACGGCATCACCCGCGAGCACCTGCCGAGGATCTTCGAGCGGTTCTACCGGGCCGACCAGTCCCGGTCACGCGAGGAGGGCGGCACCGGCCTCGGTCTCGCCATCGTCAAGCATCTGGTCGAGGCCCACGGCGGCCGGGTTTCCGCGGAGAGCGAGCGCGGCGTCGGGACCACGGTGACCTGCGTCTTTCCGGCCGCGAGCGCCGCCCCCGCGGCGCGCGCGGCGACCTGAGGCCGCCTCCCGCGGCACGTCACAGGCCCCAGCCCATCAGCCCGGCCGCCAGCACCAGCAGCACGAACGCCGTCAGCAGGGTATAGGTCCGGTCGCGCTGCTGGAGGAACGCCACCAGCGAGGCGCCTACCCGTGCCACTGGCGTGGCGATCAGCACCAGCAGGCCCGCCATGATCAGCGGCCGTCCCCGGCAGGCGGCCGCCCCCTCCAGGATCCCTCCGATCTGCCGCAGGTTCGCCGGCTCGCCGCTGAACAGCCGGCCCGGCGGCACGGCCGACCCGTGCTCGAGCAGGTAGCGGAGCCCGCCCAGCGCGACCAGCACCGCGGCGAGCACCACCCCGCCCTGCAGCAGGTGCCCGAGCGCGGCCTCGACCGCTTCGTCGCGCCAGCGGCCCCGTGGCCGCGGCGGGTCAGAGCCGACCGGCCAGGCCATGGGCGATCATCTGCAGCGCCAGCGCGGCGATGACCACCGCGAAGAGTGCCCGGAGCGGCGCGGGCGCGGTCCGGCTGAGCAGCCGGGCGCCGACGGTGGACCCGGCCAGCACGCCGAGCATCACGGGCATGGCGATCCCCGGATCGATGTACCCGCGGGCGAGGTAGATCCCGGCGCTGGCCGCGGCCGTCACCCCGATCATGAAGTTGCTGGTGGTGGTGGAGACCTTGAACGGAAGGCACATTGCCTGGTCCATCGCCAGCACCTTCACCGCCCCCGACCCGATGCCGAGCAGCCCGGACAGGGCCCCCGCGCCCAGCATGAGGCCGAAGCCCAGCCGGACGTGCTGCACGTGATACTCGCGCTCGCCTTCGGGCGTGGGGTAGGCGCCGTCGAGCCGGAGCCGGGCGGCCAGCGGGTCCGGCGTGGCCACCACGTGCTCGGCCCGCGGCCGGCTCGACAGAAAGGCCGAGTACAGCAGCACCAGCCCGAGGATCACGGCCAGGGCGGCGGTGCTCACGATCCCGGCCAGGGAGGCGCCCAGGACGGCCCCCAGCACCGTGGCGACCTCCAGGAACATGCCGACCCGGATGTTGGTGTAGCCCTCGCGGACGTAGGCCGCCGCGGCGCCCGAGGAGGTCGCGATGACCGACACCAGCGAGGCGCCCACCGCGTAGCGGAAGTCGACCCCAAACAGCAGGGTCAGCATCGGCACGATCACCACCCCGCCCCCCAGCCCCGTCAGCGCCCCCAGGAGCCCCGCTAGAACGGAGCCGAGTGCCACCAGCAGGGTGAATCCCGTTGTCGTCATGGGCAGGAGGATGGCACCGCCCCCGGCTGCGCGTCCAGTGGGGCGCCCCGACATTCTTTACCGGCTCGTTACACGGCGCGTGGGGCTCCGTGACGGGCCAGGCTGTTCTTTCCGCCGTTCGCGACCGGCTACCCCTTGCCTCGAAAGGCCACGCATGCGATCGCCGAAGCGGGTTGTGGGACTCACGGGCGCCGCGGTCCTCTGCCTCGCCGCAGTGGCGCAGGGACAGACGACCTATCCCAACGTCAAGCTGACCGGACGCCTGCAGGAGCAGTTCTACTACTTCAACAACGACGACTACGCCGCGACGACCGGCCCCAACAGCAACCTGTTCACCCGCCGGGCGCGGATCGAGGCCCGGGGCAACATCGCCGAGAACGTGGTGGTGTACATCCAGCCTTCCTTCGAGGGCGGGCGCAACCTCAACAACGTCACCACCAGCTGTACTTCATCGCCGGTGCCTGACGGGGGCGGCACCCCGACCATCACCTGCCGCACCTCGGGGCGGAGCGGGCTCCGCCTGCGCGACGCCTGGATCGATGTCCGGTTCACCAAGGAAGGCACCAGGGGGGCCTTCTTTCTCCGCGGCGGCCAGGAGAAGCGGCCCTTCAGCCGCTACGAGCTGACCTCGTCCAACAACCTGGTCTCGATCGAGCGGGGGGCCGGCCAGGGCCTCCTGCCCCGGGCCTCCAACGACATCTTCACCAGCGCCGGTTTCGCCTCGCACGACGTCGGGGCCAGCCTCCGCTACGAGTACAAGCTCAACGACCAGCAGCTGCTCACGGTCAAGCTGGGAGCGTACAACGGACAGGGCGAGAGCCTCAACGACGTTAACAACAAGAAGAGTTTCGGGGCGCGGGCCACCGCGGCGGTGACGCCGAAGATCGATGTCGGCGCCAACTGGTACGCCCACGACGGCATCACCTCCGTGTCCGGCGTGCCCGACTCGGGCTTCGTCAACTACGCCTGGGGGGTGGACGCCCAGTACGGCAAGCCGGGTGACGAAGGGCTCTATGCTCTCGGCGAGTTCCTCCGCGGGACCGACGCCACCGAAGCGAAGAACACCATCCAGGGCTTCCAGGGTCTGGCCGCCTACAACTACCGGCTCAAGAGCCCGACCTCCTGGCTGTACGCCGTCGAGCCCGCCTTCCGGGTCGACGTCGGCGACCCCAACACCGAGGTCGACGGCGATCGCGCCACCCTGATCACCGGGGTGCTCGGCTTCTACCTGTCCAGCAAGGCCCAGTTCCGGATTGCCTACGAGCATCAGAGCTTCCAGGGCGACGCCCCGAGCATCAGCGGGGTGCGCACAGCCCTGACGGTGAACTTCTAATGTCGCATCGAGGAGTCATGGCCATGCGTTCCCTGTTCTCCACGCTGCTCCCACGGGTTGCCGCCGCCGTCCTCGCACTGGCGGCCCCGCTGTCGGCCCAGCAGCTGACCGGCGCCGGCGCCACCTTCCCCAATCCGATCTACACCAAGTGGTTCGACGCCTACCACAAGCAGACCGGCGTCCAGATCAACTATCAGTCGATCGGGTCGGGCGGCGGCATCCGCCAGTTCACCGAAGGCACGGTGGACTTCGGCGCGACCGACGGTCCGATGAATCAGTCGCAGATCGACGCCGTGGGCGCCAAC
>DATAOR010000042.1:0-18772 GCA_036265635.1 Gemmatimonadales bacterium
GTAGACCTGGAGGGGCGGCTCGCCGCCCGAGAGCCCGATCTCCCGCACCGGCACCCTGACCCCGCGGGGACCTTCGAGATACACCTTGGTCGATCGGGGACACGCCTCGGCGTAGCTGGTCGCCGCGGGGACGGAGGTGGCACGGGACGAGGGAGCCGGGCGGGAGGGGGTGCGGGTGGCCATCGAGGTCGCTCCTAACGGTCAGGGCGACGGAGCGGCAGCGCAGGCGCGGAATGCGCGGGCGCCGCACTCCCTTCGCCGGTATCAGCCGGATCAGGTTCCAAGGGTGACATCTCAATCCGCCGGCGACCTGCGCCGGGGATGCCCCTGGCGGCGTCTGTAGTCTAAGGGGGAGGCGGCCCCACGTCAGGCGCGGCCGGTCCTGCTCCGGGTCCGGGGCGTTCGATGAGACCCCGGGCACCCCGGCCGGGTCTGGCTCAACTTATGCAGGCCTCTGGCCGATAGGGAAAGACCGTCGGCTGTTCGCCCCCCACGCTGGAAGGCATCGGTTGATTCACCGCAAGGCGCGTCGAGTCGTTCCCGGGCTCACGCAGGTTCGCCCGCCGAGACCGCTTCGCTGACCGGGCCGCCCCCCGTCCAGCCGACGCCCTCGCGCTCGAACCGGAGTTGCGAGGGCGTCCTACGTACCCCCTGGGAACCGCCCTTCCGATCGGCACGTTGCAACGGCAGATGGGACCGTTCACCCGAAGCGAGCGATCATGGCCAGGTTCGCCACCGTTACCGTCATTGCGGCGCTGCTGCTGCCCGCCGGAGCCGATCAGGCCCGCGCGGCGCAGCGCCTGATCGACGTGCAGCAGGTGGCCACCGATACCCTGCGGGACATCGCCCTGGCGGTGTTCGAGCACGGCCGGCCGGTCATCTACTACAATCGGCCGCTGATGGAGCAGGTGGGGCCCAATCTCGCAGCCTTCTTCTTCGCTCACGAGTATGGCCACGTCCGCTTCGGCCACACCGGCGCGGCCATGGGTGCCGGTGAGGGCGACCTGAGTGCGCTTCGGGTCCGTCAGGAGCTCGCGGCGGACTGCTACGCGGCCGCGACGCTGGGCGAGTCCGCTCCGGAGGCGGTCGCCGCGGCGGTTCAGTTCTTTACCCGGTTGGGACCGCTCCGGTTCGATGCCTGGCACCCGAGCGGCTCCCAGCGCGCGGCCAAGCTTCTCGCCTGCCTGCCGGTGTCCAGCGGCCCGGAGCCGGTAGCGTCGGTAGTTGACAGGATTCCCGGGAACCGCTAGCGTAATTGTATGATTATGCGCTCCGCCGTATCCGCTCGGCCCGCCAGCCCGGCCTCCACCGGGGCCATGGCCTGTTGTTGTATGTCGCACCACCCACCCGACCGGACGACCTGACGGCTCGAAGTTCACACGCGTTCATGTGAAGCCCGCAGGCAGCGTCCTGCGGGCTTTTTCATTTGGTGGATTGGCGGAGGGATCCAAGGCCATGCTGCTGCAAGACCCGGCGCTCGAGACCGAGCTGGAGGTCTCCACGCCCGAAGAGATCGTCAGCTGGACGCTCCGGCGCTTTGCCGGCCGGCGGATCGTGCTCACGACCTCGTTCGGCATGGAGGGCTGCGCCCTGATCGATATGGTGGCGCGTCGCGAGGTCAGCCTGCCGGTGATCTACCTCGACACAATGTTCCTCTTTCCGGAGACCTACGCCCTGCGCGACCGGATGGCGGCCCGCTACCCCGGGCTCCGGTTCGAGAATCGAGGCACCACCCTTACCCCCGAGGCCCAGGCCCGCCAGCACGGCCCCGAGCTCTGGCGACGCGACCCCGACCGGTGCTGCGCCATCCGCAAGGTCGAGCCGATGCGGCAGGCGCTGGCCGGGGTGGACGTCTGGCTCACCGGCCTGATGCGGAGCCAGGGCGGCGAACGAGCCGGCCTTCGGGAGCTCCAGTGGAACGAGGCCTACGGCCTGATCCAGGTGAACCCGCTGGCGGGATGGGACCGGGTTCGGGTGTGGGACTACGTGGTTCGTCACGACGTGCCCTACAACGAGCTCCACGAGCGGGGGTATCCCACGCTCGGCTGCACCCAGTGCACGGTGGCGGTGCCCCAGGCCGCTCCGCGGGACTACACCCGCGCGGGCCGCTGGGTCGGCACCGACAAGACCGAATGCGGGCTTCACTTCGATGCCCCGCGCCCTCTCGCACGAAAGGCATAGACGTACCGATGACCGGTCAACCGGAATCCAAGGTCGAGGTCGCCAAGCGCCACGGGCGGCACCTGCGCGGAACCATCGCCGAGACGCTGGCCTCGGAGCGGAGTCACTTCGGCGGCGACGATACGGCGCTGCTCAAGTTCCACGGCAGCTACCAGCAGGACGACCGCGACGCCCGACGGGTGCTCGAGGCGGCCGGACTGGAGAAGGCCTACAGCTTCATGGTCCGCGTGGCCATCCCCGCCGGGGCCGTCACCGCGGCGCAGTACCTCGAGCTCGAGCGGATCGCCGATGAGCACGGCAACGCCACCCTCCGGGTCACCACCCGGCAGGGGTTTCAGTTTCACGGGGTGATCAAGGGCGACCTCCGGCCGACCATCGCCCGGATCAACAAGGCGCTGCTCACCACCATCGCCGCCTGCGGCGATGTGCAGCGCAATGTGATGGGGTGCTCGGCCCCGCTGGGAGACGCCGACCATGCGGCGGTGCGCGCCGTGGCCGAGGCGCTGGCGCTCGAGCTCCGGCCCCGCACCCGGGCCTACCACGAGATCTGGCTCGAGGGCGAGCGCCAGGCCCCCAACGAGCAGGAGGAGCCATTCTACGGCGACCGCTATCTGCCCCGGAAGTTCAAAACCGCCGTCGGGCTCTCGACCGACAATTGCGTCGACATCTGGAGCCAGGACGTCGGACTGTTGGCGGTGGTGCGGGACGGCCGGATCATCGGCTTCAACCTGCTGGTGGGTGGCGGCCTCGGCCTCACCCACAACAAGGCCGACACCGCCGCCCGCCTGGCCGAGCCGCTCGGCTTCGTCCCGCCGCAGCACGGAGTCGAAGCGGTCCGGATCGTGGCGGCCATCTTCCGTGACTACGGCAACCGGAGTGATCGCCGGCATGCCCGGCTCAAGTACCTGCTGGCGGACTGGGGCACCCCTCGATTCCGCCGCGAATTCCAGCGCCGGGCCTCGTTCACCCTGGCCCCGCCGGTCGCGCTGCCTGCCCTCCCGTTCCACGACCACCTGGGCGCCCACCGCCAGAGCGACGGCCGCTGGTTCTACGGCGTGTTCGTCCAGAGCGGGCGGATCGTCGATGCGGGACATCACCGGCTCAAGACCGCGCTGCACGAGATCGTCACCCGGCTTCAGCCCGGCATCCGGCTGACCGGCCAGCAGAACCTGCTGCTCACCGACCTCGATGCCCCGGGAATCGAGACCGTGGAGCGGACCCTCCGGGCGCACGGCATCACCCTTCCAACCGAGCTGTCCGCCAGCCGGCGCTACTCGATGGCCTGCCCGGCTCTGCCGACCTGCGGCCTGGCGGTGGCCGAATCGGAGCGCGCGCTCCCCGGGATCCTGGATCAGTTCGAGGCGGAGCTCGACGGGCTGGGCCTCCGCGACGTGCCCCTCACCATCCGGATGACCGGCTGTCCCAACGGCTGCGCCCGCCCCTACACCGCGGATCTGGCGTTCGTGGGACGCTCGCTCGGCCTGTACCACGTGTACGTCGGCGGGGGTCTCGCGGGCGACCGGCTGGCGGATCTCTACCGGGCGGACGTGCCGCTGGCGGCGCTGCTCGACACCGTGCGGCCGCTGCTCCACCGCTGGAGCGCCGAGCGGGTGGGTGACGAGGGTCTGGGTGACTTCTACCAGCGACTGCTGGGCGTCCGGGCCCGGCGCACCGGAGTGACCGGACGGGAGCTCCCCACCTTCGACCAGCTTCCCCAGGAGGCCCATCGGTGAGCGGTCGCGCGCTGGTCCTGGCCGCCCACGGCTCGCGCCGTGATCCGGGGGGAAACGCGCTGGTGCGGCGGCTGGCGGAGTCGCTCCGGTCCCGTCGCCTGTTCGACGAGGTCGCGGTCGCCTTTCACCAGGGCGAGCCCTGCTTCGACGCCGTGCTCGACGAGCTCACGGCCGACGAGGTGACCGTGGTGCCGTTCTTCACCAGCGCCGGCCACTACACCGAGGTGGTCCTGCCCGAGGGGCTGGCGCGGAACCGGCGCATGACCGGCCTCCGCCTGCGGCAGACCCCGCCGGTCGGGACGCATCCCGGGGTGGCGCCCCTGGTCGCCCGCCGGGTGACCGAGCTGCTCCGCGACCAGCAGGCCGAGCGGGAGGAGGTCGGGCTGGTGGTGGTGGGCCACGGCACGCCGCGGCACCCGCAGAGTCGAGTGGCCACCGAGCAGCTGGCCGAAACGCTGCGGCGCCGCCGGGTGGCCGGCCGGGTGGCGGCCGCATTTCTCGACGAGGAGCCGGCGGTCGAACGAGCGGTGGCGTCGCTGGACCGTCGGACCATCCTGATCGTCCCGTTTCTGATCGGCGGCGCCCACGCCGGCGAGGACCTGCCCCGGCTGGTGGGTCTGGCCGAGGGAGTCAGCGCCGGTCAGCCGGGCGGACGACGAGTGGTGATCGACCGGCCGGTCGGCTCGTACCCGGGGCTCGACGAGATCGTGGTCGACCTCGCCCGCCGGCACACGCCGCCGCCTGCGCCCCGATTCCGCCCTCGCCTGGTCGCCGCCGGCCGGAAGTCGCCCGGCGTGGTCCACCTGGTGGGCGGCGGCCCGGGCGATCCTGGCCTGATCACCTCGCGCGGGCTGGAGCTGGTTCGCACGGCGGACGTGGTGATTCACGACCGCCTGATCGGGCCCGAGCTGCTGCGCGAGGCCCGCACCGACGCCGAGCTGATCGACGTCGGCAAAGGACCGGCCCACGCACCATTCAGCCAGTCCCGGATCAACCGGCTCCTGGTCAGCCACGCCCGCCGGGGCCGCACCGTGGTGCGGCTCAAGGGTGGCGATCCGTTCGTGTTCGGCCGGGGCAGTGAAGAGGCGGCGGCGTGCCGGGAGGCGGGGGTGCCCGTCTTTGTGGTGCCCGGCGTGACCAGCGCCGTGGCGGGGCCGGCCGCGGCCGGCATTCCGGTGACGGCGCGCGGCCTGGCCCGCTCGTTCGCCGTCGTCACGGCCCACACGGCGGCCCCCGGCGGTGAGCTGCCCGATCTGACCGGCCTCGCGGCGGTGGACACGCTGGTGGTACTGATGGGCCGGGCCGGTCTGCCCGGGCTCACCGCCCAGCTGGTGGCGGCGGGTCGGGCCGCCGATACGCCGGCCGCCTGCATCCAGAGTGCGACCACCCCGGCGCAGCGGGTGACCCGGGCCACCCTCGGCACCATCGCCGAGGCGGCGGACCGCGACGGGTTGGAGAACCCGGTGGTGACGGTGATCGGCGCCGTGGCCGCTCTCGGCGATGCCGCCCTGGCCCCGGCGATCCTGCCTGAGGCGCTGGCTGTGGCGGCGCGGGCGTAGGGAGGGCGAGACGAGAGACAGAGGGCGTTCAGAAATCCTTGCGCTCGAACCGGCGGGCGGCCAACGCCAGCGGGATCGCGCACCACGCCAGCAGCGCGAGCGCCGCCGCGGCCGCGCCCAGGGCGCTGCCGAAGAACCGCTCGAACACCGCGCCGGTGTACCCCATCAGGGCGGCCGAGTCGAACTGCAGCATCAGAAGCACCCGCCCCAGGTCCACCGGGTTGAGCAGGGTCAGGCCGAGCAGGGGTGTCTCCAGCGGATAGGCCGACCAGGCCACCGCGACGAACACGAGCAGGGCATCGTACAGCGCGGTGGCGGCGAACCAGAGCAGCAGCGCCACCCCCAGCCCCCGGGCCCGGTCGTCGAACAGCAGCGAGACGAGGAACGCGAGCGCGGTGAACACCAGGGTGAGCAGCACCCCGGCCCCCAGCAGGGTGAGCAGCGGACGGGCCAGCGACCCGTCTCCCTGGCCACCCCACAGGAACGGCAGGCCCACGCCGATGACGAAGGCCACCCCCAGCGGGAGGGCCAGGCCGGCGTAGAGCCCGGCGCAGAGCGACCGGCGGCGCACCGGCTGGGCCAGCAACAGCTCGATGAAGTCCCGGGCACCATAGAGGTACATGGTGCCGAACACGATGCTCACCAGCGGCACCAGCACCAGCACCAGGTTGAGCAGGCTGACCAGCGCCCGGGGTCCGCCGCCGCCGAAGCGGAGCAGGCTGTCGGTCAGCACCAGCAGCAGCAGGCCGTAGCCGAAGACCCAGCGGCTCCGCCGAAGGTCCTGCAGCTCGTACCGCAGTACCCGCGCGGCGGTCATCGGCCCGCTCTCGTCATCAGGCGGGCGATCGCCCGCTCGAGCCTCGGCTCGCCGGTGGCCTCGCGCAGCCGCCGGAGCGCGCCGTCGAACTCGACCCGGCCGTCCAGCAGGAACACGACGTCGTCTACTAGCTCCTCCAGCTCGCTCAGCACGTGAGAGGTGAGCACCACCGAGCAGCCCGCCTGCCGTGCCCGCACGATCCGCTCCTTGAGCACCCCGCTGGCGATCGGATCGAGCCCGGCCGTCGGCTCGTCGAGGATCAGCAGCGACGGGCGAAACATGAACGCCACCGCCGCGTTGAGCCGCTGGCGGGTGCCGCCCGACAGGGTCCGCACCGGCCGGTCCAGCTGCGGCACCAGGCCGAGCGAGACGAACAGGTCGTCGTCCTCCGGCACGGCGTCGCCCCGCAGGTCGCGCAGCAGTCGGACGACCTCTCGGCCGGTCAGGTTGTCGGGAAACCGGGCCAGCTGGGGCATGTAGCCCAGCTCGCGGCGATACTCGGGCCCGCCGTCCACCGGGGCGCCGTTGACCGTGAGCGTACCCGCGTCGGCCCGGACCAGGCCGAGGACGATCTTGATCAGGGTGGACTTCCCCGCCCCGTTCGGCCCCAGGATGGCGGTGATCCGGCCGGACTTGACGGCCAGATCCACGCCTCGCAGCGCCTCGAGCCGGCCGAACCGCTTGGTCAGCCCCGCCGCGCTCACGACGGTGTGCGGCAGGGCCAGCGGCTCGCTCGACAGCACCGCGCTCACGATTCCCTCCAGCGCATCAGCGGCCGGCGGTCGGCCAGGGCGTCCGGCGTCAGCACCGGCATCACCCGCTCGGCGGACTCGAGCAGGTCGAGGAAGAAGCTCCGGAGCAGGATCAGCATCGGCTCGTTCTGCTCCACCAGGACCGAGGCCAGCCGCACCGGCCTGAACGGCACGTCGCCGAAGCCGTCCCGGTCGAGGTCGTAGCCCCGGTAGCCGTCCCAGTAGTTGCCGGTGAACTCGCTGGCGCTGCTGCTCCGGCTGTTGGTGGCCACGTCGAAGGTATTGCCGGCGAACCGGTTGCCCCGAAAGACGTCGTCGGTGGCGTCGGCCATCAGCCGGATCGCCCAGCCGTTGTCGAGGAACTGGTTGTCCACCACCACGGCCCGGTCGGCCGACTCGGCGAACAGGCCGACCGTGTTCCGGGCCAGGATGTTCCCCTCGATCCGGCTGTCCTTGATCTCCTTGAGGAGCAGGCCGTACGCGGCCGGCCCCCAGTTGTCCTCGAACCGGTTGCCGATCATCGTGATCCGATGGCTGTACATGACCGCGACGCCCGAGACGTTGCCGGCGAAGACGTTGCGGCGATACTCGCAGCTGTCCGAGAACATGAAGTGAAGACCGTAGCGCACGTTGCGCCGGCTGTCGTTGCCGGTGATGGCGGTGCCGGGCGAGAACTCGAGGTAGATCCCGTCGCGATGCCCGCTGATCCGGTTGTCGGCCACGGTGAAGCCGCGGGACGAGAACAGGTGGATGGCGTTGCCGGCCTCGATCTGCCGGCGGGCCCGGCCCTCGATCAGGTTGTCCCGTATGGTGCACCCTGATGAGCGCGAGGCGTAGATGGCGAAGAAGGTGCCGAGCAGCCGGTTGTCCGCCACCACGCAGTTGGCTACGCTGTCCAGCCGGATGGCCGCCCGGTCCTCGGTGAAGCTCGGGGCCACGTGGCGCAGGGTGAGCCCGCGGATGGTGACGCCATCGGCCCGAACCGTGAGGATCTGGCGCCCGCTCCCGTCGAGCACGGCCCCGGCCTGACCCAGGAGAGTGAGCGGCACCCGGACCTCGAGCCCGGACTCCCGGTAGACCCCGGCGGCGATGAACACCGTGTCGCCCGGCCGGGCCCGCCGGAGCCCTTCGGCCACGGTCGCCACCGGGCTGCCGGGCGCCACCACGATGCGCCGGGCCGGCGGCCCTCCGGCCAGGAGCAGCGCCAGCAGCAGGCTAGCCACGATGCCCCTGAGTGGGCACGTCGGCCCAGGGGATGAAGCGGCCGCCCCAGCGGGCGCGAAGGCTGTCGGCCCGCGGGCCGGGCCGAAGGGCCACCACCCCGCTGCTCATCGGGGTGGCCAGCGTGTCGACCCGGAGGAACACGGCCCGGCGCGCGTCGAGCATCGAGTCGGGCGCAAGGTAGTCGAACACCCAGAGCGCCCCTACGTCCGCCGCGGCCACCGTGCCCTCGCGGGCGAAGGCGGCCAGGCAGCCGACGTCGTCGAACACGTACACCTTGCCGGTGCGGGTCACCAGCTCGGCGGCGAACCGCGGGTCGGTGATCGTCATGTGGCAGTGGCGGCAGGTTTCCTCGCCGTACCCGATCGGCCGCGCTGCGGGCCGGGCGCAGCCGAGCGCCCCCAGCCCGAGTGCCAGCGCGGCCCCGACGCCGGTCCAGCGCAGCCGCCGGCCGGCTGTCACGCGGCCGCCGCCGCCGCCCGGACCCGCGGGGAGACTGCCTGCCGGGCCCGGCGCCACTCGAGCAGTGCCACGGTGACCACGCAGCCCAGCGCGACGATGGCGACCCAGCCGCCGACGTCGGGCCACGAGGTCGCGTGGAAGTTGAGCAGCTGCTTGCTGCCGATCACCGGCGGCTGGTAGCTCATCCCCGGCACCTTGATCGCCGCCGTCGGATCGAGCTGGTGGCCGTACTCATAGCCCCACTTGTAGAAGTCGCCCAGCCCGGCCACCGCGCCGACCGTGAACAGCACCGCCCAGAGGTAGAGCAGCGGCCGGCGGCCGATCAGGGCCACCAGCAGGCCGGCCACCACGGCGGCGGCCAGCAGCTGGGGCATCAGGCGGAGCTCGGGAATCGATTCGGGCACGATCGCCCGCATCCCGATGTAGTGGTTGAGGCCGTTCAGGCTGTTGAGGTCGTTCGGCTTGAGGCCGGTGATCTGGTTGATCCAGATCCGCAGCCCCAGCCCCTCGGGATACTGCGGGGCGATCAGGTCGATCCGCCAGAGCGGCGTCACGAAGACCACCAGCAGGAGGAGCGAGGCCACGGCCACGGCCCATCGGGAAATCGGTTTCATCAAGGCTCTCGCAGGTCAGGCCGGCGGGGGGTGGGGCGGAGACACCATGCCTCCGCCCCACGCTCCGTCAGTGGGTTCCGTGCGGCTGGGCCGGGACCGCCGCCACATCATGGTCGTCCTCATGTTCCCGGTAGCTCGGGCTGTTCCACTTGAGCTCCGTCTTGGCGCCCTTGGGCGACACCCGGATGTAGCCCTGCATCTCCTGGTGCAGCGCCGAGCAGAAGTCAGTGCAGTAGAAGGGGAACACCCCCACCCGGCTGGGCACCCACGCGAGGGTCCGCGTCTGGCCCGGCATCATCAGCAGCTCCGAGTTGTTGTTGCCCAGCACCGCAAAGCCGTGGGGCACGTCCCAGTCCTGCTCCAGGTTGGTCAGGTGGAAGTAGACCGAGTCACCTACCTGGATGCCCTCGATCTTGTCGGGCATGAAGTGGCTGCGGACCGAGGTCATCACCACGTGCACCACCTTGCCCCGCCGTTCGACCCGGGTGGACTTCTCGTTCTTGGCCGCCCAGGGGTCCTGGTTGGCGGCCAGGCCGTACATCTTGACCTGGCGGTCCTTGATCAGCGAGGCCGGCAGGGCCTGGGCGTAGTGCGGCTCGCCGATGGTGGGGAAGTCGAGCAGCAGCTTCATCCGGTCGCCGGTGATGTCGTACAGCTGGGCCGACTGGGCCAGCTCCGGGCCGGTCGGCAGGTACCGGTCCTTGGTGATCTTGTTGAGGGCCAGCACATACTTGCCCCACGGCTTGCGGCTGTCGCCGCCGGGGATCATCAGGTGTCCGATCGAGTAGTAGGTCGGCACCCGGTCCAGGACCTTGAAGGTCTTGAGATCCCACTTGACGATCTCGGAGCTGAGGAACATCGACGTGTAGGCGTGGCCCTGGCCGTCGAACTCGGTGTGCAGCGGGCCCAGGCCGGGGTTCTCCACCTCACCTGCCACGGTGGCCTCGTACTTGAGCACCGGGATGCCCTGCTCCTCGCCGGCGAAGCTCTTGTCGGCGATGGCCTTGAGCATCTTGGAGAAGCTGTGCACCGGGATCACCGTGGCCAGCTTGCCCCCGCCCACGATGTACTCGCCGGAGGGGTCCACGTCGACGCCGTGCGGGCTCTTCGGGGTCGGCATGTAGTACACCATGCCGGGGCAGTCGGCCGCGGTGAGCACCTTCACGCTGCTGCCCCACTCGGTCCGGGCGATGCCGTCGCCGCCCATCACGTTATGGGCATACCGGGCCGGCTCGACCGCCGCCTTGCCCTGGGCCACGCACCGCTCGGCCTGCTGCCAGTTGACCGCGGCGATGTAATCCTTGTCCCGCTGCGAGGCGTTCACCTCGAGCTTGGTGTTGCCCTGCTCCGAGTTGTAGCTGCTGAAGAACGACCAGCCGTGCGACGGGCCCTTGCCCGAGTGCGACAGGTCGTAGTCAAACGCCGGCAGGCGGAGCTGGAACGCGATCGCCATGTGGCCGGTGGCGCTGTCCACCTTGATGAAGCTGAGCGTGCCCGAGAAGGCGCTCTTGTAGTCGTCGATCGAGACGTCCTTCTGCGGCGCCGGCACGCTGAACCGGGTGCCGGCCACGACGTACTCGCTGTTCTCGGTCATGAACGGCGAGCTGTGATTGCCGGCGCTGTTGGGGATCTCGATGATCTCCTCGGTCTCGAACCGGGTCAGGTCGAGCCGGGCGATCCGGGGCGTGTTGTTCCCGTTGATGAACAGCCACCGCCCGTCGGGCACCCCGTTGGTCTGACTCAGCTCGGGGTGGTGGGAGTCATCCCAGGGCACGAAGCCGTAGCTGGTGGTCAGCATCGGCTTGGTCTGCTCGCTGTAGCCCCAGCCCTGCTCGGCGCTCTGGGAGAACACCGGCACGTGCTTGAGCAGCCGCCCCGACGGCAGCCCGTAGACCCCGATCTGGCCGTCGAACCCCCCCGACAGGAAGGCGTAGAACTCGTCATACTGGCCGGGGGCGACGTACACCTGCCGGGCGGCCTCGCTCACATCGCCGGCGCGCGCCGCGTTGGCGCGGCTGCAGCTGGAGGTGAGCACGGTACCGCCCGCGAGGCACGCCAGCGCGAGCGGAAGCTGCAAGGGAATCCTGCGCGACATGGGCCGACACCTCCTGCGGGGTTCGGGGGCTGCGGCGAACTCTAGGCCGGCCGGGACCAGCTGCCGTGAACCGGCCGTGAATCTTTCTTCACGAGTCGCCGCGACCCCCGTGGCATGGTCCCGCGAGGGTCGGCCCAAGTATCTTGATAAGATCATGACGATATGATTAATTGGCGCTGAAACGTTCCTTCAGGCTTCGCTCCGCCCCCCGCTGAGGCCCGCCCATGCTCTCCCAGACCGCCGAGTACGCCCTCCGTGCCGTGCTCTACCTGGCCGACCACCCGGCCGACCGGGCCGCGCCGGTGGACCAGCTCGCCGCCCGGCTGGGCGTGCCCCGGAACTACCTCTCCAAGACGCTCCACCGGCTGGCCCAGGACGGAGTGTTGGGCTCGACCCGGGGCAAGGGCGGCGGCTTCCGCCTGGCCATCCCCCCCGACGATCTGCCTCTGCTCCGCGTCATCGCCCCGTTCGACGAGATGTCAGGCACCCGCCGCTGCCTGCTGGGCCGGCCGCAGTGCAGCGACCTCAGTCCCTGCCCCGCCCATCATCACTGGCGCGCCGTGAGCGATCAGGTCACCGCCTTCTTCCGCGACCGGACCGTGGGCGACCTGCTCCGTGAGCCCCGCGCCGCCGCCCACGAGGGGCGCGCCGCCCGGAGCGCACCCGCGGCGAACACCGGTCCAACGACGAGGGAGGCAAGGATGAGCCCGCCCGGACGCCGCAAGCAGGGGTCCGGGCGGGCTGAGGTTGGTCCCGCGACCGATTCCGGCGAGGCTCGGCGCGGCGCGTCAGGCGGCGGTCAGTGACGGGTGGTCTTCCATCCCGCGGCACGGTAGACCGGGCAATGGCCCACCAGGCCGGTGCCCAGCGGAAGCAGCCCGATCAGCACGACATACTTCCACGGCGCGTCCAGGGTGCCGTACAGTCCCAACAGCCCGAGCCCGACGGCGATTCGCACCACCCGCTCGGTCACACCCAGATTCCGGAACATTGGTCCCTCCCGAGCTCAGAGCGGCACCGTGAGGACTGCACACGGCGCCCGATGGATGACCTGCCGGGCCGTGCTGCCGGCTTCGATCACGCCGGCCGGCCCGCCCCGGTGACAACCGACGACCAGCACGTCCGACTCCAGCTCCCCGGCCGCGGCCACGATCTGCTCGGCCGGCTCGCCATGTCGCACCGCCACCGGCAGGGCCAGTGTCCGGGTCACCTCGGACTGGATCCGGCTGGTCCGGCCCGCGGGCGTCATCCGGGCCAGCTCGAGCGGCTCGCCCGTGTGGCGCCGCTCGACGGTGACGGCCTGCAGCCCGGCCCCGATCTGATCGGCGAACGCCTCGGCCACCCGGAGCACGTCGCCGGCGCGGGCCGACCCGTCGGCCGCGACCAGCACCCGCTCGGTCCCTTCCTGCCCGGCGGTCACGAAGAGGCACGGCACCCGGCTCCGCCGGGCCACGGCGTCGGCGGTGTCGCCCAGCAGCAGGCGCATCGCCCGGTTCCGCGGCTTCCGTCCGATCACCAGCAGATCCGCCCGCATCCGCTCGGCGGTCCGGCCGATCTCGATGCCCGGCAGCCCGTAGGCGACGGTGTAGCCGACCTCCGGCCCATCCGGCGCCGGCCTCAGGTCCGACTCCACCCAGCGGCGAAGCTGCTCGAGCTCCACCTGGTTGGGCTGACCATCCACCGGCATGACCCGGAGGACCGTCACCCGGGCGCCCGCCCGGGTCGCGATGCGCAAGGCGGTCCGGACGGCCTGGCGCCCGGCATCCGATTCGTCGGTGGCCGCCATGATGTGGCCGATCCGCAGGGCCGGTAGGCTCATGGGACACAGAGTAAGCCCCGGAAAGTGAAAACTTGATGAAAGACCGGCGAATGGTTCCCATCGGTTGGCGGACTTACCGGCCTGGCGCCGGCCACCGTAGCTTTCGGGCATGACCCAATCCGTCGACCAGCCGCTGGTCGGAGCCGACCCGCGGCTCGAGCAGCTCATCATCGCCACCTCGTCGCTGATGACGGAGCTGTCCCTGGACGGCGTGCTCCAGCGCGTCGTCCAGGTCGGGGCGGAGGTCATCGGCGCCCACTACGCCGCGGTCGGGGTGCTGGCGCCTGACGGCCGGCTCCTCGAGAGCTTCACCACCTACGGGATCAGCGACGAGCAGCGGGAGCGGATCGGCCCGCCGCCCCGCGGCCACGGCATCCTCGGGCTGGTGATCCGCGAGGCCCTGCCGATCCGCCTGCCGGACCTGACCAGGCACCCCGACTCGTACGGCTTTCCGCCGCATCACCCCCCGATGCGCTCGTTTCTCGGCGTGCCCATCGTGAGCCGGCGGGGGGTGTTCGGCAACCTCTACCTGACCGAGAAGATCGGCGAGCCGGCCTTCACCGGCCGCGACGAGCACATGGCGGTGCTGCTGGCGGCCATCACCGCCGCGGCGGTGGAGAACGCCCGGCTGCACGAGGAGAGCGCCCGGCTGCTGGAGGAAGTGCAGGGGCTCCACCGGACCCGGGAACGGTTCTTCGCCATGGTGAACCACGAGCTGCGGAACGCGCTGGCCGCGGTCTACGGCTGGTCCGAGATGCTGGTCCGGAAGAAGGACCCGGCCACCGTTCCCAAGGCGGCCTTCGAGGTGCTCGACTCCGCCCAGCAGGCCATCGGCCTGATCAACGATCTGCTCGATCTCAGCCGGCTGGACGAGGACCGGCTCAAGCCGATCATCCGCCCGGTGGAGGCGGCCTCGATCGTCCGCCGGGCCATCCACCGGGTCACCCCGGCTGCCGAGTCCCGCGGCATCCGGCTCGAGCTCGCCGGCGACCCCGGGTTGCCCAGCTGCGAGACCGACAGCAGCCGGCTGGAGCAGATCATGGTCAACCTGCTCGGCAACGCCATCCACCATACCCCGGACGGCAGCACCGTCCGGGTGACGATCAGCGCCCGCGAAAGCAGGATCGTCTACGTGGTGGAGGACGAGGGCTCCGGCATCGCCGACGGCGGGGGCGAACAGATCGTCGACATCTATGTCAGCAAGCCGGCGGGCGATCACCGGGGCATGGGGCTGGGGCTGCCGCTCTCCCGCCGACTGGCCCGGCTGCTCGGCGGCGAGCTCCGGGCGGTGACCGGCGCCGGGCACGGCGGACGCTTCGTACTGGAGTTGCCCGCCTCTCCACCTGAACCATGAAGAAGCCTTCACAGTGGGTTACATCCCGGTTCAGGAACCATCCCTAGATTGGCTGCCATGAAGATTCTCGTCGTGGAGGACGACCGGAAGGTCGCCGGCTTCATCGAGCAGGGCCTCAAGGAGGAAGGCTACGTGGTGGACGTCGCCCCGGACGGGGACGAGGCCACCATGCTGGCCCACGTCTACGAGTACGACGTGATCCTGCTCGATATCGTACTGCCCAAGAAGAACGGCTTTCAGGTGGCCAGCGAGCTCAGGCGGGAAGGCCGTAACACGCCGATCCTGATGCTCACGTCCCGGGACGCGGTCGAGGATGTAGTCCGCGGACTCGATGCCGGCGCCGACGACTACCTCTCGAAGCCGTTCCGGTTCGACGAGCTGCTGGCCCGGATTCGGGCGCTCCATCGCCGGGGCGGCGCCGAGCGGCTGGAGGTGCTGCGCTACGGCCCGATCACGCTCGACCGGCTCCGGCACGTGGCCACCGTGAACGACACCAGGCTCGACCTGACGCCGAAGGAGTTCCAGCTCCTCGAGTTCTTCCTGCTCCACCCCGAGGAGGTCGTGCGCCGCACCACGCTCCTGGAGAAGGTATGGGACATGCACTTCGATCCCGAGAGCAACGTGGTGGACGTGCACGTGGGGAATCTCCGGCGAAAGCTGTCGACCACGGCCGGCGAGTCCCTGCTGACCACGGTCCGGGGGGTGGGCTTCAGCCTTCGGCGGGGAAGCGACATCGAGGCTTCGCCGGCCCACTGACCGCCTCCGGCTCGGTGCGCCTGCCGGCCGGCGCGCTGCTCGCCCTGCTCGGCGGCCTGGCCCTTCGACTCGGCGGCGCCTCCGGCGCCGCCGATCTCGTCTGGACCCTCGGCCTGCTGGTGATCGGCCTCCCGGTCGTCTGGCGGACCCTCCGCGGTGTCCTGGCCGGCCGGTTCGCGGCCGACCTGGTGGCCATGCTGGCGATCGTCACGGCGCTGCTGCTCCGGCAGCCGCTGGCCGGCTTGGTCGTCGTGCTGATGCAGACCGGCGGCGAGGCGCTCGAGCGCTATGCCGAAGGCCGGGCCTCGCAGGCGGTCCGGGAGCTCGAGGCCGCCGCCCCGCGGCAGGCCCATCGGCTGGTGGACGGGACGGTGGAGGACGTGCCGGTCGACGCCGTCCGGATCGGTGACCTGCTGCTGGTCCGGCCCGGCGAGCTGGTCCCCTGTGACGCCGAGGTCAGGTCGGGCCGGTCACAGGTCGACGTGGCCGGCCTCACCGGGGAGCCGCTCCCGCTCGAGGCGGTCGCCGGCGTCCGGCTTTCCAGCGGGGCCCGCAACCTCGACGGCCCGCTCACGGTGGTCGTGCTGGCACCGGCCCGCGAGAGCCAGTACGAGCGGATCGTCGAGCTGGTCCGGACCGCCCAGGCCAGCAAGTCCCCGCTCCAGCGGCTGGCCGACCGGTATGCCGTGTGGTTCACCCCGCTCACCCTGCTGACCTGCCTGGCCACCTACCTGCTCTCGGGCGACATGCTCCGCGTGCTCGCGGTTCTGGTGGTCGCCACACCCTGCCCGCTGATCCTGGCCACGCCGGTCGCCATCGTCGGCGGAATCAACCGGGCCGCCCGCCACGGTGTCATCGTCCGCCACGGCGGCGCCCTGGAGCAGCTGGCCGGCGTCACGGCCGCGGTGTTCGACAAGACCGGGACCCTCACCATCGGCCGGCCCGAGGTGGCGGCCGTCCGGCCGGCGGAGGGCTTCACCAGCGACACCGTGCTCCGCCTGGCCGGCGCGGTGGAGCAGGGCTCAGGGCACCTGCTGGCCCGCACCCTGGTGGAGGCGGCGTCGAGGCGCGGCCTCCTGCCCCCGCCCGCCACCGAGGTCAGCGAGGCCCCCGGGGAGGGGGTGACCGGGCTGGCGGAGGGCCGCCGGGTGAGCGTGGGCGGCCGCCGCTACGTCGCGAAGCAGGCACCCGACGCGGCGCCCGCCCTCGCGGCCCTGGCGGGTGGCGACGCGGTGATCCTTCGCGCCTACGTCGCGGTGGACGGTCAGGCCGGCGGCGTGGTCGAGTATGCCGACCAGCTCCGTCCCCACCTGCCCGAGCTGTTCGCCGCGCTCCGGCGGCTGGGCCTGCGGCGGGTCCTGCTCCTGTCGGGCGACGACCAGGTCAACGCCAGCGCCGTGGCCCAGGCGGTCGGCATCGTCGAGGCGCACGGCGGCCTGCTGCCGACCCAGAAGGTCGAGTGGGTCAAGCGGCTCACGGACGAGGGGTATCGGGTGCTGATGGTGGGAGACGGTACCAACGACGCCCCCGCGCTCAGCCAGGCCGCCGTGGGCGTGGCGCTCGCGGCCGGCGGCGCAGGCATCACCGCCGAGGCGGCCGACGTGGTGCTGCTGGCGGACGACCCGGGGCGGGTGGTGGAGGCCATCACCATCAGCCGGCGCACCCTTCGGCTGGCGCGCCAGAGCATCTGGGCCGGCCTGGGACTGAGCGGGATGGCCATGGTCGTGGCCGCGCTGGGCTACATCCCGCCCACCATCGGCGCGCTGCTGCAGGAGGGCATCGACGTGGCGGTGATCCTCAATGCGCTCCGGGCTGCCCTGCCGACCCGGTCCGCCGGTCCCACCGGGTAAGCCTGGCTCCGGCCCGAGGCGCCGGGGTGGCCCGCCTCTCTCCCGCGGCCCCCTGGCTGACCCGCCGAGATGCTGACCCCGCCGAGATCACCGAGGCCGAATGCGCGACGAGCGTGGGACGCCAGCTCCGAGGGCAGGAAAGCACGCGTCCACTCGACCTTGCGGGTCGAGTGGACGTGAGCCCAGGCCTGAAGCTGCAGACGCGCTGAGCAGCCTGGTTGCGGCGTGGTCAGCCCGCGGCGGCCACTTCCCGGCGCGTCCTCGGCCGAGGCAGGTCGCCCACTTCGGCCGGCCGGTGGATCAGCACCGGCACGTCGGCGCTCCGCACCAGCTTGTCGGCCACGCTGCCCAGGGCCAGCCGGCGGACCCCGCCGCGCCCGTGGGTAGCCATCGCGATCAGACCGAACCGTTCCGGCCGGGCCAGCTCCTGGATCGTCTTGGCCACGTGGTACCCCACCACGGCGGTGCCGGTCGCCGGAATCCCCTCCGTGCGCAGCTCCGCCACCAGGGCGTCGAGATAGTCCTGGGCTTCCTGCTGGAGCAGCTCGGTCATCCCGGGCTCGCCCGGCACCGCCACGGCGGCCGCCAGCGGCAGCGTCATGTCGGCGACCTCTAGCACCGGGGGCACCACCTGCACCAGCGTCAAGCCGGTGCCCCGAATCCGGGCCAGGGCCGCCGCCGGCCGGAGCACCGCCTCCCCGAGCGGCGAGCCGTCGAGCGGCACCAGGATGCCGCGGGCGGCGGGGGGCTCGGTCGCCGCCTCATCGTGCGGCCGGACCAGCAGGACCGGGACCTCCAGGTGGCGGATGAGATAGTCCGCCACGCTGCCAAGCCAGGCCCGGCGGACGCCGCCCCGGCCGTGGGTGGCCATGACCACCAGATCGATGCCGTGGTCACGGACATAGTCGGCCAGGGCGCTCCCGACGGCCCCCGTCAACGTCGCGCTCGAGGCGATCCGGGTTCCCGCCTCGCGGAGTCGTGCCTCCAGCGCCTGGAGGTAGCTTCGCTCCGACGCCCGGCCGGCGACATCGACCGAAGCGAACGACGTCACCGACCCGGTATCGGCCGGGGCGGGCGGCATGGTGTGGACCAGGGCCAGCCGCAGGTGAGCGCCGGCGGCGTGGGCGAGCCCGGACGCCAGGGGCAGCGCCGTCGCGGCGAGCGGCGAGCCGTCCACCGGGACCAGGATGGAGTGGAATACGGATTCGGTTGTCATGGCTCCTCCAGGACTGGGAGGGCGGGACCAGGCCCCGCCTGTGCTTTCATGCTAGCCCGCCGGCGATGAAGCCCGCGTGAAGCGGAGGAGAATGTCTCTTCCCGCTGAACGGCGGTGGCGGGCCCCGGGAACGCGACGGGGCCCGCAGTCACCGCAGGGCCGTCCGCTTCGCCCAAGTGGAGAGCCGTCCGGGCCGGCAAGGGCAGCATGAAGGGCCCTTCATGCTGGTCCCAAGTTCCATTCAGGGTGCGTCCCCTAGCTTGCGCGGGTCACGGCACCTCGTGACCCGCGGTGCCGTGCGGGGGGGCGGATGGATCGAGCAGCCCGCTGCGCGCTCCGATGC
>DATAOR010000043.1:0-10183 GCA_036265635.1 Gemmatimonadales bacterium
ATAGAGGTGATCGTCGAACATGGTTCCGATCGCCTGCAGGTCGGCGCCGCCGTAGGTCGGCACCGGGGCGGCGTCGTCGAGGTAGACGGCAGCATGGCTGCCGACGTAGGCGACCGTGGCCGTGACGTCCACGTAGTCGGAGGACCGGGTGCCCGAGGACGATCCGCTCTTGAGCACGTTGAAGGTCCGTTTCTCGCCCGCCACGGGCGGCGCCTGTTGCACCCGGGCCTGGGCCACCGCGCCAGAGGCGCGGGCAGTGGCAGCCTCGCGGGCCGCCTCCCGCTCCATCCGGCGGAGACCGGAATGGAACGCCCGGGCAGGCGCGGAGGCGCGCGGGGCCACCAGCGGCGCCACCGGCACCAGCGGCGCCCGGGCCGCGGTGGCGACCGCTTCGGGACTTCCCTGCAGGTCGAAGGGCTGGGTGATGCCGGTCGTGGAGAAGGCCGCCTGGGTGATCCCCGCATAGTAGAGGTATTCCGCCCCGGACGGGCCGGCAGCCGGCAGGCGGATACAGCCTTGCGCGGCGGCGTCGATCACGGTGGCCTCGCCGACGGCGAGCGTGGTCGGGGCGAACAGCGAACAATCGACCTCGGGCGGGCTGTTGGGGCCGCTGCCGCCGCAGGCGGCCAGCATCGTCCCGGCCAGCAGGGCGGCGGCCGGCAGCGGGGCGGCGAACAGCGGGCCGGCGGGCCATGCCCGACGGGAGGCGAGAGGGGTCACGGAGCGGGCTCCAGGTCGGCCTGAGAGGGGGGGATGGAAGCAAAGTTAGAAACGACAAGAACTTTTGACAATCGTCCGAGGCGCCGGTAGCTTCTGGCGGTGTCCGACGACGGCTGGCTCGATGCGGTCCGATTCGGGGCCGACGGACTGGTGCCCGTGGTGGCGCAGGACAGCCGGAGCGGTGATGTCCTGATGCTGGCCTACGCCAACCGCGAGGCGCTGGCTCGGACCGCCGCCACAGGGGAGGCGCACTACTTCAGCCGAGCCCGTGGTGCCCTGTGGCGCAAGGGTGAATCGTCGGGCCACACCCAGGCGGTGCGCGACATCCGGCTCGATTGCGACCGCGACACGGTGCTGTACCGGGTGGAGCAGATTGGGCCGGCCTGCCACACCGGCACCCGAACCTGCTTCGCGGCCGCGGTCGGCCCCGACGGGCGCCCGGCCGAGGGTGAAGATCCGGGCGGTCACCTGCTCACCCGTCTGGCCTCCACCATCGCCGAGCGGGCCGCCGACCGTCCGGCGGGCTCCTATACGGTGCAGCTGCTCGACCGCGGGGTGCCCAAGATCTCGCAGAAGGTAGGCGAGGAAGCGGTCGAGATCGTCGTGGCGGCGAATGCGGAGGGGCCCGAGCGTCTCGCGTCCGAGGCGGCCGATCTCCTCTATCATCTTCTGGTGCTGCTGGCCGCTTGCGGTGTCCCGCTGGACGCCGTCTGGAAGGAGCTGGCGCAGCGCAGTCGGTAGGCATGGCTTTCGTCCATCTCCACACCCACAGCGAATACTCTCTGCTCGACGGGGCCAGCCGGATTCCCGATCTCGTCGCGCACGTCAAGAAGCTCGGCATGGACAGCCTGGCGGTCACCGACCACGGCAACCTCCATGCCGCCTGGTCGTTCTACGAGGCGGCCAAGGCGCAGCGGATCCGGCCCATCCTCGGGTTCGAGGCCTACCTCGCCTTCGGGCCCCGGCAGGCCCGCGAGAAGCCGGCGGGCGCCCCGGCGGCCTACAGTCACCTGGTGCTGCTGGCCAGGAACCGGACCGGGTACAAGAACCTGGTCAAGCTGAGCTCGATCGGGTACACCGAGGGGTTCTACCGGCGGCCGCGGGTCGACAAGGAGTCGCTCGAGCGCCACCACGAGGGCATCGTCTGCCTGGCAGCCTGCCTCTCGGGCGAGGTCGCGCTCCACCTGCGCGGCTCGCGCTACGAGGAGGCCAAGCGCAGCGCCGAGTGGTTCGCGGGGCTGTTCGGCAAGGACGGCTTCTGGCTCGAGATCCAGCACCACGGCATCGGCGAGGAGCGGCTGGTCCAGGAGGGGATGCTGCGGCTGGGGCAGGAGCTCGGCATCGGCGTGGTCGCCACCAACGACGCCCACTACCTCCGCCGGGAGGACGCCGAATCGCACGACGTCCTGCTGGCCATCGGGACCGGCAGCGACCTCGACGACCCCAAGCGGTTCCGCTTCACCGGCCAGGAATCGTACGTCAAGTCCGAGAAGGAGATGCGGGCCCTCTTTCCGGACCACCCGGAGACCCTGGCCAACACCCAGACGGTCGCCGACCTGTGCGAATTCGAGTTCGAGAAGAAGTACTTCCTGCCGGGCTTCCCCCGGCCCGAGGGCTACGCCAGCGACGAGGCGCTGCTGGGCGACCTGGCCCGCCGCGGCGCCGAGCGGCGCTACGGCGTGCCGTTGCCGCCGGCGGTGGAGGAGCGGCTGGTCTACGAGCTGGGCGTCATCAACAAGGCCGGCTACGCCGGCTACTTCCTGATCGTCCAGGACTTCATCGCCGCGGCGCGCGAGCGGGGCATCCCGGTGGGCCCCGGCCGCGGCTCGGCCGCGGGCTCGATCGTGGCCTACTCGCTCGGCATCACCAACGTGTGTCCCCTGGCGTTCGACCTGCTGTTCGAGCGGTTCCTCAACCCCGAGCGGGTGTCGATGCCCGACATCGACGTGGACTTCTGCTTCGAGCGCCGGGGCGAAGTGATCGAGTACGTCCGCCAGCGCTACGGCCGTGCCAGCGTGGGCCAGATCGTGACCTTCGGTACGATGAAGGCCCGGGCCGCGGTCAAGGACGTGGCCCGGGTGCTCCGGATCCCCCCGGGCGAGGCCGACCGGATCACCAAGCTGATCCCCAGCGGGCCGGCCTACAGCCTGTCGATTCCGGAGGCCGAAAAGAAGGTCGACGAGCTGCGTGACCTGGTGAAGGGCAACCCGTCCTACCGCCGGCTGCTCGACCTGAGCTCCCGGATCGAGGGCATCTCGCGCCACATGTCGGTCCACGCCGCCGGGGTGGTGATCGCTCCCGGGCCGCTGGCCGACTACGTCCCGGTGTGCACCGCGCCCACCAAAGGCGCCGGGGCCGCCGCCGATGGCGAAGAGGCCATCATCACCCAATACGAGATGGGTGCGCTGGAGAAGGTCGGCATGCTCAAGATGGACATGCTCGGCCTCAAGACCCTGACGGTGATCCACGACGCCGGGCTGATGATCGCCGCCCGGACCGGCGTGGATGTGGACGTGGATGCCCTGCCGTTCGACGATCCCAAGGTGTACGAGCTGCTTCGGCAGGGACGGACCGCAGGCGTGTTCCAGTTCGAGTCTCCGCTGGCGACCGACATGCTCCGGTCGATGAAGTGCGACCGGTTCGACGACCTGGTCGCCTCGAATGCGCTGATGCGCCCCGGCCCGCTCGACGCCGGGATGCATACCGTGTTCATCCGGCGGAAGCTGGGCCAGGAGAAGGTCAGCTATCCCCACCCATCGCTCCAGGAGGTGCTCGAGCCGACCTACGGCGTCATCACCTATCAGGAGCAGGTGATGCGGATCGCCAACGTGCTGGCCGGCTTCAGCCTGGCCGAAGCCGACGTGCTCCGGAAGGCGGTGGGGAAGAAGGACGCGGAGCTGATCAAGCAGGAGCTGGGCAAGTTCTGCGAGCGGGCGATGGCGCTGGGCCATCCCCGGCGGCTGGTGGACGACCTGGCGGCGCAGATCGAGACCTTTGGCCGGTACGGCTTCAACAAGTCGCACTCGGTGGCCTACTCGGTCCTGTCCTACCAGACCGCCTGGCTCAAGGCCCACTACCCCGCCGAATTCATGGCGGCGCTGCTGTCGTCGGAAATCGGCAACACCGACAAGGTAGTGCAGTACATCAACGAGGCCCGCGAGCTGGAGCTCGAGGTGCTGCCGCCCGACGTCAACGAGTCGGGCTTCAAGTTCACCGTGGTGGGCGAGCGGCGGATCCGCTTCGGCCTGGGCGCCATCCGCAACGTCGGCTGGGGGGCGATCGAGAGCATCATCGCCGCGCGGCAGGACGCGCCGTTCACCTCGCTCGACGACTTCGTCCAGCGGATCGATCTCCGGCTCTGCAACAAGCGGGTGCTCGAGTCGCTGATCGTGGCCGGCGCCTGCGACGGGCTGGGCGGCCATCGCAAGCAGCTCTGCGAGGCGCTCGATCGGGTGCTGTCCGAGGCCCAGCTGCTCCAGGCCGAGCGTGAGGCCGGCCAGGCCTCGCTGTTCGGCGAGGCCGCGCCCGGCGGCGCCGACGCCCCGGCCCGCGGCCGCACCGTGCTGCCGGACATCCCGCCATGGACCGAGGCCGAGCGGCTGGTCAAGGAGAAGGAGGTGCTCGGCTTCTTCATCAGCGGGCATCCGCTGGAGCGGTTCCGCGAGGAAGTCGAGCTGTTCGGGACCCGCACCACCGCCACCCTGGGGGAGTGGAGCGAGCATCAGGTGGCGGTGGCGGCGGTGGTCACGGGGGTCAAGCGGCAGATCTCGAAGAAGACGGGCAAGGAGTACGCCCGGCTGGTGCTGGAGGACTTCCACGGCACCGCCGAGGCGATCGTGTTCCCCGACGCCTGGGCCAAGCTCAACGGCACCATCGTGCCCGACGCCGCGCTGCTGCTGACCGGCGGCTACAGCGACCGCGACCGGGGCGAGGACCACGCCCCCTTCATCGTCGAAGCCGCCCGTGCCCTGGCCGAGCTCAAGGCGTCGGGCGCGGTGGCGCTGAGCCTGCGCTGGCGCTCGCCGGCGGCCCCCGAGCCCACCGCACTCCGGGCGGCCGCCGCCCTCTGCTCGGCGCACCCCGGGCCCACGCCTCTGTATATTGAGTGGAGCGACGGGAACGGGGAATCGGTGCGGCTCCGGTCCCGTCGCGTCCGCGTCGCGGCGGAAGAAGACCTCGTGCGGGCCCTGCGCGATCTCCTGGGCGCCGACTCCGTCCACTACATCAAGGCGGGCTGACCCCGATGGCCTCAGCGTATTCGCTGGAGTTCGAGAAGCCGCTGCTCGAGCTGGAGCGGCAGATCGAGGACCTGAAGCGGATCGGCACCGAGCGCCAGATCGACATCGACGGCGAGCTCGAGGGCCTGCAGGGCAAGCTCGAGTCGCTCCGGGCGGAGATCTACCGCAATCTCACGCCGATCCAGCGGGTCCTCGTCGCCCGCCACCCCCGCCGCCCCTACACCCTCGACTACCTCAGCACCATCTTCACCGACTTCATCGAACTCCACGGCGACCGGCTCTACATGGACGACCCCGCGGTGGTGGGGGGCTGGGGCCGGCTGGCCGGGATCTCGGTCATGGTGATCGGCCATCAGAAGGGGCGGGACACCAAGGAGAATCTGAAGCGCAACTTCGGGATGCCCCATCCCGAGGGGTACCGGAAAGCCCTCCGGCTGATGAAGCTCGCCGCCAAGTTCAACGCCCCGGTCATCACCCTGATCGACACGCCGGGCGCCTACCCCGGCCTCGGCGCCGAGGAGCGGGGGCAGTCCGAGGCGCTGGCGCGGAACATCCTGGAGATGTCCGCCCTGGCCACCCCGGCGATCGCGGTGGTGATCGGCGAGGGCGGCTCGGGCGGGGCGCTGGCCCTGGGCGTGGCCGACCGGATCCTCATGCTGGAGAACTCGGTCTACTCGGTCATCAGTCCCGAGGGATGCGCCGCCATCCTTTGGAAGGACGCCAGCCAGCGCGAGCGCGCCGCCGAGGCCCTCAAGCTGACCGCCGAGGACCTGCTCCGGCTCAAGGTGATCGACGAGATCATCAAGGAGCCGGTGGGCGGCGCCCACATCGATCCCGACGCTACCGGCGAAGCCCTCCGCGAGGCCCTCATCCGCCACGTCGGCGAGCTCCGCAAGATCCGCCCCGAGAAGCTGGTCCGCCGCCGGGCCGAGAAGTACGCCGCCATGGGCGCGTACACCGAGGCCTGATGGCCCAACTGGTCGAGGTCCGGTTCAAGGGCACCCGCAAGGCCTACGCCTCCTGGGACGACGAGTCGGCCCCGCTCCGGGTCGGCGAAGCGGTGGTGGTGGAGGCCGAGCGCGGGCGCGACCTGGGCCGGGTGACGGCCGTCGGCGAGGGCGCGGCCAAGCGGTGTGGCTCGGGCTGCTCGGGCTGTGCGGTGGGCGAGGCCCCGGCTCCCGGTGGCGCCGCGGGAGCGGCCGCCGAGCCGCCCAAGCCGGTCACCCGACGGGCGACCCGGGACGACCTCCGGACCCTGGACGAGAACCGGCGCTCGGAGGAGGACGCCCGCCGCAAGGTGATCGAGCGGGTCCGCACCCACGACCTGGTCATGAAGGTGAGCGATACCGAGTGGCAGTGGGACCGAAACAAGCTCACCATCTACTTCACCGCGGAGAAGCGGGTCGATTTCCGGGCCCTGGTCCGGGACCTCGCGTCGCTGTTCCGGACCCGGATCGAGCTCCGCCAGATCGGCGTCCGCGACGAGGCCGCCCGGCTGTCGGGGGTGGGCCGCTGCGGCCGGGAATACTGCTGCTCGTCCTGGCTCAAGGAGCTGTCGCCGGTCAATCTGGGGCTGGCCAAGGACCAGCACCTGTCGCTCAACCCCTCGCAGATCTCGGGCGGCTGCGGCCGGCTGCTGTGCTGCCTCAAGTACGAGCACGAGTTCTACGTGACCGCGCGCCGGCGGTTCCCCAAGGAGGGGAAGACGGTGACGGCGGCCAACGGGGTCGAGCGGGTGATCGCGGTGGACATCTTCCGCGAGCGCGTCTTCCTCCGGAGCGAGGAGCACGGCGCCAGAATCATCCCGCTGGTGCAGCTGCGCGAGGAGGTCGAGGCCCGGGGTGAAGTCCTCCTGACCGCCGAGGTGCGGGGCCGGATGGCCATCACCGGCGACGGCGCCCAGGGCGGCGCCGCCGAGCGGGCGCCCGAGGCCGGCTTCGGGACCGGGCCGGCCGGGGCCGAGGCGCGGGGAGACGAGGCCCCAGTCACTCAGGCGTCGAGCCTGGGCGACACCAGCGGGGCCGGCTCACCGGCGGGCCCCCGACCCAACCGGCGGCGCCGGCGGCGGCGAGGTGGCTCGGGCGGCACATCCGACCCCGATGCACCGAGCGGCCGAGGCGGTACCCCGCCGGGTTAGATTCCTGAGGCCGGGGCGGAAGCCCGACGCCGGGCCCCTGGTCCGCGCGACGCGAGGGATCTGCTGATCCGGAGTCCGACCCGGTGCAGCGGGTCCCTCGCGTCGCGCGGGCCGTCCCGCCGCTGGGCTCCCCGGACTACCGGACCGGTGCCCTCGCGGGGGTGCCCATGACCGCTCAGGAGGTGCCGTGCCCAAGTTCTTCCTCACCACCGCCATCGATTACTCGAACGGCGACCCCCACCTGGGCCACGCGCTCGAAAAGATCGGGGCCGACTGCATCGCCCGCTACCGCCGGCTCCGGGGGGACGACGTCCGCTTTCTCATGGGCATGGACGAGCACTCCCAGGCGGTGCTGCAGGCGGCCCAGAGGCACGGGCTGGAACCCCAGGCATGGGTCGACCGGATGGCGGCCACGTTCGAGGACTACTGGGGGCGGCTGGAGTGCTCCAACGACGACTGGATCCGGACCACGGAGCCGCGCCACCACCGCGGCGTCACGGCGCTGCTCGAACAGATCGGCCGGACCAATCCCGACGACCTGTTCGTGGGAGAGTACGAGGGACTGTACTGCTTCGGCTGCGAGGAGTTCAAGCAGCCGGCCCAGATCGTCAACGGCCACTGCATCGAGCATCCCACGCTGGAGCTGGTGCCGACCAAGGAGCGCAACCATTTCTTCCGGCTGAGCCGCTATCGGGACCCGCTGCTGGCCATGATCCGCTCGGGTGAGTTCCGGGTCGAGCCGGGCATCCGGCGCAACGAGATCGTCCGGCTGCTGGAGGACGGCCTGCAGGATATCTCGGTCAGCCGGAACCGGCAGTCCTGGGGTATTCCCTTCCCCGGCGACCCGGACCAGACGGTCTACGTCTGGTTCGACGCCCTGACCAACTATCTCTCGGCCACGGGCTACCCGGACCGGGGGTACCAGCGGCTGTGGCCGGCGGACCTCCACGTGGTGGGGAAGGGCATCACCCGGTTCCACTGCGTCATCTGGCCGGCCATGCTGCTCAGCGCCGGACTGGCGGTGCCGCGCCAGGTGTGGGCCCACGGCTACGTGCAGTGGGAGGGCGCCAAGATGTCCAAGTCGGCGGGCACGGCAGTCACGCTGGAGGACGCGATCGGACGACACGGCCCCGACGCGCTCCGCTACTTCCTCCTTCGCGAAGTCGGGTTCGAGGCCGACGGGAACTTCAGCTGGGAGCGGTTCGACGATCGCTACACCGCAGACCTGGCCGACGGCCTGGGCAACCTGGCCTCCCGCTCGCTCGCCATGGTCGGGCGGTATCGGGAGGGCGTGGTGCCGGCCGCCACGGTCGAGACCCCGCTCGACCTGGCCGGCCGGGAAGCCGTGGCCGCCTACGCGACCGCGATGGACGCGCTGGACCTGCGGGGGGGTGCCGAAGCGGCCTGGTCGCTGGTGGCCAGTGCCAATCTGTACATCCAGCAGAACGCCCCGTGGAGCCTGGCCAAGGCCGGGCAGGATGCCGAACTGGACGGGGTGCTGGCGGCGCTGGCGCGGGCATTGTACCGCCTGGCCGTGCTGGCGGGGCCGTTCGTCCCCGGCAAAGCACAGGCGCTGTGGCAATCGCTGGGCCTGCCGGCCGATGCAGCGGCTCGCAGCTGGGCCGGGCTGGCTCAGCCGGAGGTGGCGGGGCTGGCTACCACCAAGCCCGAGGTGCTGTTCCCCAAGCCGGCGGCGGTCTGAAGGTTAGCCCGTCAAGGAGCAAAAGTATTTGACTGTCAAGGAGTTATCCGGCCCGGCCGAGGCTTGACTAACCCCATGTCCTGGGCCACCTTTTGCTTGGTTGTGTGTCCGATCACTGCCTCCAGGTCGGTTCGGACCCACATTAGCACGCTTGGCAGCCGCCGCGGCAGGTCCGCAGCGGTCGCCGATCGTTCGCAGCCCGTTCGATGGAGCGCGCATGGCTAAACGACGCCGGTGGACGGTGGTATTCGTGCCCCACGGCTCGGACCCCTCGAAGATCGTCGAGGTTTCCTACGGGGCGATCAAGCTGGCGATCGGCGGGGCCGCCCTGGCCGTCGCCGTGGTGCTGCTGGTGGGTTACGCGACCATGTCCCGCACAGCCGATCTCTCACGCACCGCCCGGCTCAGCCAGGAGAATGCCCGGCTATCCCAGGAGATCGGCGAGCTGCATGGCCGGCTGGCCACGCTGGCCGACACCATCTCCAGCATCAGCCGGCGCGATGCCCGGATCCGGGTGCTGGCCAACCTCGACCCGATTGACCCGTCGGTCCAGGCCGCCGGCATCGGCGGCCCGACCCTGGCGCCGCGACCGGTGATGCCCAACGGCGGTCTCGCGCTGCGCCGCTCGGAGGAGATCCGGGTGGACCTCAACGCCCTCATCCGGCGGGCCAACCTGCTGGCCTCGTCGTTCGAGGAGGCCAAGGACAGCCTGGCCAGCCATTCGCAGCGGCTGGCCGCCACGCCCTCCATCATGCCGACCCAGGGCTGGCTGACCAGCGCGTTCTCCTCGATGCGCGAGCACCCCATTCTCCACATCGCCCGGCCGCACGAGGGCATCGACGTGACCGCCCCGATGGGCAGCCCGATCGAGGCGCCGGCCGCCGGCACCGTGACCGATGCGGGCTGGGAGACGGGCTACGGGAACACGGTCACCATCGACCACGGCTATGGCGTGGTGACCAAGTTCGCCCACTGCTCCAAGGTGCTGGTCCGGGCGGGGCAGCGGGTCGCCCGAGGCCAGCGGATCGCCCTGGTGGGCGCCAGCGGGCTCGCCACCGGGCCGCATCTCCACTACGAGGTGCACGTCAACGGCCGGCCGGTCGACCCGCTCAAGTATGTGCTGCCGGACCGGGTCGTGACCGACTGACCGCAGCTCGGTGGCCGTAGCCGGGTGGCCGCAGCTGCCTGATCGACCCCATTTCCCCGACACGACCGAGCCCCCGATGCGCCAGGCATCGGGGGCTCGATCCTTCCGCCGCCGGCCGTCCCTAGAACTGAACCTTGGGTGTCTCCGCCGCGCCCGCCTGGGCCTCGAAATATTCGCGCGGCTTGCCCAGGCCGAACACCTTCGCGGTCAGGTTATAGGGGAACCGGCGGATGTAGGCG
>DATAOR010000044.1:0-20683 GCA_036265635.1 Gemmatimonadales bacterium
GCCAGGAGCTGGCGGTGGCTCGGCTGGAGGATCGCTACGTCGTGACCGTGGCCGGGCGGCCGACCACGTCGAAGACCCGGATCATCGCCCGGTCGCAGCAGATCGTGCGGATCGACGACGAGGTCGAGACCCTGCTCGACGGGGCCGACCTCGAGCGGCTGATCCGGGTGGCCCAGGACGCCCTGGCCGACGCGGATGCGCTGCTGCTCGAGGACTACAACAAGGGCGCGCTGGCGCCGCGGCTGATCGCCGCCGCCATGGAGGCCGCCCGGCGGCGCGGCATCCCCACCGTGGTGGACCCCAAGTTCCGCCAATTCTTCCAGTACGCCGGCGCCACCGTGTTCAAGCCCAACCGGCGCGAGCTCGAGTCGGCCCTGGGCGCGGCGGTGGACCTCCAGAACGGCAACGCCCTGCCCGAGGTGCTGACCCGGCTCAAGGTGGACAACCTGCTGGTGACCCTGGGAGCGGAAGGGATGGTACTGGTGATGAAGGACGGCAGCACGACGCACATTCCCAGCATCGCCCGGAGCATCTACGATGTGTCCGGCGCGGGGGACACGGTCACGGCATGGATGGGGACCGCGCTGGCCGCCGGCGCGTCGGTGCGGGAGGCGGCCCAGATGGCCAACTACGCCGCGGGGGTCGAGGTGGGCAAGGCGGGAGTGGCGACGGTCACCCCCGAGGAGGTCCTGGCGGTGCATGAGGAGCGGTTCGATCAGATCGGCCGACTTCGCCGGGGCGGACTGATCTAGCCCACACTGGTCCGGCCGCCGGCGTCACTGGCCGCTGACCCCGGTCCCGAAGGCCAGCCACACCCGCCACGTCTCCCGGGCCGCCTCGACGTGGGCCCGCAACAGCCTGGCGCCCTCGACATACTGCTCCGCCAGCTCGACCACGTTGGCCTCCGCCATCCGCTGGCGGAGCAGCTCGGCGCACTCCGCCGCCGCCACTTCGGCCAGCCGCTCCTTGCCCCACGAGTTTCGCGCTTCGACCCCGCTCTGGGCCAGGAACCCCAGCAGGTCGCGCCGGGTCCAGGTGCCGAGCCAGGCGGCGATGTCGGAGGCCGGCACCGCGATGCCGGTGGCGAGAATCAGGCGGGACGACTCGGTCACCTCGAGACCGCGCTTCCGGGTCTCGTAGCGGCTGAGGCTGGCCAGCGTCTTGGGCACGTGCGGGTGCGCGCTGAGGTGGCGGATGGCGTCGACCGCGTGGGCCCGGGCGCCCAGCGGCAGGGTGCGCAGGGCCGCCAACAGCCGATCGAGCGACGGAGCCCCGGGCGGGGTGAGCGAGGGCAGGCCGACCGGCTCGAGGATGGGCCAGGCGGCCCAGTAGCTCATCTCCTGGCCCATGTCGCGGACGAACTCGTTGCGCGCTTCGACCAGCGCCTCGCCCCCGTGCAGCTCGAGCCGGTGCGGTGCCATCACCGCGGCGACGAAATCGGCCGCCTCGCCGGTCATGATGAAGCCGGAGAACCCCTCGTGCACCGCCAGCATGATCAGGGCGATCCGGATCTCGAGGTAGGCCGTGTCGTCGCCGCCGCCGAGCGACTGCTCGATCGGCGCGGTCAGAATGGCTTGCGCCATGGCGACGTAATGGGCTCGCAGGCGGTCGGGCGGCTCGCTGACGCCGGGATTGGCCTCGCGAAGCCGGAATAGGTACTCGCCCAGCGCATCGGTGTCCCGCCGCCGTCCCCGCTCGGCCAGCCAGGGCGAGAAGTCGACGCAGGGGACGCAGCTGGGCGGAGCATGGGTGCGGGACAGGCAGGGAAAATCCGGGTGCCCCTGCCCGGCCGCGAAAGCCAGCAGGTCGGCGACTGCCGGGGGCGATGCGAAGATCGTCATGGTCCTCCCGGGCCTTGCGGGCCGGCGCCCCATGCGGAACGGGCGGTCGAACAATGTTCCGCCGATCGGCCCCACGGGCAAGGGCGGCGGCCATCGTCAGGGGGGGACCAGCGAAGGGAGTCGAGCTCCGAAGAGTGGGCGATGAGGGACTTGAACCCCCGACCTCGCGCATGTGAGGCGCGCGCTCTAACCAGCTGAGCTAATCGCCCGGTCGTTGGGAGCGGGAGTTTACTACCGGCCGCCCGGACAGGCAAGCGCGCACAGGAGCCCTGGCGGCCTGACGGGGACATGCCGGGTCAGGGCGACGGCTCGCTGGCCGAGCCGGTGGTCGGGGCGTCCGTCACCGTGATGGTCTGGGGCTGGCCGAGCGCCACCCCCCCGGCCGCGGCGGTGACGGTCTTGTCTCCGGCCGAGGTGGACGAGAGCTGGAAGCTGACCTTGCCATCGGCCCCGGTGATACCGGGATTGTCGGATACGGTGGTGCTGTCACCGGTGGCGGTCACCTGTACGCTCTGGCCCGCCAACGCGGTGCCGGAGGCGTCGCGCACAAGCACGGTGATGGTGGACGACTGCCCCACGGTGATGGTTGACGGCGACACGGACACGCTCGACTGAACCGCATCGGGCGGGCCGGGCGGCGGCGCGGCCACGTCCACCCCCGCGGAGGTGACGCCGTCGAATCCGCTGGCGCTGAAGGCGAGCGTGCGGGTCCCGGGATCGCCGGAAATGCCCAGGTCGGTGAAGCTCGCTCGCCCCAAGGCGTCGGTGGGAACCGTGGTGGTTCCCGTGAGGGCCGGGCCGCCCGAGGCGATCGCCACCGTGACGGCGACGCCGGCCTGAGCCAGCGCCCCACCGCTCCCGTTCTCCAACTGAATGACGGGCTGCTGCGCGAACGGGGTGCCGGCCACGGCGGCGGCCGACGGCTGCTGCGCAAGCGCCAGCTTCGGCGTTGGCGCGGCCGCCACCGCGATCGGCTGACTGGCCACCGCCGCGATCCCGCTGCCGGTGAACCGGAGCGTCCGGTCGCCGGCCGATCCCTGGATCGCCAACCCGGGGAAGCTGGCGACGCCGTTGTCGTCGGTCGGTTGGCTGGTGGTGCCCGACAGGGTGCCGCCGCCCGATCCGATGGCCACCTGAATCACCACCCCGCCCTGCCGGACCGCGTTGCCGCCGGCGTCGAGCAGCTGCACCGCCGGTGCGGTCGCCAGCGGCACGCCGATGGTGGCCGTTGAGGGCGGCTGGGTCACGATGGAGAGCCGAGCCGCCGAGCCTGCCGTCGCGGTGGCGCTGAAGGCCGCCACGCCGATGCCGGAAACGACGGCGCTCAGCGTATTGGGGCCGGGCGCCGGGCCCAGGGTCCAGACCGTGCCGGCCTGCCCGTTGGCATCGGTGGTGGAGGTGGTCGGCGCCGCGCTGCCGCCGCCGGTGCCGATGACCCAGGCGACCGCCACGCCGGGCACCGCGTTGCCGGTGGCGTCCCGCACCTCCACCACCAGCGTCGTCGGCAGCCGCGAGCCGGCCGGAGCGGCCTGACCGTTCCCCGCCACGATCCGGACGCCCGACGCGGCACCCGCCGTCGCCGTATCCACGAAGGTCACCGGCGAGCCCACCAGTCCATCCACCGAGGCCAGCGTGCGCTGGACGCCGGCGGTCGGACCCAGGATGCGCTCGACCGAGGTGATGCCGTCCGCCCCGGTCGTGGTGGTCGGGGCGGTGACGGTGCCGCCGCCGTCCGCGGCCCAGGACACGGTCACGCCTTCGATCGGGTTGCCGAACGGATCGGTGACGCTCACCACCAGCGGGCTGGGCAGCGGACTGCCGACCGGGGCACTCTGGTCCATGCCGCTCACCGGCGCCAACGTCGCGGCGTCCTCCGACAGCGCCGTGAGGGTGAAGGGCACCTGCGCCACCGGGCTCCCGCTCCCGCCGAGGGCCAGTACCGCGCCGCGCTGGACGCCGGGCCGGGTTCCCAGGACGACATTGGCCGTGGCCTGCCCGTTGGCGTCGGTTCGGATGGTATCGGGTGTCACCGCCGCGCCCGGCGCGGGATCGGTCAGCACGAACACCAGCGTGGCGCCATCGATCGGCCTGCCGGTCGCGTCGGTCACCGCGGCGACCAGCGGTTGGGGCAGCGCTTCACCGACCCGGCCGTTCTGGTCGGCGCCCTGCAGGAGGGACACCGCCGCCGGCTCGGCGGAGCCGGGCAGGAGCAGGTCGCCGCCTCCGCCGCAGCTTGCGGTGAGCGTCGCCAGGGTGAGCCGGAGCAGGGTCGTGGAGCGTCGCATGTCTTGTCCTCGTTGCGAGTCTCTCCATCGACCGCGTGCCGCCACGCCTGGCGGCGCCTGCACACTCGAAGGTGACGGAGCGGAATGCCCGCGCGCGGAGCCGATGCGCGGGGGGCGGGCGCGGGGAGTCTGGCGCCCGAGTCCCAAAGTGGCTTCTCAGGTTGGTCCCGCAGTGATCTGAGGCACACCGGCCGGCCGCCGTCGCTACCTTACTAGCCGTCTTCCTCCTCGAGATCGCTTCAATGCCGCTCCGTATCTCCTTGCTGGTACTGGTGATCACGCTCGCCATCGCGGCGGTCCCCGGCGACGGGCCCATCCGCGGGTTCACCGCGGCCTCGGCTCGGCGGGAACGGGAGTGGGAGGCCAGGTTCGCGGCCCTGCCGGACCGGGACTCGCTTCGCGCCGCCATGCGGGAGCTGACCGCCCGGCCCCACCATCTCGGCTCCGCCCGCGACAGCGCGAACGCCCTCTGGCTGCGCGATCGCCTCCGCGAGTGGGGACTGTCGGCCGAGATCGAGACGTTCCACGTCCTGTTCCCCACCCCACGCGAGCGGGTGGTGGCGCTGGTGGCGCCTCACCGGTTCACCGCGGGGCTGCGCGAGCCGCCGGTCGCGGCCGACCCCAGCTCGAGCCAGAGCGCCGAACAGCTGCCGACCTACAACGCCTACTCGCCCGACGGCGACGTCACCGCGCCGCTGGTCTTCGTCAACTACGGGCTGCCGGAGGATTACGACCGGCTCGCCCGGCTGGGCGTGTCCGTCAAGGGAGCCATCGTGATCGCCAAGTACGGGCGGTCGTGGCGCGGGATCAAACCGAAGGTGGCGGCCGAGCACGGGGCGGTGGGCTGTCTGATCTATTCCGATCCCGACGACGACGGTTACCACGCGGGCGACACTTACCCCGAGGGCCCGTTCCGGCCGCGCGAGGGGGTGCAGCGGGGCAGCGTGATGGACATGCCGCTGTTCGCCGGCGACCCGCTGACCCCCGGTGTCGGCGCGACCGCCGACGCGAAGCGGCTCGACCGGCGGAACGCGCCAACCTTGCCCAGCATCCCGGTCCAGCCGCTGTCGTGGGCCGACGCCCAGCCCCTGCTGGCCGCGGTTGGTGGCCGCCCGGCGCCGGCCGGGTGGGCGGGCGGGCTGCCGCTGACCTACCACCTCGGGCCGGGGCCGGCCCGGGTCCATCTCAAGCTCCGGTTCGACTGGAAGCTGGTACCGGCCTACGACGTGATCGTCCGGATTCCCGGCGCCGAGCGGCCCGACGAGTGGGTCGTCCGAGGCAACCATCACGACGGCTGGGTCAACGGCGCGGCGGACCCGATCTCCGGCGCCATCGCCGTGCTGGAGGAGGCTCGGGCATACGCTACCCTGCTCCGCCAGGGCTGGCGACCGAAGCGAACGATCGTGCTGGCCCTGTGGGACGGCGAAGAGCCGATGCTGCTCGGCTCGACCGAGTGGGCCGAGACTCACGGCGACGAGCTGGCCCGGAAGGCGGTGGCCTATCTCAACACCGACGGCAACGGGCGGGGCCGGCTCAGCGCTGACGGCGCACCGTCACTGGCGCGGCTGTTATCCGAGGTGGCGCGAGAGGTGACCGATCCCGAGACGGGAATGTCGGTATGGAAGCGGTCGCACCTGGGCGAGGTGGCCCAGGCGCGCGCGGCCGATCGCCGGCGGGAGGCCCGCGAGCGGGTCGACCTCACCGTCGATCCGATGGGCTCGGGCTCCGATTACACGGCCTTCTACCATCATTTCGGCATTCCCTCGCTCAACCTGGCGTTCGACGGCGAGGACGACGGCGGGGTGTACCACTCGATCTACGACAGCTTCCATTGGTACACCACCTTCAGCGACTCGTCGTTCGTCTACGGCCAGGCGCTGGCCCGGGTGGTGGGCCTCGCCACCATGCGGCTGGCCGATGCGGAGCTGCTGCCCTATGAGTTCGGCCGGCTGTCCGAGCGGGTCGGCGCCAACTTGAAGGAAGTGCAGGACCTGGCCACCGCCGTGCGGGACTCGATCGAGGAGCAGAACCGGCAGATCGAGGAGAGCACCTTCGTGGCCATGAACGATCCCCGCCACCCGCTGCTGGCGCCCGCGCGCGAGCCGGTCCCGCCGTTCCTCGACTTCGCGCCGCTGCAGAACGGCGCGGCCCGGCTCAAGTCGGCCACCTCCCGGTTCGAGAACGCGTACGCCGCGGCCGTCAAGGCCGACGGCTTCGGCCCGGACTCCGGGGCCTCGAGCAGGCTGAATGCGCTGCTGCTCCAGGCTGAGCGGGCGACCGCGCCGGAGGGCGGGCTGCCCCGGCGGCCGTGGTACCGTCAGGTGCTGTCGGCGCCCGGCTGGTACACCGGCTACGGGGCCAAGACGATGCCCGGCGTGCGCGAGGCGATCGAGGCCAAGCGCTGGCCGGAGGCGGAGGCTGAGGCGGTCCGCCTGGGCCAGGTGCTCGAGGCCGAAGCCCAGGTGCTCGATGAGGCCAGCGCCCTGCTCGAGCGGCACGGCGGGCCGGCACCGAAGTAGCGGCGGCGCGGGACGGCAACAAAGGAGCGGCGCCGGTCCGGCGGCCGGGATCGGGCCTGCGTCGAGTCCCCGGCCCTGCTACCATTCCGGGCCATTGCGCTGGCCGACCCCTCCCTCCGGAACCGTATGAGCATCGACCCCCTGCTGGCTCTGGCTTCGTTCGGCATCGGCATCGTCGTCGGCCTCACCGGCATGGGCGGCGGTGCGCTGATGACGCCGGTCCTGGTGCTGTTCTTCCAGGTGCCTCCGCTGGCCGCGGTGTCGTCCGACCTCGTCGCCAGCGCGGTGATGAAGCCGGTGGGCTCGTTTGTCCACCTGCGGCGGGGCACGGTCCATCTCGGGCTGGTCAAGTGGCTCTGCATCGGCTCGATCCCCGGTGCGTTCAGCGGGGTGCTGCTGGCCCGCGCCATGGGCCGGGGCGAGGACGTGCAGCACGTCATTCGCCTGGCCCTGGGCGTGGCGCTGCTGCTGGCGGCGTTCGGCCTGATCGCGCGGGCCTACATCCGGCTGCTGGAGCACGCCCGGGTCCGGGACGGGCGGGCCCAGCCGCTGCCCCAGGGCCGGCCGAGCGTGCAGCTCAAGCCGCTGCCGACCATACTGCTGGGCGCGCTGGGCGGCATCGTGGTGGGTATGACGTCGGTCGGCTCGGGCTCGCTCATCATCATCGCCCTGATGGTGCTGTATCCCAACCTCAAGGCGAGCGAGCTGGTCGGCACCGATCTGGTGCAGGCAGTGCCGCTGGTCGCCTCGGCGGCGCTGGGCCATCTGTTGTTCGGGGATTTCCACCTGGACCTGACCACGTCGCTGCTGGTGGGCTGCATTCCGGGGGTGTGGATCGGCGCCCACCTGAGCGCCCGCGCGCCGGGCGGCCTCGTGCGCCGGGCGCTGGCCTTCGTGCTACTGGCCTCGGGGCTCAAGCTGTTCAACCTGTCGAACCAGGCGACCGGCATCGTGCTGGGTCTTACGCTGCTGTTCGCGCCGCTGCTGTGGATGCTGGTCCGGCGACACTACGGGTTTCCGGCCATCGTCCCGCGGCGGCGGCCGCCGGTGGTGGGATAGCAGCCGGCTGGCGGATGGGCCCTCCTGGATTCGAACCAGGGACCGACGGATTATGAGTCCGCTGCTCTAACCACCTGAGCTAAGGGCCCGCAACGACTCTCGAATTTAACGCGTGCCGTTATCCATGTTCGCCCTCCTATGCTTCCGCGCGCTCCGAGGCCGACGAGCGGCACGCGGGATCCAGGCCCGGTTGGTGTGTGAGTAGGCTGCGTGACCCGAACTAGACGCTCGCCACCGTCAGCGACTCACTGCCCCGCCTGGTCCACCGTCCGCGTCCGCAATCCCCGCAGCTCCGGCGGCCGCCGCCCGCCACCCCGGAACTCGCAGTGCGCGGGCGGACACACCCGGTCGCCCGGCTCGTCGCCGCGGCGCTTGGCTGCCGCCATCAATTGCTCCGCCAGCAGCCACGCCGGCAGCCACTCACCCGCCACCACCCCTGGATATTGGGAGGCGAATTCCGGTCTGAGCCGCGCCTGTCGCTCCTGCCCCGAAGAGCCCCGATACTTCGGCATGCTTCAGCCTCGGGTCGCCCGAATTCTCTGATACAGCTCGATGTGCCGCTCGGCCATCACCGACTGGGTGAAACGCTCGACCACCCGCTGGCGGCCGGCCTCGCCCATGGTCCGCCGGCGGGCGGGGTCCCGGCTGAGCGACTCGAGCGCCTGGGCCAGCGCCGGCACGTCGCGCAGCGGCACCTCGAGGCCGGTGACCCCCGGCACGTTCACTTCGCGCACCGCGCTCGGCAGCGCGGTGGTGATCACCGGCCGCCCCGCCGCCATCGCCTCCAGCACCACCAGCCCGAACATCTCCTCGACCGTGACCGACGGCAGGACCAGGAAGTCGGCATCGGCCATCCGCCTGGGCAGGTCCTCGTCGGGATACTCGCCGTACCAGCGGACCCGGTCGGTCACCGCCAGCGCCTGAGCCAGGGTGCGGAGCCGCGGCCCCTCCGGCCCGACGCCCACCACGTCCAGCCGGAGCTCAGGCACCCGCTCGAGCGCCCGGAGCAGGATGTCCAGACCCTTGTAGGCCACCAGCCGGCCGATGAAGATGGCCCGCGGCGCGGCGCCCGGCGGCGGCGGCGGCACCGTTTCCCACCGGGTCTGGTCGATCCCGAACGGGATGACCTCGACCTTGCCCTCCCAGCCCACCAGCTCGCTCGACAGCGCCAGGTGCGCCCGACTCGGCACCACGACCGCGGCGGCCCGCCGGAGGACCATCCGGGTGACCGGGCGGTAGATCGACCGGCGCGAGTCGGCGTGCTGGGTGACGACCACCGGCGTCCGTCCAGCCCGGAGCAGCGAGGCGACGTCGGCCAGCGGATGGGGATGGTGGACGTGGATGATGTCGGCCCGCTTCCAGGCCGCGGCGATGTAGCCGGGGGCGATCTCCTGCGAGCCCAGCGCGGCGAAGGAGAACGCGCGGGTGACCGACGAGCGCGGCCGGACGGCGCCGCCGGCCTTGCCCCGGCTCTCGACCGCGACGACCTCCACTTGATGGCCCAGCGCCGCCGCGCCCTCGGCTAGCCCCTGGACCACCCGTTCCATGCCGCCGGAGCGCGGCCAGTAGTATTTCGCGAGATGGAGGATGCGCATGAGAGCTCAGGCCAAGTTTCACTCCGACGGCTGATCCAAGTCAACGTCCGCGCGACGGGGCCTTCGCGCCGGCGCCCCTTGGTGCCGGCGCCGGTCCCGGCGAGATTGGGGGCGTGCGCGCGCTCGTGGTGTCCCGTGTCTACGCCGATCCCGCGGCCCGCGGCAAGCTGCGCGCGCTCGCGGCCCTCGGCGTCACGGTGTCGGCCGCGGTGCCCGACCGGTGGGTGCCGGCCGGCCTGGTGCAGCAGCAGCAGACCGCCTGGGGCGACGACGGCGGTGTCCGCACCGTGCCCGTCCCCATCCGAGGGCGGGCCGAAGTCGCCGCCGATCCGTTCTGGCACGCCGGCACCATCCGCGGCCTGCTGACCGATTTCCGTCCGGAGCTGGTGCAGATCGAGGAGGAGCCGGGGAGCAACGCGGCCGCCGCCATCGCCCGCACCGCCCGCCGGCTCGGCATCCCCTACGTGCTGCTCTCCCGCGAGAGCCTGCCCCATTCACGGGGAGCCCTGGCCGGCCTGCGTCGGTCGCGGGCTCTGAGCGCTGCCCGGGGCGTGATCGCCGTGAACACCCTGGCCGAGCGGCTGGTCACGCGAGGCCACCCCAACCTGCCCCATCGGGTCATCCCGCAGCTAGGCACCCCGCTGCCGCTCGAGGTGGATCGTACTGGCCACCAGGGGCTGACCATCGGGTTCGTCGGCCGGCTGATTCCGGAGAAGGGGCTCGACCTGCTGTTCCGCGCCGCCGTGAAGCTGCTGGGGCGGTGGACCATCACCGTCGTCGGGACCGGCCCGGCCCAGGAGGAGCTCGAGACGCTGGCGGAGCGCCTGGGCATCGCCGGGCGGGTCAGCTGGCTCGGCGCCCTCCCCCGGGGAGCCGTGGACCAGATCTGGCGCGCCCTCGACGTCGTGGTCCTCCCCTCCCGGACCACGCCGCGGTGGACCGAGATCACGCCGAGGGCCGCGCTCGACGCCATGGCGCACGGCCTGGCCGTGGTCGGCAGCGCCACCGGCGCCATCCCCGAGACGCTGGGCGACGCCGGCCTGGTGATTCCCGAGGAGGACGTCGCCGCGCTGGCCGAGGCGCTCCAGCGGCTGCACGACGATCGAACCGAGGTCGAGCGCCTGGGCGCCGCCGGCCGGCGGCGGGTGATGGACGGCTACACCGACGCCGCCATCGCCGATCGGACGCTCGCGTTCTGGCGTGAGGTCACGCGCGCAAACGCTTGACTTCTACCAGCTTACGCGCCATCTTCGCCCCCCATGCCCAAGTTGATGTCCGATCGGCCGCTGGCGGCCAGGGTGGTGTGCGCCCTGGCCGCGCTCGTCCTGATCTGCGCCGCGCCGCTGCTGGCCCAGGTCCCGACCCAGCCCCGGCTGCCCAACGCGGGCGGCCAGCTCCCCTCGCCCGAGGAAGCGCAGGACCTGCTGCAGAGCCAGCCCGAGCTGGTCCAGCAGCTGCGCGAGCGATTGGCGCAGTCCGGCCTCACGCCTGACCAGGTCCGTGCCCGGCTCCGCGCCGCCGGCTATCCCGAGTCGATGCTGGACGACTACCTCCAGGGCGCCGACACCACCAAGGGCGCCCAGTTCGGACCCCACACCCTCGACGCGGTCCAGGCCCTCGGCGTGTTGAGCGCGGAGGAGCGGGACTCCCTGTCGCTGGCGGACTCGACCCGGGCCATGAGCGATTCCCTGCGCCAGGTGCTCGACAGCATCCGGCTGCTCCGCTCCGACTCGGTTCGGGCCGACAGCCTGGCCGACTCGCTGGCCGTGCTGCGGGGCGGGCTCAAGCGGTTCGGGATCGAGACCTTCCGTCGCTACAGCACCCGGTTCCAGCCTTCCAGCTCCGGACCGGTGGACGAGAACTACCGGCTGGGTCCGGGCGACGTGCTGATCCTGATCCTCACCGGCGACGTCGAGAAGGCGCTGACCCTCGAGGTCACCCGAGAAGGGTTCATCGTCATTCCGCAGGTGGGCCAGGTCTACGCCGCCAACCTCACCCTGGGGCAGCTGCAGGACCAGCTCTACGGGCGGCTCAGCCGGGTCTACTCCGGCGTCCGACGAACCAACCCGACCACCCGGTTCCAGCTCTCGATCTCCCGGCTCCGCAGCATCCTGGTGTACGTGGCCGGCGACGTCGTCCGTCCCGGCGCCTATCAGATCTCCAGCGCCGGCACGGTCCTGACGGCGCTCTATGCCGCGGGCGGGCCCACCACCAACGGCAGTTTCCGCCAGGTCACCATCCGCCGCGGCGCCCAGCTGGTGGACAGTCTCGACCTGTACCAGTACCTGGTGCACGGCATTAATCCCACCAACGTCCGGCTGGAGAACGGCGACGTCGTCTTCGTGCCGGTCCATGGCGGCCTCGTCGCCGTCGCCGGGAAAGTGCTCCGGCCGGCCATCTACGAGCTCCGGCCCAACGAGACCCTGCGCGACGCGCTCGACTATGCCGGCGGCCTCGATCCGTCGGCCGGGACCGCCCGAGTTACCATCCAGCGGATCCTGCCTCCGGCGTCCCGGGGGCCCGGCGGCCGCGCCCGCGTGGTGCTCGCCGTCGGCGCGGACCAGTTCAGCGGCGGCATCGCGCCGGCCGTTCCCATGGTCCCCGGCGACTCGGTCACCGTGCACGCCGTCGCCGACCGGCGGCGCGGCTTCGTCACGGTCCGGGGCAACGTCTGGGTCGAAGGCGAGGTGGGCTTCACGCCGGGGATGAAGCTGAGCGACGCCATCCGGCTGGCGGGAGGCGCCAAGCCGGACGTCTACCTGTCCCGGATCCTGGTGACCCGGATGCGGGAGGACTCCAGTCTGGTGCAGCTCCGCTCCGCCTTCGCCGATTCGACCGGCCGGCTGGCGGACGATCTCGCGCTCGAGGACCAGGACGAGATCCGGATCTTCTCGCGGACCACGTTCCGGAGCGAGCGCTACGTCGCCGTGGTCGGCGCGGTGCGCCGGCCGGGCCGGGTGCCCTACCGCGAAGGGATGACGATGCGCGACGTCATCCTCCTCGCCGACGGGCTCTCCCTGGACGCCCAGCTCGACGCCGAGATCGCCCGGCTGCCGGAGAGCCGCCCGCCGGGCGCGCTGGCCACGACCGTGCGGGTGCCGCTCGACTCGAGCTTCGTCCAGGGTCACGCCCCGGGTGCCCCCGGCGCCCCGGGCGGACCGGGTGACACGCCGCTGCGGCCGTACGACAACGTGCTGATCCCCCGCGAGGGCGAGTTCTCCTACCAGCGGATGGTGGTCGTGGCGGGCCAGGTCAAGGCGCCCGGCCGCTACTCGCTCAAGTCGAAGACCGAGCGGCTGGCGGACGTCCTCGCGCGGGCGGGCGGGCTCACCCCCGAGGCCTACGCCGGGGGCATCCGGTTCTACCGCTCGTACGCCGGCACCCGCCCCACCGGCACCGACCGGCTGCCGGTGCTCGACAGCTCGGCGCGGGTGCGTGACAGCCTGCCCCGCGGCGTGCCGGAGCGGGTCGGCATCGATCTGCCCCGCGTGCTCAAGGATCCCAAGTTCCGGGACAACATCATCCTGGCGGGCGGAGACTCGATCTTCATCCCCGAGTACGATCCGATCGTGCTGGTCCAGGGCGCGGTCAACTCGCCCGGAGCGGTGGCCTACACGCCGGGCAAGAACCTGGACTGGTACGTGGACGCGGCCGGCGGCTACACCCAGACGGGCGACAACCGGCGGTCCTACGTGACCCAGCCCAACGGCGATCGTCAAGGAGTCAAGCGCAAGGCGATCCTGGCCGACCGGGTGCCCCATCCCGAGGCCGGCGCCGTCGTGTTCGTGCCTACTCGGACCGCGCAGGAGCAGGGCAGCAACATCGTGGGCATCGTGGGCACGGCGGCCCAGCTGCTCGGCGCCCTGGTGACGCTGATCGTGGTGGCGCGGCAGTAGCCCGCCGGCTGCTGCCGGCTCTCGGGACGGGCCGGCGGGTTGGCGCGGGGAACGCCGGGGTTATCGATCCAGATAGCGCTGCAAATGCGAAGAAGGGGCCATGCCTGCTGGCATGACCCCTTCTTCGCGCTCAACCCGACCCGGTGGGTCCGCCTCAGTTCGGCAAGGCTCCGATCGCCGCTTCCTCCGCCGGGGTCACCCGAAGCCGGAAGTCCGGCACCAGCAGCTCGAGCAGCTCGCGGATCTCGTCGTCGGGCCGGCCCTTCCGGGCCTCTTCGACCAGCTGCTTCACCATGGTGACGAGCCCGATCGGCAGGCTGCCGTTCCGGGCCCGAAGCACCTTGGGGTGATCGGTCGGGATGGCGCTCTCGGCGTCGAAGAACAGCTCCTCGTACAGCTTTTCGCCCGGCCGCGCTCCGGTGAAGCGGATCTCGATGTCGTTGCCGACCTCCAGACCGGACAGCCGGATCAGGTCGGTCGCCAGGTCCACCACCTTCACCGGCTCGCCCATGTCGAGCACGAACACTTCCCCGCCCCGGCCGATGGCGCCCGCCTGCAGCACCAGCTGGACCGCCTCGGGAATGGTCATGAAGTAGCGCCGCATCTCCGGATGGGTGACCGTCACCGGCCCGCCGTTCTGGATCTGCCGGAGGAAGGTCGGCACCACGCTGCCCCGGCTGCCGAGCACGTTGCCGAACCGGACCGCGACGAACTTCCGTTCGTGGGCCTCGGCGATCTCCTGGACGATCTGCTCCGCCACCCGCTTGGTGGCACCCATGACATTGGTGGGCCGGACCGCCTTGTCGGTCGAGATCAGCACCAGGTGCTCGGCGCCGAACTCGGCGGCCAGTTCGGCCACGTTGCGGGTGCCCAGCACGTTGTTGGTGACCGCCTCGGCGATGTTGTGCTCCATCAGCGGCACGTGCTTGTGGGCCGCCGCGTGGAACACCGAGTAGGGCCGGTACTGGGCGAACACCTGCCGCAGCCGCTCGCGGTCCCGCACGTCGGCGATGACCGGCACCGCGGTCACCGTGGGAAACAGGTCGGTCAATTCGGCCAGGATGTCGAAGATCGAGTTCTCGCCGTGCCCCAGCAGGAGGATCTGGGCCGGCTCCAGCCGGGCCAGCTGGCGGCAGAGCTCGCTCCCGATCGAGCCGCCCGCGCCGGTCACCAGCACCGTCTCGCCGGTGGCCAGGCTGCGCACCTCCTCCAGATCGGTCTGGATCGGCTCGCGCCGGAGCAGGTCCTGGATCTCCACCTGCCGGAGCGACGCCACCGTGACCCGGCCGGAGATGATGTCGAACATGCCCGGGACGGTCCGGGTCTTGACCCCCAGCTCGAGCGCGGCGCGGACCACCTGCCGGACCACGGCACCCGGCGCCCGCGGCATGGCGATGATCACCTCGTCGATCTCGTGCGCGACCGCCAGCTCGGGGATGGCGCTCAGCGGGCCCAGCACCGGCAGGTCGCACATCCGGTGGCCGTGCTTCGAGCGGTCGTCGTCGACGAAGGCGACCGGGTTGAGCCCCAGGGTCGGGTGACCGAGCAATTCCTTGACGATCATCTCCCCCGCGCCGCCGGCGCCCACGATCAGCGCCCGGCGGGCATCGAGCAGCCGGCGATGCTGCCGCCGCCGGCCGAAGGCCCGGACCGCGAACCGAGGGGCCGCCGCGAACACGGCCGTCAGCAGCCCATCCATGAACAGCACGCTGAGCGGCACCCGCATGACGGTAAGACCCAGGCCGGGCAGGATGAGCGCCCCCACGACCAGGGCGACCAGCCCGGAGACCGACGAGGCCGAGATCAGCCGCTCCACGTCCACGATGCTGGCGTAGCGCCACAGGCGGCGGTAGATGCCGACCTGCCAGAAGATGGCGAGCTTGAGGGGCAGCGAGATGAGAAGGAACAGGAGGGCAGCGTGATTCTGGTCGGGCCCCCACTCGAAGCCTTCGAAGCGGAGGGCGAAGGCGAGGACCGTAGCCGAGGCGAAGAGCAGCAGGTCCGAGCCGAACAGATAGCGGTTGCGTAGCCGGGTGGCTACGGGAAGCTTCGTGTCGGGTGCCATTCCGGTAGAGTATCTCCGGGCCTGCGGGCTGAGTCAAGGCAATGCGAAGCCACAGCTTACACGCCGGGGCCAGGGAACAAGCCCACTAGCGCAAGCCTCGCGCCAGCCTGAAGAGTAGCCTCAGACCCCCCGAAATCCGACCTCAGCGTGTCAGAACGACGCTCGCCCTGGATCGCTCGAACGCCGGAAGGCCCGGCCGATGGGACGCCATGGCCGCACTAGGTCAGCCATGGCCTCCCGCCGAAGGCGGTCGAATTCGGTGGCCTCGTGCAGCCGGAGCGAGCGAGCGTTCACCGTGTACGAGCGCCCGATCGCCAGCGCCATGCCGAGCAGCGCGCCCACGATCAAGGCCAACAGTCCATTCCGGAGCAGCCCCCGGGGATCCGGGCGCACCGGTGCCTCCGGCGCCTCGACCACGGTGATCACGGGCGTGTCCCGGACCTCCTCGATCTTGGCCTGCTCGAACGACTCGGCGAGGGTGGTGAAGAGCTGCTGCTGCAGGGTCACTTCGCGCTGCAGCCGGTCCTGCTGAAAATTGAGCTCGGGCGAGTTCCGGTAGTCCCGGTTCCGCTGCAGGAAGGCCTGCAACCGGTCCTCGGCGGTCCGGAGATCGCGGCGGACCTCGTCCAGACGCTGCTGGGTGAACCGGCGCTCCGCCCCGGCCTGGGTCTGCCGGGTCTGCAGGTTGTACTGGTTGAGCAGCTCGATCAGGCGGTCGGTCTCGAGCTTGGCCTGTGCCGGGTTTCGCTCGGTGACCGCCAGGTCGATGACGCCCGTCTTCTGCACGGTCGTGGCCTCGATATGGTCGCCCAGCCGTTGAATGGCGTTGTCGCGCCGGAGCGCCGGAGTCTTGCCCTTCGAGCGATAGATCTCCACCAGCGTCCCGCGAACCACTCCCGTGTCCGACGGAAACTCGAACCGGGTATCGACCACCGCGCCGAGGATCTGGCGCGAGGTCAGCAGATCGGCGTAAAAGGCGGGCGACTGCCCGCCCTCCGGCACCGGGAGCGAGAAGCCGAACTGTGCCGCCAGGCCGGACAGACCGGCCGTGGGCCGCCGGGTCTGCGGCGTCAGCGTCGCGTGCGAGGTGTAGGTTCGGGGGGCCAGGAAGGTGACGGCACAGGCGATGAGGGCAAGGACGAAGGCGGTCCCGATCACCAGGCCGCGGTGCCGAAGCAGCACGTTCACCACGGCCAGCAGCGAGACCTCGCCGGGCTCTTCCGGCTCCGCCCGAGGCCCGCCGATCTCTCGTTGCGCGCTCACAGCCCTCCCCTGGGCGTCGTGGTCCCGGGTCCGGCGAGTCCGGAGTATCCGCTCATCAGTATACGCTCATCCGGAGGGGTTATCCACGCGCGCCGGCCGGGGGACGGGCTCCATCGGCCGGAGCCGTTCGACCACCGCGTACGCCGCTCCACAGATCCCGATGGCGGCGCCGAGCGCCGGGCCAAGCCTGGCCAGGTCCGCCAGGGCCCACCAGGCCAGCCCGGCGAGCACCAGGTTCAGCGCCACCACGCCCAGGGTGACCGCCCGGTGCGACCAGCCAGCCTGGATCCCCCGCTGGTAGGCGTGCGACCGGTGGGCCGTATACCAGCGCTCGCCCCGGGCCGCGCGGCGCACCAGCGTGACGGTTCCGTCCACCGCGAACACCATGTAGAGCAGGATCCAGATGGCCACGGGCACGGCTCCGCTGCGCTCCGAGGCAACCCCAAGCGTCGCCAGCACGAAGCCGAGAAAGCCCGACCCGACGTCGCCGAGGAAGATCCGGGCCGGCTGCCAGTTCCAGACCAGGAAGCCGAGGGCGGCCCCGCCGGTCACCGCGGCCGTCGCGGCCAGGCCGGGGTTGGCCGGCGCCAGCAGGGCCGCGGCGGTGAACGACACGGTGGCGGTCTCGCTGCTGGCCAGGCCGTCGATCCCGTCCATGAAGTTGGTCAGGTTGATCGCCCAGACGATCGCGACGCAGGCCAGGATCGAGCCGAACAGCCCTAGCTCCGCCGTGCCGGCTCCTATGGTCAGCGTAGGCATGCCACCCAGCCACCAGAGCGCCCAGGCGGCGGCGCCGAAGTGAGAGGCGAGACGGACCCAGGCCGGCAGCCCGCGCCGGTCGTCGATCCATCCGATCCAGGCCACCAGGGCGCCGCCCAGCAGGGCGATGAAGATCCCGGCCGGGATCCGCCCCGCCAGGGCCAGCAGCCCCGCGCCGTCCAGGACGATGGCCACCACGGCGAGGCCTCCGCCTCTCGGCGTGGGCACCGTGTGGGAGCTGCGTTCGTTGGGGACGTCGAACAGCTCGTGCGTCAGGGCGAACCGGCGTACCAGCCCGGTCAGCAGCGCCGCGGCGAGCAAGGCGGGGACGGCCAGCTCGAGCGGGCTCACGTACCGCTCCTGGCGCGGTACCACCGCGCGGTCGCGGCCAGGCCCGCGGCCAGGGTGAACGGGGGCGGGCCGGCGACGGCCGCCAGCTTACTGCTGTCCACCGCCAGTGAGCCGATCATCCGCTCCAGATTGACACTGGTGAGACGCCAGGGAGCCACTCGCGCGAGCAGGTCGCCCGCCCGCCCCGCCGCCCGCATCAGACCCACGGGCACCGGCACCAGGCGGGCGGGCCGGTCGAGCGCCCGGGCGATGGCGCGGATCAGCTCAGGGGTGGAGACCGGTGGTCCATCGCTCACGAAGAAAAGATCGTTTCCCGCCTCGCGCTCGACCACCGCCTGGACCGCCGCGACGAAGTTACCGACATACACCAGGCTGCGCCGGTTGTCCACCCGCCCCAGCGGCAGCGGGGTGCCGCGCTCCACCAGGTCGAACAGGGTGAGGGCATTGGCCTTCATCCACGGACCATAAGCCAGGGGCAACCGGAGGATGGGCGCGTGGAGACCATGCCGATCCGCCGCGGCGCGGACGGCCTGCTCCGCCGCAAGCTTGCTGCGGCCGTACGGGTCCACCGGCCGGGGCGGGGTGGCCTCGGTCCACGGGGTGTCGCTGGTCTCGCCGACCGCCTTCACCGTGCTCACGAACAGGAAGTCCCGGACACCGGTTGCGACCGCGGCCTCGAGCAGGGCCACCGTACCGTCGAGGTTGATGGCTCGGTGGGCGGCCTCGTCGGCGTGGGCCTTGCCCGGCTGGTGGACATAGGCGGCCAGGTGCATCACCGTGGCGACACCCTCGAGCGCCCGGCGCAGGCCGGCCGGGTCGTCGAGCGCGGCCACCGTCTCCTGCTCGATTCCCGGCAGACCAGCGCCCGGCCGTCGTACCAGGGCGCGGACTCGGAGCCCTCGGCCGACCAGCGCCGCCACCAGGTGGCGGCCGAGGAAGCCGGTGGCGCCGGTGATCAGCACCGGCCCGCTCCAGTCCCGATTCACCAGAGCCGCCAGCCGTGCTGCCGGAAGAAGGTGAGCCCCGACCGGATGAACATTCGGCGGTGGGCCCAGCCCTTGCCCGCGGCATCGCCGCCCGCGTGGCGAATCCGCATGCCCGGCAGGTAGGCTATCCGCCAGCGCCGGCCCAGCCGCAGGCTGAGATCGAAATCCTCGAAGTAGAGGAAGTAGTTGGGCGAGAAGCCGCCGACCTCCTGCAGGGCCGAGCGGCGGCAGAGCATGAAGGCGCCGCTCGCGATGGGGATCCCTTCGGTGGGAGCGTCGTCGGGAAGGTCGCGCATCTCGTATCGGTCGAGCGTGGCCCGGAACGGCTGCCGGAGCCAGGCGGGCGCAAAGCCCCGGAGACCCAGCACGAGCGCGGACGGGTACCGCTTGCAGAGGTACTGCCGGCCCCCCGCCCCATCGGCCCGGGGCGTCACCAGGGCGACCTCGGGATGGGTCTCGAGATAGCGGAGGCCTGCCACCATCGCGTCGGCGTCGATCACCACGTCGGGGTTGAGCACCAGGTGCCAGTCCGCGGTCGAGCGGGCGATGGCGAGGTTGTGTCCCCGGCCGTAGCCCACGTTGCCCTGCCCGCGCACCGTCTCGAGTGTGAACCAGGCCCCGGCGGGGCCCAGCGCGTCGCGCACGAGGCGATCGAGCGAGCCGGCGTCGTTCTCGCCATTATCGATGAGCCATAGGGCGGACCGTTCGAGCAGCCCGGCGGCCCGGGCGCGAGTAGCGGCAGTCGCCAGCGACACGACCGTGGCCTCCAGCTCATCGAACGCTTGGCGGAACACGACCAGGGACACCGACAGCGTGCCTCCGGTGCTCCCCCGCTCAGCGGCCATAGACCACCAGCGGTTGCCCACCCGGGCGCAGGCGCCGACCCTGGAGAAACCAGCCGGCGTTGAGCGCACGGTAGACGGCGTGGACATAGAGGCCCGGCGCGGCATCGGTCCCCCTGGCCCAGCGTTCCAGCAGCCAGACCGTTGCCGGATTGAGCGCCGCCCGGACCAGCACCTTGCGAATGACGACACCCGGCCCGTCGCCGCGCCGGTCCACCGGGAGGAGCGCCTCGAAGGCGCTGCCTTCGAGAAAATCGGGATAATGCGACAGCAGCACAGGCACCCCGTCGCGGGCCGTCTCCAGCATCTTGTTGCGATGCCACTCGAGCGCCACCGAGTCGTGGTGTATTGCCGACGCGGCCGGGGCGAACACGATCCGGACCCCGCGATCCGCCAGCCGGCGGGCGGCCACGTGGTCCTCGCAGCCGTAGGATCGCATGGCGTCATCGAACGGCGCGTGGGTGGTCAGGTCCTCGCGGCGGACCGATGCCACGGCCGAGAGCAGGTAGCGAGGATGGAGGTCGTTCGGATCGATGCCGCCGCGCTCCTCGGGCCGCCGGGAGCCGAGATAGCGGGACTGAAGATAGCGGGCGAAGTTGCTGCGCTCGACCACCGCGGGTGGAAACGAGAGGTTGCCGACCACCGCCACGTGAGCGGGCCAGGCGTCCCGGTGGGCGGCCAGATGGGCGGCCACGTAGGCCGGAGCGACCACCACGTCGTCGTCCAGCAGCAGCACCACCTCGCCCTCGGCCAGGCCAATGCCGGTATTCCGGGTGGCGCTGCGCCCCTGGTTCCGCGGGTGGCGGACGTAGCGCACCCGGACCGCCGAGCCCGGATCCGACACCAGCCGTTCCGCCACCCGGGCGACAGCCGGATCGCTCGACCCATCGTCGACGATGACCACCTCGTACGGCGGCGTGCCAGGCTGCTGGGCCAGCAGCGCGGCCCCGCAGGCTTCGAGCGCGGCCGGCCGGTTGAAGGTGGGCACCACCACGGACGCGGCCAGGCCGTGGCTCATCCGAGCGGGCGCCCGGCGGCTACCCGGTCCAGGATGCCGGTGAATTCGGCCCGCTGCCGGCTGCCGTCGAATTCCCGCAGCGCCCGCTTGCGGGCCGCCTGCCCCAAGCGGTCGCGCAGTGCCGGATCTCCCAGCAGGGTGAGAACGGCCTTCGCCACCTCCGCTGCCGAGTCACCGTCCACCAGCAGGCCGGTCTGCCCCTCG
>DATAOR010000045.1:0-1663 GCA_036265635.1 Gemmatimonadales bacterium
CGGCCAAGCAGCTGGCCCTCGAGCTCGAGGTCCGGGGCGGCAGCCTCGACGCCTATACCGGCCGGGACTACACCAGCTATCAGGCCCACACCCTCGACGCCGACCTCCCGTTGGCGGTCGAGATCCTGACCGACCTGTCCCGCCGGCCACTGCTGCGGGAGACCGACCTGGAGCCCGAGCGCAACGTCATTCTCGAGGAGATCCACGGCGACGAGGACACGCCCGACGACCTGGTGTTCGAGCTCCATGCGGCCGAGCTGTGGCCCGACCATCCCTACGGCTACTCCATCCTCGGCACAGCGGACACTCTGGCGACGATGTCGGCCGACGACCTCCGCTGCCTGCACCAGACCGGCTACTACCGGGGCAATTTCGTGGTCGCTGCCGCGGGCAACGTCAACCACGAGCAGCTGCTGACGGTGCTCGAGCGGGAAGGCTGGTTCGAGGGCAGCCAGGCCGAGCCGGCCCGCCGGCCGGTGCCGCCTCGCCCGGCGATCCGGGGGCGAGAGCGCCAGGAGACCCGTGACACCGCCCAGACCCACATCGTGTTCGGCACCGACACCTTTCCCCTCCGGGACCCCCGCCGGTTCGCGCTGGCCATGCTGACCAACCTGTTCGGGGGCGGGATGTCGAGCCGGCTGTTCCAGCGGGTCCGCGAGGAGCTGGGGCTGGCCTACGCCATCTTCGCCTACAAGCACTTCCATCAGTCGGCCGGCCAGCTGGGCGTCTACATCGGGACCCAGCCGGGCACCGCCGACGCGGCCGTGGAAGCCATCCGGGCCGAGTATGCCCGCCTGGCCGGCGAGGGGCTGCCGGCTGATGAGCTGGCCGACGGCAAGCAGCAGCTCAAGGGGCAGGTGATGCTGTCCCTCGAGAGCCCCGGGGCGCGGATGGGCCGGCTCGCCGGCTTCGTGCTCCACGAGGACGAATACCGGCCGCTGGACCAGATGCTGGCCGAGATCGACGCGGTGACCCTGGACCAGGTCGCCGAGGTCGCGGCGGAGTACTTCGCTCCCGACCGACAGACGGTGCTGCGGCTGGGACCGGGCGAGGCGGCCTGAGCCGGGCGCCGGGCCGCCCGACGGCGGCCGGAGCATGGTGCAGGCCGGTCGGTCAACGGTAGACCCGCGCGTGGGCACGGTCACGCTCCAGAACACCACACCTTCAAGAGGCCCCATGCTGATCGGCGTCCCCAAGGAGATCAAGACCAACGAGAACCGAATCGCCCTGGTGCCGGCAGGCGCCGAGGCGTTTGTGGCCGCGGGCCATACCGTCTTCGTCGAGACGGGTGCCGGGCAGGGCAGCGGGTTTCCCGACGAGGCGTTTCAGGCGGTCGGCGCCACCATCCTGCCCACCGCCGAGGAGGTCTGGCAGCGGGCCGAGATGATCATGAAGGTGAAGGAGCCCATCGCGCCGGAGTGGCCCCGGATGCGGCAGGGTCAGGTGATCTACACCTACTTCCACTTCGCCGCCGCGGAGGATCTCACCCGCGCGGTGGTGAGCTCCGGCGCGATCGCCGTGGCGTACGAGACGGTGCAGCTGCCGAGCGGCGAGCTCCCGCTGCTGACCCCGATGTCCGAGGTGGCCGGCCGGATGGCGGTGCAGGAGGGGGCCAAGTATCTCGAGAAGGTGTTCGGCGGCAGCGGCGTGCTGCTGGGGGGAG
>DATAOR010000046.1:0-2342 GCA_036265635.1 Gemmatimonadales bacterium
GTGCCGTCCGAGTAGCCCCGGATGTAGGCCAGCTCGCCGTCGGGTGTCCAGGCCGGGTCCCGACCGCCTGACAGGTCCTCGGTCAGCTTCCGCCGGCCGGTCCCGTCGGGGTGAATCCGGTAGACCTGAGTCCCGAACGTGGGGCTGTCCCCGGTAAACGCGATCCACTGCCCGTCGGGCGACCAGGCGGGCTGCCAGGACCGGTCGGCGCCCGTGTCCAGCTCTCGCCGGGCCCCGCCGCCGGCGTCGGTCAGAAAGACGCGGCCCTGGTCCTCGAACACGATCGTCCGACCGTCGGGCGAGACCCGCGGAGTCTCGGGATAGCGCAGGCTGTCCACCACCAGGGTGAGCCCGCCGCCGCCGGGGAGCATGGTGTAGATCTGGAACAGGCACGGCTCGGTGGCACACTCGGCATCGCGCCGTTGCCGGCTGAAGATGATCCGGTCGAACAGCCGGGCGAACACCGCCAGCTCGACCGTGTCGGCCGGCACGTCGGCCCCGGCGGCGTGGACCACGACGGCCGTCCGCCCCGCCCGCTGTCCCACCGCCCGGCCGCTGGCGGCGTCGAGGGCCACCACCGAGGCATCCGACGCGATCCAGACCAGATCCAGCGGGGCCGCCCCGTCGCAGGCCACGGCCACGGCGAGCTGGAGGGTGTCCCCCTCCGCCAGCCGCGGCTCGGCCGGGGTGACCGCCAGGTGCTGGTCGCACGAGCCGGGACCGGAGCCGTCGCATGCCACCGCCGTCGCGGCGGCCACGCTCGCGAGCACCAGCCCGATCCAGCCATGCCGCCCCGATCCTGCCATGTGGCCTCCTGGGTCTCCCGGGGGTGCGCCGGTCAGGGCGTAGCCGGCGGGTCGTGACCAGCGCTGCGACGGGATGGGACGGGTCGTCGCTCGGGACAGTGCCACCAGGCCGGCGAGACGGCGCGCGACGGCAACGGGCTGGCCTGCAGGCGGCGCTGCGGGTGGCAACGCATTCAAATCTGCGGTCCGGCCCGCTTGGGAGTAAGAGTGGGATCGGAAGTGCGGTCCCCTCAGCCGCCACCCACCGGCACAGGGCTCGAGCTTCCGGTTTCAGTGCCGTTGCCCAGCATCCCGCTGCCCCAACAGTACGCCCGATCATCGGTGGTCAAGGCACACGCGTGGAACCACCCGGTCCGGATCGCCTGGAAGGTCAGCCCACCACTTACCGCCACCGGCGTCGAACGGCTGGCGGAGCCGGTGAGCGGTCCGCCGTTCCCGAGCTGGGCGGCATCGTCGCGGCCCCAGCACCAGGCGGCGCCGGCCGTGGTCACGCCGCAGGCGTACCCCATCCCGGCACGAACGGTGGCCAAGCGAAGACCACCCTTGACGAGGGCCGGCTGGAGCCGGCGCGTGGTGGTGCCGTCGCCGAGCTGGCCGTCGATGTTTCCACCCCAGCAGTAGGCCCGGTTGTCGGTAGCTGCGGCGCAGGTGAAGTGATAGTCGCCCGACTGAGCCGCCAGGCCGGCAGAGATGTCCCGGAACAGATGCCCGCCCGAGACCGCCCTCGGCGTCCGCCAGATCTGGAGTGCGCCGTTGCCGAGCTCGCCCGACTTGCCGTGGCCCCAGCAGAAGGCCCGGGCGTCGAGATCGATCCCGCAGGTGTGCGACAGCCCCGCGGTCACCACCCGGAACAGATGGCCGCCCGTCACGGCGACCGGCTGCAGCCGGAACGGCTCGGCGGTCGCGTCGCCGAGCTGGCCCTGCTTGTTGTGGCCCCAGCAGTACATCCGGTCGTCCATCGCAATGCCGCAGGTGTGGTACGCCCCGGCGGCCAGCCGGCGGAAGGTGAGCCCTCCCAGCACGGCGGTGGGCCGGAGCCGGTCGGCCCGGGTGCCGTCGCCCAGCTGACCGGTGCCGTTCCAGCCCCAGCAGTAAGCCCGGTCGTTCAGCCCGACGGCGCACACGTGGCCGCCCCCTCCCGCGATCTGGCGATAGCGCCGCGCGCCGAAGATCGGGCGGGGCGTCGCATGACTTTCCCGGCTGTCGTCGCCCAGCTGCCCCAGCCCATTGGTGCCCCAGCAGGAGATCACGCCGGCGGCATCGAGGCCGCAGGTATAGCCGCTGCCGGCGGCGAGCTGCCGGAAGGTCGGGGCTGCCGCGGCGGCCATCGGCCCGGCGCCGGCTCCGGGGGCAGCCGGGTCTTGGCCGCAGCCGGCAAGGACCACGGAGCCGATCAGGCGCAGCGGGGGAAGCCAGCGGCGAGACGGACTGGCGCTGGTCCCCGAAGGATGGCGCCTCATGACCCGACGACCAGCGTCGGCTCCGGCCGATCGACCGTCGTCCCGTCGCCCAGCTGCCCCTGGGCGTTGAAGCCCC
>DATAOR010000047.1:0-53305 GCA_036265635.1 Gemmatimonadales bacterium
GCCCGGGCTGATCTTGGCGTCGCTCCGGCCCTTCACGTACTGATAGATCTCGTCGATCTTGTCCATCCCCAGCCCCAGCGCGCACCAGGCCGGCATCCCCTTGGCCGGCCGGCCGGCGCAGACCGTCTGGACGAACAGCTCTTTGGTGTTGATCGGGCCGTCGGGCTTGAGCGACACGATCAGGTGCGGGGCAATGGTCGTCCCCAGGGCATCCTCCCCGTGGCAGCGGGCGCAGTTCAGGTTGAACTGCTTCCAGCCGTCGTAGACGGCCTGGCTCACGGTGTCCTTCGGCGCCTGGTGATAGGCGTCGCGCAGCTCCTGGGCCACGGCGCGCGTCGTGACGGCCGACGCGGCGAGGAGCACACCGGCAGTGAACGCGATCCGGCGCAGAATGGCGGTTCGGGGCGGGCACATGCTCGCAGACGTTCCTTTCGTTGGCAGGGAGGTTACCACATCTGGCACTGGCTGCCGGGACGGCGGTCCCGGGCGCCCCGGCCGGCCGGAGATGGCGGGGCCACCGGGCCGGACCGGCGAACCTCAGGCCGGGCCGGACTTCTTCCCGGTATCGGCGGTCGCCTTCTCAGGGTGCTCGGTGACGATCGGCAGCGTGGGCACATTGTACGCCTTGAGGATGCTGTCGATGGCCGGCCGGCGTCGCTCGAGCACTGCCTGCAGGCTGTCGCGGAACTCCTTGTCGCGGCGCCGGACGGCGATGCCCATGTTGTACTGGAACGGGATGTCGCTGAGCGAGTCCTTGGCCGGCAGCGGGGTCAGGGCGAGCGGGACCTTGGTCTGCTTGGCGAAGTACCCGGCCAGGGGCCCCCAGGCGATGGCGATGTCCACCTCCTTGTTGGCCACCCCGTTGATGATGTCCTCGGGCCGCTCCTTGTCGCTGAAGAACGTGAAGTAGCCCTTCAGATTGCCCACCACCCCATAGCGGCTGAGGGCCATGGCGGGAGGCGAGTTCTCGGCGTCGGACGTGTACATGTTGACGCCGATCTTGAGCTTCTTGAGCCGGGGGTCGGCCAGCGACTTGAGGTCCTCCAGTCCGCTGCCCTGGCGGGCTACGAAGAAGTAGCCGGAGCGGAAGTAGGGCTTGGTCACGCCCGCCATGTCGAGCCCGGCGGGCGCTTCGAGCGCCATGTCGCAGTACATCCCGTTGAGGATCCGGAAATACCCTCGCCGCGTCGGGTACCAGACGTAGTCCAGCCTGGCCTTGAGCTCGGTGGCGATGAGCTTGGCGATCTGGTTCTCGAACCCCTCGAGCTTGTCGTTGGACGAGGGCATGTTGTCCGGATCGGCGCAGACCCGGATCAGGCCGGGATCGCGGGGGGCGGGGCGCTGGGCCTGGGCGGGGATCGCCCGGGCCAGCCCGGCTCCAGCCACCAAGAGGGCACAGGCGAGCTGAGTACTACGCGACATCGGTCCGTCCTTGATTGAGTCCCATCCCTGCCGAAAGACCACGGCGCCGGAGCTGACTGCGCCCCGGCGCCGTGCTCACTTCGTAATGTAGCCCCCCGGGGACGAGAGGCTATCCCCCGTCCCCGAAGGTCCAGCGAGGTTACTTCGGCAGGCCCGGGTTCTTGAGCCCGAAGACGGTCATGACGCCGCCCTGGGTCGAGAAGCTGCCCGCGTCGCCGAAGGCGCCGAGCGCGCCGAGACCGGCGGTCGGATCTTCAGCGCCGATGCCCGCGGCCACGCCGATGCCGGCCCAGCCACCGATGCCCGAGTAGACCGCGATGTTCTGCGAGCCGTCCGGCGCGGTGTAGGTCATCGGGTTGCCGATGATGCCCGAGGGGGTCTTGTACTGCCAGAGCACCTTGCCGCTCTTGGCGTCGACGCCCTTGAGCCAGCCTTCCATGGTGCCGTAGAAGACCAGGCCGCCGGCCGTGGTGAGCGCGCCACCGTAGGCCGCCAGGTTCTCCTTGATCTCCCACGCCACGGAGCCCTTCATCGGATCCCAGGCGATGAACCGGCCGCGATGGCCGCCGGGGCCCGGGAACATCCGCACGATCGCGCCGACGTACGGCTGACCGGCGGTGTACTTCACCTCGACGCCTTCATAGTCCATGCAGATGTGGTTCGCCGGGACGTAGAAGAGGCCGGTGATCGGCGAGTAGGCCGACGGCTGCTGATCCTTGAAGCCGATGGCGGCCGGGCAGATGCCCTCGCCGTTCTTCTTCGAGGAGGTGCCGTACTTCGGATCCTTCACCGGGACGCCGGTGGCCACGACGCCCTCGACCGGGGTGCCGGTGCCGCCGTTCTTGGCCCAGTTGATCGGGCCGTAGGCGTTGCCCACGATGACCTTACCGTTGGTGCGGTCGATGGTGTAGGCGATGCCGTTCCGGTCGAAGTGCGCCAGCAGCTTCTTGCCGCCGCTCTCGAACAGGACGTTCTCGTTGACACCGTCGTAGTCCCACTCGTCGTGGGGGGTCATTTGGTAGGCCCACTTCGCATGCCCATTGTCCGGGTTACGTGCGAAGATGGTCATCGACCACTTGTTGTCGCCCGGCCGCTGGTCGGGGTTCCAGGTGCCCGGGTTGCCGACGCTGTAGTAGAAGTTGTCGAGCTCGGGGTCGTAGGAGTACCAGCCCCAGGTGGTGCCGCCGCCACGCTTCCACTCGTCGCCCTGCCAGGTCGAGACGCCGAGGTCCTTGCCCTTGTGCGACGGATAGTTCGCGTTGGCGTCGCCGTCGATCAGGACTTCGCTGTCCGGGCCTGTGCTGTAGGCGGTCCAGAGGTGCTCGCCGGTGTTGGCGTCCACGGCCGTCACCCGGCCCCGAACCCCGAATTCACCGCCGGAGATCCCCATGATGACCATTTCCTTGCCCGACTTCGACTTGATGTAGATCGGGGCGTTGGTCATCGTGGCGCCCTGCTTGTAGCCGTTGGCCTCGACGCCGGCGTTCGACTTATCCGGGTGCTTGGCCTTCCACAGCTCCTTGCCGCTCTTGGCGTCGAGGGCGATCAGCTCACCCTGCAGCGCCTGGATGTAGATCTTGCCGCTCGGGCTGTAGGCGGTGCCCCGGTTGACCAGGTCGCAGCAGGCGATCGGAATCGCGTCGGGCGACTGGTTGGGCACGTACTTCCACACCATCGGCGCGCCGGCCTTCGACAGATCGAGCGCGTACACGATGTTGGGGAAGGACGTGTTGACGTACATCATGTTGCCGATGACGAGCGGGTTCCCCTCGTGCCCCCGGAGCGTGCCGGTCGAAAACGACCAGATCGGCCGGAGCTCGGCGACGTTCGACGTCGTGATCTGCTTGAGCGGGCTGAACCGCTGCAAGCTGTAATCACGGCCCGTCATCGTCCAATCGCCTTCCTTGCCGTTCAGGGTCCACGCCCCCGAGCGCGCTGCCTGGGCGCTGGCGGACGCGGCGAGGGCCAAACTCAGCCCCGCCGCGATGCCACCGGACAGCACCTTCTGCGTAAAGCGGTTCATAACTGACCTCAGGATGAAGGGTGGTTCTACTGCTCTACTGCATTCTGTTGCCGCGTGCTGCTGCCGCGTGCTGCTACGGCGTGCTGCATGTAGCGGGTGACCGATGCTGCCTGTACCGCGTGGTGCGAGTGCCGGGGACGGCTGAGCGGCGACTGGGCTCGAGCCCCGCTCATGACTGCCGGCCGGCGCGACCTACAGACTTAGCAGGGCGGCCGGGGCGGCGACGGCGGACTGCGTTCGACCGTCGCGTGGTCCCCGCGCTCGCTGCGGGAGAGGGTTTGCCCTGAAGTACGCCTCGATACGCCCCGGCGGAGGTCCGCAGGGCGCGCCACGGCGTCAGGGCACCGGGCTGAGCTCAGACACGAGGCAAAACGGTTGAAGGGACGGGAACGGACGGGCGAGAACAACGCGGGACGGCGGGTGGCGGCCGGGCGGGAGTCGGGCCGGGGTCCACACCACTCGATGGCTCCGCCGGGACGCCACGACCCGTGCGCTGGGCACGGACCGGCCGCCTCGGAGGAGGAATACGACATCGTGCCAACGGTGGAAGCGAACGGGAACAAGCCCATCTCACCCCTCAGCGTCGCCGCTGAACCACGTTGTGCTCGTTAAAGAACTGCAGTTGGGGAGGCGGCCACGTACTTCTACCGCCGAAGATCACTCTGGTTCCCTGCCCGGGGAACGCCAGGGCTGTCCCGGATCAGTCGGCTGCAGCGCGCTGTTGGAGAATTGGCAGCCAAGTCGCCGACTGCGGGTGGCTTAGAGGGGCCAGTATACATCGTGCAAAATGAACTGTCAATCACGCATTCCCGCCGGTTCGGACCGCCAGAGCCGGGCGCCGGACCCCGCGAACGGCCCCTCGAAAACCTGCCCCGAAGGCCCCAGCAGGGCACCCGCCCGGGCCGCCAGGGCCCGGGCCTCCGGGTCGCTCCCCACCACCCCGTACACGGCCGGGCCCCAGGAGCTCTGGCCCACGCCCGCCGCCCCCCAGGCCGCCAGCTGCCGGACCAGCGTCTCGGAGGGGCCCGGGGCAAACGCGCCCCCCTGTGCCGCCGCGAACCAGCCCCCCGTGACCCGCTGGATCTCGGTCAGCGCGGACCCGAAGCCCGCCAGGTCGGCCTCGGCCAGGGCCGGCAGCAGCTGCATCAGCACCAGGTGGGCGACCCGCTCCACCTCCCGCCCCTCAGGCGCCGGCAACCGCTCGAACGCTGCCGCTTCGGCCTCACCGCTGAGGCCGGGCACGCCCTCCGGCACCACCACCACACAGCGCCAGGATTCGGGAAAAGGGAACCGGGCCAGCAGGGGCGCGATCGTGTCGCCCCCCGGCCGCCGCCCCCCCTCCACGATGAAGCCGCCGAGCGCGAATGTCCAGGTTCCGATGGCGGAGCGGACCCCTCGTCCTACCGCCCGGGCCAGTTCCGGCACGTCGTCGGGGAGGCCGTGCAGCGCCGCCAGCGCCCGCCCCACCGCCAGGCCCAGCTGGGTGCCCGAGCCAAGCCCGCTGTGGGGAGGGATGGCCCGGTGAACGGTCAGACGGGCGCCTCCTGCCACCCCGTGGTAGGCCAGGAACCGCTCGGCGAACAGCCGAGCGCGGGCGGCGTCCGGACCGTGCGCGCTCAGCCGGCGGTCCGGGGCCGCCTCCAGCAGGAGCGAGGGCGCCGGGACCGCCGCCCCCAGGCCGCCGAACCTTCGGCCCAGGTCCCCGCGGAGGTCGAGCACGCCGAAATGGAGCCGGGCGGCCGCCTCGATGAAGACGCTATCGTGGCTGGACATGTCCGGCCACGAACGCCATCGCCTCCCGCTCGCGCGGACCGGCGGTCTTGTCCACGATGATCTGCAACCGGGCCAGCTCCGAGGCGATCTCGGCGGCCGGCAGCAGGTGGGTGCGGGTGGCCAGAATGGCGGCCTCGAGCACCGCGTGGCGCGCCCGGTTGAAGCCGAGGAACTCGCGGCGGGTGCCGTGATGCACGACCCGGCAGGCGATCCGGGACCGGGGCGGCGTGTCGTCGATGGTGGCCACCTCGACCTCCCGCCACGAGCAGGCCGCCTCGAGCACCGCGCCGCGGACCACCACAGCCGGCTGCCAGGCAAACTGCGCGCTGGTGAGGGCGCCCTGGGCAAACAGCATGACGTCGTCGGTCAGGTTCACCACGGCGGCCCGGGAGGCGACGACGTTGCGAAAGGTGGTGGTCTCGAGGAACGGCTTGATGATCAGCTCGGCCTCGCCCCACTCCACGCCCATGGGCGCGAAGTTGATCACCCCATCCGCCGCCATCGTGGTCAGGATGGTCTCGATGATCACCGGACCAGGTCCGCGGGCGGCGGATGCGAGGCCAGCGTGGTGGGCGCCGCGCCGGCGGCGACCAGGGCCCCGTCGGCGGCCGCCGGCACCGGGCGGGGCCGGGCCGGGACTCCGTGGAGAAAGTGGTCGATCAGCCGGTAGCCGTGCTCGGTCAGGACCGACTCGGGATGGAACTGGACGCCGTGCACCGGATGCCGGGCATGACGGACCGCCATGATCTCGCCGTCTTCCGAGGTGGCCACGATCTCGAGCTCCGGCGGCACCGACGCCGGCGCGATGACCAGCGAGTGGTAGCGGGTCGCCCGGAAGGGATTGGGGAGCCCCTGAAACAACCCGGCGCCGGTGTGGTGGATGCTCGACGTCTTGCCGTGCATCGGCTGGCCCGCCCGGACGATCTCGCCGCCGTACGCTGCCCCGATGCACTGGTGCCCGAGACACACCCCCAGGACCGGAATCCGGTCGCCCAGCCGGCGGACGACCTCGGTCGAGATGCCGGCCTCGGCCGGGGAGCAGGGCCCCGGCGAGATGATGATGTGGGACGGCGCCATGGCGGCCACCTCGTCCACCGTGAGCTCGTCGTGGCGGTGCACGGCGGGCTTGGCGCCGAGCTCGCGGACGTACCGGGCCAGGTTGTAGACGAAGGAGTCGTAATTGTCGAGCAGGAGGATCATGCGTCGGCCAGCGCGGCGATCAGGGCCCGCGCCTTGTCGAGGGTTTCCCGGTATTCCAGCTCGGGGTCGGAATCCGCCACGATGCCGCCGCCCGCCTGGAAGTATACCTGCCCCCGGAGGGCGAGATAGCTCCGGATCACGATGCTGGTGTCCATCGCTCCGCTCACCGAGAGGTAGCCGATCGAGCCGCAATAGACGCCCCGCCGGCTGGGCTCGAGCTCGGCGATAATCTCCATCGCCCGGACCTTGGGAGCCCCGGTGATCGAGCCGCCGGGGAAGGCCGCCCGGAGCAGATCGACCGCATCGCAGGCGGGATCGAGCTCACCGACCACGGTGGAAACCAGGTGGTGCACCGTGGGAAGCTGTTCCAGGGCGAACAGCTCCGGCACCCGGACGGTGCCGGGCCGACACACCCGGGACAGGTCGTTCCGCAGCAGGTCCACGATCATCACGTTCTCGGCCCGGTCCTTCTCGCTCTCGGCCAGCGCCCTCCCCAGCGCGGCGTCGTGCATGGGGCCGAGGCCGCGCGGGCGGGTGCCCTTGATCGGCCGGGTCTCGACCTGGCGGCCGCGCTGGTCGAGCCGGAGGAACCGCTCGGGTGAGGCGCTCAGCACCTGGAGCTGGCCGGCGTCGAGGTAGGCGGCGAAAGCGGCCGGGTTCCGCTGGCGGAGCCGCCGGTACAGCGTGAACGATGGCTCGACGGCGGGCGCCTGCAGCCGCTGCGACAGGTTGGCCTGGAAGATGTCGCCCGCGACGATGTAGTCCTTGACCCGGGTCACCGCGTCGAGGTAGCCGCGGTGGGTGAACGTCGACCGGAGGCCGATGCGCTCGGCGCCCTCGACACCCAGCACGGGATAGCTGGGCGCCTCGGCCCCCGGGTCCGGCGCGCCGGCTCCCTCGGCCGCGTCGGGGCGGGGGCGCAGGATCTGGCCGCCCACCACTCGACCCGCGCCGTCCCCGGCCCCTCGAAGTCGAGCGCGCACCATCTCCAGGCGCTCGCGCGCGCGGGCTTCGCGCGCGGCGCCCTCGGCGGGCAGGCCGGTCGAGATGATCCAGGCGGTCCCGACCCGGTGGTCCCAGGCGACCACCCAGTCGTACAGGCCGAGGACGACGTCGGGAATGGCGAGGTCGTCGTACCGGGGCGCCGGCAGCCGCTCGAGGACGGCACCGTAATCGTAGCCGACGTACCCGGCCGCGCCGCCCTGGAACGGCGGCAGTCCAGGGACCGGCTCGGTGGCGAACGGCGCCAGCAGGTCCCGCACCGCCAGGAGCGGATCCCGATCGACGGCGGTCCACGCCAGCCCCGGCCCGCCCAGCTCGGTCGCCCGGCCCTTGCTGCGCACCACTCGCGCCGGGTCGGCCGCCAGGAACGAGTAGCGGCCGAGCGGATGACTCTCCCCGGGCCGGGCGCCGCCGGCGGCACTGTCGAGGAAGACCAGCCAGGGCAGATCGAGGAACCGGGCGACGGTGTCGATCGGGTCGCCGCTCTCGCCCAGGTTGTCGACCAGGGGGAGCCCGCCCGAGGTCATGCGCCTCCCTGGGGCGGCGCCGTGGCCCGGCGGCGGCGCTGGGTCAGCTTGACGTGCTCATTCCGGTCGTCCGGCGGCGTCAGGTAGCCCCACTGGAGGGCGCCTTCCTGCCGGTAGGTCTTCCCCAGCGTGATGGCCAGCTTGGCCCGCGCCAGCTCGCGGCCGAGATAGAACGCATGGGTGCTTTCGGAGACGCCGAGCTGCGCGAAGATGGCCTGGATATCGGTGCCGCGGACGAACAGCTCGCTGTTGAACACCGTGATGGTGCTGCGGTCGGTGAAGATCCGGAAGTTGGCGTCGGTTACGGCCCGCTGGATCTCCCGCAGCTCCGCCTCGGAGTACTCGAGGATCTCGGGGTCCTTCACCGTCACCAGCCGATCGTCGACGTGCTTGGGCAGGGTCCGCTGCCGGACCGCGTAATACATCAGCCGGCGGGCGATGTCCACCTCCCGAACGGCGCCCCGGGCCCAGGGGATGACCTCGGTCGTCAGCACCGCGCGGACGCCGGTCTCCTGACAGATCGCCAGCAGCAGGGCGTGCATGCCGGTGGTGTCGGCGCTGGTGAGCTCGGTCAGGTTGCCGATGCCCATGAGCTGACCGGCCGCGGGGAAGCGCCGGTGGATCTCGGCGTAGCGCTCGATCGAGGCGGTGAAGCCGAAGCCGATCGGCTCGATCACCGGGTCGATGAGGTAGGCCACCCCCCATCGCTCCAGCGCCTCCAGGGTCGGCCCCAGGCTGTCCAGGCTCTCGCCGAAATCGGGAATGGCCACGACCCGGGCGCCCCCGGCCAGCTCCCGGGCCACCTCGCGGTTGGACCCGTTCACGCTCAAGACCAGCTCGGCGCCCGCGGCCACCGCGGCCCGGATCTCGGCCGGGTCGAAGCTGTCGATGCTGACCCGCATGCCGGCACCGGTGAGCTCGCGGACGACCTCGGCCAGCTCCGGGAAGGGAACGCCCGGGGTACAGCCGAGGTCGATCAGGTCGGCGCCGCTGGCGCGGAAATAGTCGGCCGCCGCCCGGATGGCCTCCCGGGTGAGCTTGGGGGCGTTGTTGATCTCGGCCAGGATCTCGATGTCGTAGGCGCCGTAGTCGGCTGCGGCGGCGGCCTGGCCGAAATAGCGGGGGATCTCGCGGAGATCCTTGGGGCCGCGCTCGACCGGCACGCCCAGGTGGGCGCTCAGCTCGGTGGGGTCGCCTTCGACCAGGCCCGGCAGCAGCACCAGGTCGGTGCCGGCCGGCACTTCGAGAAAGCGCGCGATCCACGGCACCGTCATCAGCGCGGCGACCGTGATCTTCAGGACGGCAACGGCCGCCTCGAATGGCGGCCGCATCTCAGCCAGTACGCGACGGAGCGCCGGCTCGGCCAGCCGCCCGGTGACGAACAGGACTTTCCGGGGCGCCGCGGCTGCTGCTACCGTGGATCCCCCGGACGGACCCACTTGTTCGGCGTTCCCTCGAGCGCGCCGCCGGTGGGACGCCAGAGCGTGACCTCCTCGATCTTCCGAGCCAGCTCGAAGTCCTTGTCGGTGATTCCGCCGGCCGCGTGGTTCTGAAGCTTGACCGTCAGCCGGCCCCAGGTCACCGTCAGGTCCGGGTGATGGTACGCCGCCTCGGCGAGATAGCCGACGGCGTTGACCAGCATGAGGGTGGTCGGCCAGCCGTCGGTCTTGAACACCCGGCGGATCCAGCCGTCCTCGTAGTACCAGCCGGGCAGGGCCTTGAGCCGCTCGGCGATCTCGGTCTCGTTGTAGCTGCGCTCTTTGGTCGCGGGCATCGGTTCGCTCCTTCGGGTTCGATCCTTCGGGTCAAGTCCTCGTTACATCACCACGCCGCCGTTGACCATGATGGTCTGGCCGGTGATGAAGCCGGATTCGTCGGACGCCAGGAACACGGCCGCCCCGACCAGGTCCTCCGGCCGGCCCCAGCGGCCGAGCGGGGTGGACCTCGCGATCTCGCGGTGCCAGGCGTCATCCGCCTGCTCGCCGAAGGCGGTCTCGATGAAGCCGGGCGCCAGCACGTTCACCCGGATGGCGGGCGCCACCTCGCGCGCGAGGGACTTGCTGAAGCTGAGGATGCCGCCCTTGGCCGCAGCATAGAGGATGGGGTTTTCACCCGCCATGCCCAGCGTCACGTGGTCCCATGACATGTTGATGATGGCCCCGCCCCGGTCCCGCATCATCTCGACCGCGGCCCACGAGGCCAGCACGGTGCCTCGGAGATCCACGGCCAGCACCTGGTCGAGCTTCTCCAGCCGGCTCAGCCGGCCGCCTGGGCCGGTGAGGATGTCGGCCCCGGCGTTGTTGATCCATCCATCGATCCGGTCGAAGCGCTGCCGGAGCCCGCTCGCCAGCGCGTCGATGTCGGCATCTCTCGCAAGGTCGGCCTGGAATACCTCAGCCCGGCGCGCGAGCGCCCTGATCTCCTCCGCGGTGCGGTCGGCCCCCTCGCGGTTGCCACGGTAGCTCAGGGCCACGTCGGCCCCTTCGCGGGCGCAGCCGAGGGCGATGGCTCGACCGATGCCGCTGGAGCCGCCGGTCACCAACAGGTTCTTCCGGTCCAGCCTCACGCCCGTTTCCTCGGCTTGGGTTTCCGCGCTAACTTCAAGAATCCCAACATATCAGGGCCCTGGCAACAGACAAGGGAGAGGCCATGCTGGTGCTGGTCAGTGTCCGTTCGGCCGACGAGGTGGCGGCGGCGGTGGCGGGCGGGGCAGATGTCATCGATGCCAAGGAGCCCGACCGGGGGCCCCTGGGCCCGGTCTCGGCCCCCACGCTCGCGGCGATCGCCCGGGCCGTGCCGGCCGCGTGCGCCTTCAGCGTGGCGCTGGGTGACCCGGCGGGACCAGTGGAGCTGGCGGAGGCCTTCGGGGGAGTGCGCCAGCTGCCGGCCTGCGCGGCGGACCTCGTGCTCAAGATCGGCTTGGCCAGGCTGGGAGGCCGGCCGGCCCTCGATGCGCTGCTGGAGTGCGGTCTTCAGCTCTCGGGGACTGTCTCGTCTCCCGCCCGGCTGATGGCGGTGGCGTCGGTGGATCACGGCCCCACTCCAGACGACGTCACCGACGCGGCGGCCTCCGCCGGCATCGACGGCGTCGTCCTGGATACCTGGCGGAAGGATGGCCGCGATCTCTTCGACTGGCTGGACGATCCGGCGCTGGTTCGGTGGATCGAGCGGACCAGGTCCCGGGGCCTCCGCACGGGCCTGGCAGGATCGCTCTCGCGGGAGACCATCGGCCGCGCCGCCAGGCTGGGCCCGGACATGGTGGGCGTACGGGGGGCGGCCTGCCTGGGCGGCAGGTGCGGCCGGGTGGACGAGGGTCTGGTCCGGTCCCTGGTGGCGGCCGCCCGATCGGCATTCGCCCCGCGTTCGTCTACGTCAACTTCATGTAAATCAACATCTTAGTCTGGACACCCAAGCTGGCGATTGCGCCGGCTTCGGGGTATATTTGGGCATGGCAGACTCTCATCCTTTCCGGCCGCCGTTCATCGATTTCGACGCCATCGGCGTGCTCGACCTAGCCCGGCTGGAACGCGGTCTCGAGCTTCGCGCCGACCGGGTCAGTGCCGGGCGATACCGCGTCACCGGCGGCGACCAGCCCCACTGGGTCGATCTCTGCACGGCCGAACTGCCCCGCTGCGATTGCGGTGACCACCTGTGGCGCGACCAGGTCTGCAAGCACATCCTGGCCGCGCTGCTCCGGGAAGGCGATGAGCGCGTGCTGGCCGCCCTGCGGGAGCTGGTGCGGTCCCTCCGGCGCCCCTCTCTGCTGGTGGCCTGAGGCGATTTGCCGGAGCGGCCCCGGGGCCCGCCCGGGCGCGCTGGCCTAACTCCCGCAGTCGCAACGCCTGGCGGCCTTCCGCCCGGGGGCATGGCCCTTGCCCTTCGCGCGCCCGATGCCATAGTCGGCAGCTGTCCGTCGACACCCAGCCTTCCTCCCTCGCCGAGCCTCTCAGGTGACCCTAGCACCGACGCCGCTCCGGAGCAGGTTCGGGCGCCGTCTCCTCCTGCTGTTCGTCGGCTGCGCGGTGCTGCCGGTCGCCCTGGTCGGGACGATCTCCTACGGTCACATCACCCGTCAGCTCCGCGGCCAGAGTGATCGCCGACTGCAACAGGCCAACCGTGCCATGGGGCTGGCTCTCTACCAGCGCCTCCTGCTGCTCGATGCCACGGTGAAGAGCATCTCGCCCCGACTGCTGCACCAGTTGCGGGACCGCACCGGCGGGGCGGGCGGCGCTGGTCTGCTCAACACTGGTGTCGACCTGCTGGCCGGGCAGCGGTTCACGGCCGTCGAATTCATCAGCGACGCCGGCGAGCGAATCCCGGTCTTCGGCCGGCTCAGCCGCCGTCCTAGCCTCTCCGGCGCGCAACTGGACGACCTGCGAGCCGGGGTTCCGGTCATCGCCAACCGGTACGACAGCCGTCCCGCCGGCACCTTCCTCCTCCGACGGCTCGGCCGGCTGGGCGGAGTGCCGGGCACCCTGATGGCGGAAGTCAGCCCGGCCTTTCTCTGGGGCACGCTGGCCTCGAGCCTGCCCTCGCCCAGCACGGTGATCACCGTGGCCGATGATTCCGGCCGGGCCCTGTTCAAGGCGACCCAGGCCGATCTGGTGGCCCAGTCCGACCCGATCACGGTGGACGCGCCCGATCCGGCGCCGCCGGTGGCCCAGACGGACACGCTGTCGGAGCCGTTCGTCACCTCCACGTCGCCGCTCGAGCTGGACGAGGTGTTCTCGGCCCCGACCTGGACCATCATCCTGAGCGAGTCGGAGCAGGAGGTGCTGGGGCCGCTGTCCGACTTCACCCGCCTGTTCGGCTGGGTGGTCGCGCTGTCCGGGTTGGCCGTCCTGCTGTTGAGCGGGAGTCAGATCCAGCGGAGTCTGGTGCCGCTGGTGGAGCTGCGCGAGGGCACCCGGCGGATCGCCCATCGCGACTTCGACAGCCGGGTGGCCGTCTCGAGCCGCGACGAGTTCGAGGAGCTGGCCACCGCGTTCAATACCATGGCGTCCCAGCTCGGCCGCCAGTTCCAGGCCCTGTCGACCGCGGCCGAGATCGACCGGGCGGTCCTCTCGGCCACCGAGGCGGTGTCCATCGTCGACACCCTGCTGGCGCGGACCAAGGACGTGTTCCCCTGCCACATGGTGGCCGTGACGCTGGTGGTGCCGGACGGGGGCAAGATGGTCAGCGGCATGGTGCAGGACTACGGGGACACCAGCCGCGTCGCGATCCGGGTCGATCTCCGGTCGGAAGACGTGCAGGACCTGCTCGACGGCCCCGATCTGGTGCGTCACGACGTGACCGAGCGGCCGCTGCCGGCCTACCTGTCCGCCTTGCTCCCCCTGCGGCCACGCACCGTGGTGGTGCTCCCCCTTCGGTTTCAGCGTCAGCTGGTCGGGATCCTGGCCCTGGGCGACCGCGCCGGCCAGTCGCCCGGCGCCGACGAGCAGGTCCAGGTCCGTCGCCTGGCCGACCAGGCGGCGGTGGCCCTGGCCAACGTGCAGATGCACGACCAGGTCAAGTCGCTGGCCTACTACGACAGCCTGACCGGGCTGCCCAACCGGCTGTCATACAAGGACCGGTTGGGCGAGGCGTTGGAGCTGGCGCGCCGCGGCGGCCGGCAGGTGGCGGCCTTCTTCATCGACCTGGACCATTTCAGCCGGATCAACGACACCCTGGGCCATGAAGCCGGCGACCAGCTGCTCCAGCAGGTGGCCCTCCGCCTCCGCGCCTCGTGCCGGGATCGCGAAGACGAGGTCGGTCCGGCGGAGGACGCGCTTGCGCCCGACGTCGCCCGGCTCGGCGGCGACGAGTTCACCGTGATCATGCCGGGACTTCGCCGGCCCGAGGATGCCGGCAAGCTGGCACGGCGGATTCTCAGCAGCCTGGCCCATCCGGTCCATCTGGCGGGGCAGGAGATCTTCATTACCGCCAGCATCGGGATCGCGATCTTTCCCGATGACGGCGAGGATCTGGAGACCCTGCTGATGCACGCCGATACCGCCATGTACCAGGCCAAGGAGCAGGGTGGGAGCAGCTATCAGGCGTACTCGCGGGCGATGAACGCCACCGCGCTCCAGCGGCTCACCCTGGAGAACGCCCTCCGCCGCGCGGTCGAGCGGGCCGAGTTCGAGCTGCACTACCAGCCCGTAGTGGACGGGGTCACGGGTCTCCCGGTCGGGGCCGAGGCACTGGTCCGCTGGCGCCACCCGGAGCTGGGCCTGTTGCTGCCGTCGGAGTTCATTCCCCTGGCCGAGGAGAACGGGCTGATCGTGCCGCTGGGCGAATGGGTGTTGGAGCGGGCCTGCACCGAAAATCTGGCCTGGCAGCAGGCGGGGCTGCCGCCCATCCGGGTCGCGGTCAACCTGTCCAGCCGGCAGGTCAGGCGCGGCCTGCCCGACATGGTGGCCCGTACGCTCAAGCGGACCGGGCTCGACGCCCGCTTCCTCGGGCTGGAGCTGACCGAAAGCCTGCTGGTCAAGCACCACCGGGAGGACACCGACACGCTTCACGCCCTCCGGGCGATGGGGCTGCATCTGGCGGTGGACGACTTCGGCACCGGGTACTCGTCGTTCAGTTACCTCAAGCACCTGCCGCTCGACACCCTCAAGATCGATCGGTCGTTCGTCCGGGAGATCGCCACCTCACCCGACGACGCCGCGATCACCACCGCCATCATCGCCATGGCGCACGCGCTCGGGCTCAAGGTCGTGGGCGAAGGGGTAGAGACCGAGGCGCAGTGCGACGTGCTCCGGGCCGAAGGCTGCGACGCGATGCAAGGCTATCTGTTCAGTCGGCCGGTCCCGGCCGGGGAGTTCGCCCGCCTGCTGGCAGCGGCGCTGCCGCCGCGAAAGGCACCACGGCGGCTGCGCCTGGCGTAGCGGGGGTCCTTCACCAGCTCCGCGCCGGGCGCTCATCAACCGGCTCACGGCGACCGATGACTCCCGGAGTTCAGCCGATCGCGCGATCGGGCCCGGGGTCAGCCGATCGCACGATCGGTCCGGAGGTCAGCCAATCGCACCATCGGTCCCTGCTATCGCCGCCTCCAGGTCCCCCATCCGCCGCCAGCCCAGAGCCAGGCAGGGAAGCCCGACCGGCCTCACCGAGGCAAAGCAGCCATCGGTGAGCTCTTCCACCGGGCCGTCCACCGACTTCACCAGAATCAGCCGGTCGGCGTCGAGCGCGCCGGCGACGAATGCCGCCACGCTGTCGCTGGTGGCCTGCCAGACATGGGGCAGGACGTCGGCCGCGCGCATCCATCGGTAAGGAGCCAGGATGGCGACCCCAGCCGGGCCCAGCACGGCTGCCAGCGCGCCCGGCTCTTCCAGCAGGGCCGCGCCGGGGATCCGCTCCATCAGGGCGTGGGCGTACTGGTCCATGGCCAGGATGGCCATCCAGTGCGCGGCATCAGAGGAGAGACCGACGGAGCGATCGAATGCCCGTACCGCGTCGGCGAAAGGGCCGCCGCCCGGCACGACGAGGATGCGATGTCGCCGGCCCACCGCCGCGATGGCGGCGCCCACCGCCTCCAGCGCGCCCGGCTCGGCGACGAGCCCGCCTCCCACCTTGATCACACTGAGCGGTCCTGCCTGGCTCATCCTGGACCAGCCTCGCCGGCCAGCAGCCAGATCACGGCCGCTGCCGGCGCGACCCGCGCGCCATTGCCCAGTCTCGCCGAGAGGGGCTCGACCGTCAGGCCGGCGAGGCGGGCCGCTTCCTGCCCGATGAAGTCGCCCAGACCGGCGACCACCGCCTTGGTCAGCGGCGGGTGCGAAGCCACCACCCGACGGATGTTGGCCGTCACCAGCTGGGTCTGGGCCTCGACGATGGCCTGGGCGATCTGCTCGACCGCCCGGTCGTCCAGCATTTCCCGGTCGCCACAGACGACCCGGGCCAGCCGTTCACCGGCCAGCTCGCGAGTCACCGCCCGCCCGTCGGCCGTGGGGGCGGTGTAGTCCTCCGGACGGAGCCGGCCCAGCCAGATGTGCGCGTCGCCCACGGTAGCGAACCCTTCCGCCGAGACCAGGGCGCGCCCGCCGTGGAGCGGCACCTCGCGCACCAGTGCCTCGGCGGGGGTGCGCAGCGCGCCGGTGTAGACCAGCTCGCCGGTCGAGAGCCGGTCGGGATCGGTTCGCCCGGCCGCGACCACCCGGCCACCCGCGATCGGCACGATGTCGGTGGAGGTAGTGCCGATGTCAACCAGCACGCAGTCGGGCGTGAATCTCGCCACCAGGGTGGCCGTGGCGACCCAGTTGGACGCCGCCGCTTCCAGAGGACGGGCTCGGGCCTCGTCGGGCGAGACGAACCGGCCATCGGTGAGATAGACGTGGATTGGGTCACCGGGAAAGGCGCGCCCCAGCGCATCGAGCACGAACGCGACGCCCTCGCGCTTGGTCCGGAACGCCTGCGACAGCTCGGCCGTCATCGTGACGGCGTGCCGAGCTCGGTGATCCCGCCCCAGCCGCCGGGCCAGCCGCTCGAGCGTGGCCGCCAGCGCGGGCAGCTCCCGCTGGATCTCGAACGGGACCGACACCGTCTCGAGTCGGGGAGTGGCGCCGACCGTCCGGTGCAGCCGGGCGGCCTTGGTGTTGACTCCGCCGATGTCCCAGCCCAGCCACGGCTCGTCACCGCGGCTGGTCACCGGCCGCTCGGCTGGGATACTTTGATGCCATGGACATCATCCCGGTCCTGGATCTGGTTCGCGGCGTGGCGGTCCATGCCCGCCAGGGGGACCGCGCCCGATATCAGCCGGTCGAGTCCATCCTCACGGCCTCGACGGTGGGCGACCCGGCGGCCCTGCTTCGCGCCTACCGCCGGCGCCTGGGCGCCACCGCCTGCTACGTCGCCGACCTCGATGCCATCCAGGGTGGGGCCGTCCAGCGCGCCCTGCTTCGTGAGCTGGCCGAGCTCGAGACCGGCTTTGCCGGCGCCATTCTGGTCGACGCCGGTGCCTACACCCCCGAGAGCGCCCTGGAAGTCCTGGCCACCGGCGCCAGCGGCGTGGTCGTCGGGCTGGAGACGCTGCGGGCGATGACGGACCTCCGGCGGATCGTGCGCCAAGTGGGCGCCGCTCGGCTGGTGTTCAGCCTCGACTTGCTGAACGGCCGGCCTCTCCGCCACCCGGCGCTCGAGGCCAGCCTCGGCGAGCTCACCGATCCGGTCGAGCTCGCCGCCGAGGCGGCGGAGGCCGGTGTCACGACGATGGTAGTGTTGGATCTGGCCCGGGTGGGGATGGGGCGAGGGCTCGATCTTGGCCTGCTGGAACGACTGCGGGGACGGTTTCGATCGCTCCGGCTCCTGGCCGGGGGCGGCGTACGCCACCGGGAGGATCTGGAGCGCCTGCGGGACGCGGGCTGCGACGGGGTCCTGGTGGCCAGCGCGATTCACACCGGCGCCATCACGGCCACCGACCTCGCCGAGCTGGCGGCCGAGCCGGTCGGCGCTCAGTCGCCCAGCGTCTCCCGATAGGTCGCGGATTGCCCGTAGTTCTCCTCGACCTCGAGCTCGAGCAGCGACAGATGGGTGTAGCCGCTCCGCACCAGCTCCTCGCGCACCCGCTGCCCCAGGTACTGCGCCAGCATCTCGGCCGTGCTGTTCTGGATCGGGAGCAGGGCGCAGTCGCGCCGGGGAAACACGTAGGTCGGCTCGCCGAAGTAGTCGACCCGCAGCCGGTCGCCCGTCTCCTCGAAGCTCAGCTTGGGGTTCTGGGTCGGCAGCAGGACCTTGTGATCGATCTCGTCCACGAACCGGCGGGTGACCTGCTTCAGGATGCTGAAGTCGAGGACGAAGAACGCCTCGGCGTCCACCTCGCCTTCCACGGCGACGCCGACCCGGTAGTTGTGCCCGTGCAGGGTCTCGCACTGGTGGCCCCGGAAGGTGATGAAGTGGGCCGAGGCGAACACCAGGTAGTCCTTGCTGACCTGCACACGGAAGCGACTCTGCACGACGATCTCCTCAGGGGTGCCAACCGCCCTCTAGTATAACGACGAACAGCGCGGCACAGGTCAGATCGGCGGTCGCGCCGGGATTGCGCGCATTGGTCGCGCTCCGGAGCTCGACGTCCAGCGCGGTCAGCGCCCTCCGGCCGGCCTCGGTTCGGGTGGCCCCCGCGGCCTGCACCTCGCGGGCCCGACGCGAGACCTCCCCGGCGGCCCCGGTCCCGAGCTTCCGGGCGATGTGGGTGTCGGGCCGCTCCGCCAGGACCCGGAGGTAGGTCTCGACCGTCGCCTCGGACCAGCCCAGCCCGGCCGCTCGAGCCTGACGCAGGGCGGGTGCGCCGACCTCGAACGTGGTTGAAAAGTCGGTGGTGTACTCGCGGGCGATGCTGTCCCGGTCGGCCGCCAGCGCCATCGCCTGCTGGAGGGTCACCGACGGGCTGGCGGCCACGTCCTCCCTGACGGCCGAGCCCAGCCCACCGGGCCGGGCCTGCCGGATGGCGGCGTAGGTCTCGGCGGCGTCGGTCACGGTCGTTGCGGCCAGCACGGCGCCCAGCCGATCCCGGAGGGACCCGCCGGTCCCGAGCGCCGCCCGGGCCAGCGGCGCCAGCAACAGAATGATGCCGAGGTTGGTGTTGGACGAGGTCCATCGGCCGGTCGCCGTGACGGCCTGCCGGATGGTGGCGCCGAGGCACTGCTGGCCGGCCGCGGCCAGGGCCGGCCGGATCGCCACCGCGCTGGCCAGGAAGTCTTCGTAGCGGGTGTCGTGGAAATGCAGCCCGGGCGACACGTTGCCGGGCTTGGGCGCGCTGACCTCGAGCAGACAGGCCAGCTGGCCCGCGGCGGCGACCTCGTCCGGGGTCACGGGGGGCTCGAAGCCACCCGGCTCACCAGCTGGTCGATGACCGCGCCGGCCACGTCGAGACCGGTGGCGGCCTGGAGTCCCTCCCAGCCGGGGATGCCGTTGACCTCGAGCACGTAGACGGTGCCGTCCCGCGCCGGCAGCAGGTCCACCCCGGCGTATTCCGCGCCGACCGCGGCGGCGGCGCGCACGGCCAGCGCGGCCCAGGCGTCGGGCAGCTGGACCGGTTGGGCGGTGCCGCCCCGGGACAGGTTGGTCCGCCAGCCGGCCGAGCGCCGCTCGATCGCGGCCAGCACCCGGCCGCCCACCACGAAGGCCCGGATATCGCTCCCGTCATGGTCGATCGCCCGCTGGAGGTAGTAGACCCCGCGGATGGTCTCGATCGTCTTGAACACCCGGAACGCCATCTCTTCGTCGCTCACCCGGGTCATCCCCAGCCCCATCGAGCCGAACAGCGGCTTGACGATGACGTCCCCCAGCGCCCGGAAGGCGGCGAAGGCCTCCTCGGGCGTCTCGCACACGACCGTTGCCGGGGTCGGCAGGCCGCACTGCTCGAGCAGTGCCGAGGTCCAGAACTTGTCCACCGTCCGCTCGATGGTCCGGGCCGAGTTCATCACCCGGACGCCCCGATCCTCGAGGCGATGGAGCGCGTCCACCCGGAAGATGATCTGCTCGAGCGAGCCGGAGGGAATGATCCGGGTGAGCACCGCGTCCGCCCGGTCGAGCTCGGCCGTGCGGCTCCGGAGGCCCGACCCCGGACCGATGGTGGCCACCAGTGCCTGGTACGGGACCACGGCGCCGGTGTGCCCGCGCGCCTCGAGCGCGCGGGTCAGCTCCCGGGTATGCCACCCTTCGCGGGCGGCCAGGACGACGAGGTGCAGGCTACTGCTGCTCCCCGATCAGGCCGGCGAGGCCGCCGGTGGCGAAGTTCGGCAGGTCGCCGCCCACCTTCTTGAACGCCTCGGTCGAGGTGCCCTTCTTGAGCTCGTCCATCGAGTTGAAGCACAGCTCGGCCTGGCGGTACTCAGCGGGCGCGGACCCGTCCAGGTTGGACTCGAACCTGGTCAGGTCGGCCCGGGTGAACCCGATCTCGGACTGGCCCGCGCTCACCAGCGGCAGGTGCGTGTCCTTGTAGTACTGCTCGAAGGCGGCCGAGTCCTTGGGCTGGTGGTAGATCACCGTGACCAGGGCCGGGCAGGCCGCGGTCCCCTTGTCGCCGGTCTCGACCGCGATCATACCGAGCAGGCCCCCGGTGGCGAACTTGGCCAGATCGTCGCCCACCGCCTTGAAGCCCGGGGTGGCGATGCCCTTCTTGAGCGCATCCATGTTGTCGAAGTAGAGCTCGGCCTGACGGTAGAAGGTCGGCTTCTTGCCGTCGAGCGTGCTGGTGAACTTGGTCAGCTCGGCCTTGCTGAAGCCGATCTCCTGCTGCTTGCTGCTGACCAGCGGCAGGTGGCTCTCCTTGTAGTACTTCTCGAAGGCGGCCGGGCTCTTCGGCTGCTTGTAGATGACCGTCACGATGGCCTGGGGCTCGGCGGGGGCCACGGGCGCCGCGGTCGCTGCCGCGGAGTCTGCCGCCGGAGCGTCGGCAGGTTTGTCCGCCGGCTTGCTGCAGGCGCCGGTGATGACCATCGCGGGGACCAGCCACAGCGGGAACCGTCGCATCGCTTGCTCCTGGGATCGGGGAAGGGTCATCATCAGCTGGGATAACACGACGCCGCCAGCACGTCGGGATTGAGGTGACCGGCGTGGAACGTCCGGCCCGTCTCGGTGCTGGTGAGCCAGACCTCGGCCGGGCTGAACAGCAGGGGGTCGATCTTGTAGAAGTCGCCCTGGTACCGCTGGAAGACGTCGTAGAACGGCGTGCCGTAGTCCTTGGAGGCCGAGGCCGGGACCTTGGGCGCCAGCTCGGCCAGCTCCGCGTCGCCGGCCCGGACCGTGTAACGGGCCTGGCCGCCGTACAGGATGCAGTCGTTGGTGCGGCCGATGGCCCGGAGATCGTTCTTGGCGACCGGCGGGATCGGCGCGGTGCCCATCGCACTCACGATCCGCCGGACGTCGAACCCGAGGGTCTCCATCTTGTGCAGCCCGGTCTCGAGGATCCGGGCCGAGATCTGCACCCCGCCCGCCAGACTGGCGGTGGGCGCCACCACGAAGGTGAGCTGCCCGGGCTGGAGCCGGGCCTTCTGGGCCACCCAGGCGGCCACGGCGTCGGTCGGGAGCGCCCGGCCCTCCAGTACCAGCACGCCGCGGGCGGCATCTTCGGCGTAGTCCAGCTTCTCATACAGCTCGCGCTCGACCCGGGCATGGGCTCGGAGCGGGCCGGAGCCCATGGCGAAGAACTTGTCCACCGAGATGGCCCAGCCGGCATACTGCGACGCCATGCACGCGATGGCGGGGTGGTCGGTCCAGACGCTCACGCCAGGCCACGATTCCCCGCCGATCTGCACCGGCGTGTAGGTCACGTTGCCCAGCCCGCCCATGCAGATCTCGCCCAGCGCCAGGCCGGCGTCGTAACCGCCGTCGGTCTCGACCCCGGCGTCGATCACCCGGGCGCCGCCGGGCAGCAGCTGGCTGCGGACCCGGAACGTCGCGGCATGCTCCTCCAGGTGATCGGCAATCTCGGTGGCCAGCTCGTTCATCTGGAGCCCTTCGGTCATGACGCTGTCCATGTCAGAATTTCTCCCTTGCCCAGTTCGGCCAGATCGCCGCTGTACCGGTGATAGAAGCCGGTGAGGTGCCGCGCCTCGACCGGCAGGCGGTATCGGGTCTGAAGCCGGCGAAGCAGCAGCCGGAGGTGCGGCGGCTGGTAAGTGCAGGCGAAGCGATACGTCGAAGGGATGGCCACCCGGCCGAGCGCCACGATCGAGCCGCGCTTCGACCACAGCCCCGGGACGGGTCCGACATCCCCGAAGGCGAGGAGGGTGCCGGCGATCATGCCGACCCCGGCGTGATCGGCCACGGTGCCGCCCACCGCCACGAGGCCGCGGCGCATCAGGGCGCCACACTCGGCCCCGGCATCGCCCCGCACGATCAGCTCGCCGCCGGTCATGCCCCGGCGGGCGGCCGGCGCGGCCGCGCCGGCTCGCGCCCCGGCTCGTCCGTGGACCTCGATGCTGCCCCCCGCCATTCCGACGCCGACTTCGTCGCCCACGTCGCCCTCCACCACCACGGCCCCCTCGACCAGTCCCGCCCCCAGGCGAACGGCCTGGCTCCAGTCGCCGGCCAGCCGGATGGTGCCGTCCGGCTCGCCGCTTACCTCGGCCAGCTCGGCCAGGGGGACATCGCCACGGCCGGGCATTGCGACCGGCCGCCGGCCCAGCGCCTCCGGTGCCAGCCCGGTCCAGTTGCCGTCGAGCAGCGCGGAGCAGTCGGCCGCCGGGTCGAGCGGCGCATGGAGCGAGACCCGGAGGCCGCTCACGCCGCGCCTCCTATGATCTTCCGGAGGTGGAAGTGATGCGGCCCGAGCTTGCCCCCGTAGTTGCCGGCGGAGATGGACACGACTCCTTCGCGGCAGGCCGCCCTGATCCCCAGTCGCATCCCTCCGGCGATGGCGTCGGCATCGGTCCCGTTGATCACGATCTCCAGCACCGAATTGACCGTCTCGGGCAGCTGCGACGGCGTGATGGCGCGAAGGGTCGGGCAGAAGGCGTCGTTGGTCGAGGCGATCATACTCTTGATCCGCCGCGAGCCGACCTTGCTGCCGCTTCGGACCACCCCACCGGGGAACGGGAGAATGATGCCCGGATAGCCGGCCATCGCGTCGACCGCCGCTTCGGCGGCGGCCAGCGCGGCGTCGGCGGATTGGGCCAGGATGAGGAAGTTGCCCCCGCCCACCCCCTTCACCATCCCGAACTTCTCCTGGACCAGGAACTCCCCCTCCATCACCGGGATCCGCCAGAAGCGTTCCCCGCCGATCACCTTGCTCGACTGGAATCCGTCGCCGAAGAACCGCAGCGCCGACCCGACCCCGAGCCGGTCGGGGGCCTCGGGCAGGCCGTCGAAGCAGGCGGTGGTGGGGCAGGTGAGGATGGTCTGCCCGATCCGCTCGATCAGCCGCTTGGGGAGGTCGTCCTTGCTCATGGTCATCAGCAGGACGCTCACGCCCGGACGGCCGTCCGGCGTTTCCCGCTCGGGCAGCTCCCGCTCGATGCCCGCTTCGATCTTGCAGCCGATGACTGAGGTGGCGAAGCCGGTGAGCTTGAGGGCGGCCTCGCGGACCCAGCGCGGGCTGCGCGCCGTGACGATCACCCGCGCCACCCGCATGGTGAACGCCTCGGCGAAGGTCTCCTCGATGAACACGTCGTTGATGTTCATGGCCCCGTCATCCGATCGGCTCGGGCTCGCCGGGCAGGTCGGCCACCGGATAGTTGTCGAACGAGACCGTCGAGTACTGCTCGAAGTGCCGGCGGAGGCCCGGCACCACCGCCCGGTCGTACCCCGGCGCGAGCCGGAGCCGGCGTCCGGCCGGGGCCCGGCGCAGGTGGCCCTCCTCGACGATGACCGTGCCGGCCTTGACCACGTAGCGCGGGGTCGAGAACATCGCGGCCAGGTCGCTCTGCCGGCTGTAGATGGTCACGTCCGCATCGGCCCCGACCCCCAGATGCCCCTTGCCGGCGAGGCCCAGCAGCCGGGCCGGCCCGGCCCGGGTGATGATGGCGATCTCGTTCAGGCTGTATTCTCGGGTCAGCCCGTCGGCCAGGGCGCTGCCGGCCAGCAGCTTGGGATTGACCCGCTTGAGCTGGTCGTCCCGGACGCTTCGGTCCATCAGCAGCTGGATCAGGGCGGGGTAGGAGAGGAAGGAGCCGCCGTTGGGATGGTCGGTGGAGAGCACCACCCGCCACGGGTCCTGGCTCAGCAGGAACAGCTCCAGACCGATGGCCCATTGAAGCGCGCTCACCGCCGCCTTGTCCTGGTAGCTCAGCGGCACGATCCCGCAGCCGGTCTCGAGCTCGATGTCGATGTTGGTCCATCGGCGGCCGCTGCTCTTGTGCAGCAGATACTCCACCGGCGCGTCCGCGGTGATGGTCATGGCCGGGCCGAACATGACCTGACCCACGTCCACGCTCACCTCGCGATGGGCGTTGACGTACTCGATGACCGCGGGCGCCGCCGAGCTCCAGGGCTGGCCGCCGCCCCCGCCGTAGCAGTGGAACTGGAGGTGAGTGAAGTGGGCCCGCCGTCCGGCCACCGCCTCCATGCTCGCCAGGGTCGTGGCGGCGTTGCCCGCCACCCCGAGGTTGTTGGCATGGATGTGGACCGGGTGCGGCAGCTTGAGCGCGTTGGCCACGTCGGTCAGCGTCTCCAGGATGGCCCGCGGCGTGACCGCCCGCCCGCTCACCGCGTCGTCGAGGCCGGTCACGTTGCGCTGGCCGGTCTTCCACGCCTCGACCCCGCCCGGGTTGACGATCTTGACCGCGTACCCGCCGGTGGCCCCGAGCAGCCATCCGGCGTAGTCCCGGGCGCGATCCCGCTCGCCCGCCTCGATCTGGCGCAGGAGATCCTCGTCGTTCCCCATCAGCACGAAGATGCCGCCGTCGACGCACGGCGTGTCGTCCAGCTCGTGATGACTGTGCCGGGCCAGCAGCGGCGCTACCGCCGCGTCGAACGCCGTGGTATAGCCCAGGCCGGCGTAGCGATACCCGGTGGTGAAGGTGCTGGGCACCGTACCGCCGCTGCCCGACCGCGGCACGTCATCGGGATCCAGCGCCGGTGCCGGGGCCGGATCGCCGGCGTGCTCGTCGGGAATCAGCCGGCGGGCATGGTTGCAGGTCGAGCTGGCGAAGTGGGAGTGGATATCCACGCCCCCGGGCATCACCACCATGCCCCGGGCGTCCAGCGTGGGAGCTCCGGCCGGCAGCTCGGCCACGATCCGGCCGTCCTCGATGCAGACGTCGCGCACCTCGCCGTCCACCCCGTTGGCCGGGTCGTGGACCGCGCCCCCGGTGATCCGGAGGCGGGCCGGCCGGCTCATGGGGACCTCTCCCCGAGCCGGCGGTGTACGGCGGAGAGGATCGCGGTCAGCGTGTCGGCGGCGGATCGGGCGCCCGCCAGCGGCGGCCGGAGCGGCAGCGGCACGTCGTCCATCCGGTAGGCGGTCCCGCCCTCGTGGATGCCGGCGACGCCGGTATCCACCGCCACGCGAAGCGGGATGGTCGCGGTGCTGGCCCGCGGGCCGATGCCGATCACTGCCACCTTCGCCGCCGACGGCGCGAGCGACGGCGCCACGGCCTCCAATGCTCCGGCCACCAGGACGGCCGAGGCTCGCTCGGCATCGGCCAGCGGCCGGCGCGCCGGCGAGTAGCGGGGAGCGCCGCTCTGGTAGCGGACCGCGAGCGGATAGCCGGTCTGCCAGGTGAGCGCCACCTCCGCGCCCGAGCAGTTGCCGCCTGCCCGAAGCGAGCTGAGCACCGCCCGGGTGGGCCCGTTGAGCGCTTCGGCCAAGGCGAGGACCGCTTCGGCGCGGTAAGGGCTACGGGCGGGCTCGTTGCCGGGCTCGGCATCGTGCACGATGGCCACGTAGCGTGCCTTGACCAGGCGAAGGGCGGCATCGGCCGCCGCCTGGAGCGGGGCCGGCAGCTCACCCAGGGCGCGGCCCTGGACCACCGCCCGCATGACCGACAGCGCCGGCACCTCCTGGTCCGGCGTCAGGCTGAGCGCCAGGTCCGCCTGCGGCGGCCCACGGTCCTGCCCGATGGCCACCCCGATCACCAGCCGCCCCCGTCGTCCCTCGGGCACATGGGTGCCCACCGGCTCCGGGGCGTAGCGGGACCCGTAGCGGGGATAGCGCTCGGCCGGGTCGACGCCCCAGAACAGCACCGCGTCGGCCCGGTTCCGCAGCTCGCCCAGGGTGGCGGCAGCCCGCCCCCGGCGCTGGGCCGCCAGCAGTCCGGCGGCCGCCGGCGTCGAGGTCGCCGTATCCACGGCCGCGCCGAGCCGGTCAGCCAGCGCCAGGGCGGCGCGATGGGCCTGGACGGTGGCCTCGGGCGCGAGCACGACGATCACGTCCCGCGGCGAGCGGGTCAACCGCGCCACTGCCTCGGCCAAGGCCGATTCCAGGGTGGCTTCGGCGCCGCCGATCCGCACCGCGGATGGAACCTGCCCGGTTCCGAACCAGGCCTGGGCCAGCGGGCACGGCGGGGTCAGGCCCACGATCCGACCTGCTTGGACGTCGACCGCGAGGTCGTCGCAGCCGCAGCCGCATCCCAGACAGGTCACGTTGCCGGGCCGTCCGCTCGCGGTCACGCTGCCCCCGCCGCCCGGTCGCCGAGCGCGGCGTAGACCGCGTTCGCCGCCCGGATCAGGGCGGAGCGGCAGCCCGCGCCGCTCACGCCGCGCCCGAAGACGGTGCAGACCGGCCGTCCGCGCGCGATCCGCTCGCCCCGGTGTGGCACGTCGGCCAGGTCCACTCGCCACCCTGCGGGATTACTCACCGTCAGGGCACGCGGGGCGAACACGATGGCCTTGCCCACGACGTCGGGCGCCGGCAGCGGCGGCGGCGGTAGCCGTCCCCGGCAGGCGTCCCGGTGAACGGTGAAGAGCGACAGCCTGCTGGCCCGCTCGACCAATTCCATCGAGGAGGAATAGCGGGGATTGACCTCGATCGGGAACGGCACTCCGTCCCGGGCGATGAAGTCCAGCCCGTTGAGGCCGCGGAGGCCGAACAGCTCGGTGACCGCCGCCGCCAGGGCGACCGCTCGGCGATGCAGCTCGGCCTGGCGAGGGAAGATCGGCCGACCACTCGAGGCCAGCAGGCTGCCGCAGTAGCGGAAGCCGTAGCTGCCGAGCTCACGCAGTCCCACCAGCTGGCGGGTGAGCCCCAGGGGCACGGCGCGGTGCCCGTCGGCCGCGAACACGATGGAGCCGGGCAAGCCCTCGATCCGCTGCTGGAGGTAGTGGCCCCGGCCGACCGGTTCCCCGGCACGCCACCGGGCGGTGCCGTGTCCACCGCCGGAGCGGCGGGGCTTCCGCAGCCAGGGGGCTCCGGGCAGCCGGCCGGCTGGAGCGCTGGCGCGCACGGCCGGGACCGCGAAGCCGCGCGCGGCGAGCGCCTGGGCCAGCCGCAGGGGGTGGCGCACCTGCTCGAGCGTGTCGGGCGTGTTGCCGAGCAGCCGGCGGCCCCGGGCCAGGAGGGCCACCGCGGCGGGATGATTGTCCAGGTTGGAGGTGTAGGCCACCAGGCCGGCCCGCACCCCGCGGGCGGCCAGGGCCGCCGCGTCCGCTCCGGTCCGGCGGCTGGCCCGGTCCAGCGGGAGCACTTCGGCGATGGCGCGCAGGTCGGCATCGCCGAAGGCGTCGATCGCCGTCACCCGATATCCTGCCCGAACGGCCGACTGGGCCAGCGCCCGGGTGGACACGCCGACCAGGAGCAGGTGATGGCGGGACTCAGCCATCAGCCAGGCCGAGCCGGCGGCGGGCGTCCGTGGACGAGATCACGTGCAGATGATCGAGCACCGTACCGTGCGCCTCCCGAATTCCGAGCCGCTCCACCAGACCGCGGTAGCGGCCTCCGGCCAGGCCGTCCGCCAGCAGGGCCGCGCCCTGGGCGCCCTGCTTGGCGTGAACCGCGTAACCCTCCAGCCGCCGGACCGTGACCCCGCCGCCGATCTCCTCGGCGATCCGGGCCACCAGGGCCGGGTCATCGGCCAGCCGCCCGGAGAGCAGGATCTCGTCCGCGCCGGGCGCGGCACTCCGGAGCTGCCAGGCCAGACGGGCCGCCCCTTCGACGAAGGCGGCGACGGCGGTGGCCCGGAGCTCGGGCCGGTGCCGGGCGATCGTCTCCACCCCGCCCTCGAAGAGCAGCGACTTGGACACCTGGCCGGCCAGGAAGGCCACCTCGCCGTCCAGCGCGCCGGCCGCGCGCCACCCGATCGGCCCGCTGGTGCCGCCGACTCCGTCGACCACCTGACCGCGCTCGACCGCAATACCCGCGGTGAACGCGCCGCCCAGCTCCAGCAGGACCAGCGAGACTTGCTCCGGTGACTGCATCCGACGCTCGGCCTGCTCGGCGATCGCCAGGGCGGCGGCCGCCAGCTTGTCGGCTGTGCCGAGGTCGACGCGATTGAGCTTCCGGTGCGTCGGCACCGTGCCCAGGTGTACCACGCCGGGCGTGAACACCAGCGGGAGGTCCGCCGCCACCAGTCGCCGGGTGAGGGCGCGGAGCCCGCCGATTCCTCCCGGTCCGCCCGGCGGCATGAGGAAAGCGAGCCGGAACTCCTCGTCCGAGACCTCGCCGGCACGGCGAAGAGGCAGTCCGTATCCGGAGGGGCCGGCCACGAGGTCGAGCGGACCATCGCCGAGCAGCAGCTCGAGCAACGGCGTCGGATCTTCCACCAGCTGGGCTGTCGGCCATGAGCCTTCGGCCGCCAGCCGGCCATCAACCAGCCGGCAACAATCGAGGCTCAGCGTGCCGGGATCGATCCCCGCGACGCGGAGCACTCGTTACCGCTTCGCCTTGCTCATCCCGCGCGCCACTTCCGCGATCGCCTCGGCATCGAGCACCAGGTCGTTGCGGGTGAACAGCTTGGCGACGCAGGCCTTGTGCAGCTTGGTCTTGAAGTTGCCCACCCCGAAGGCGCCGTACACCGTGACGCCGCCGCGCCGCTCCGCGGCGTCGTCGACCTCGACCCCTTCGATCCCGAGCGGCGGGACCGCGTTGAGGTCCACCGCGACCTTGAGCGTCTTGACCCCGCTCCAGGCGGCCTTCGGCACCATCTGCACGCCAGCCGGCCCGGAGTTGAGCAGCACCTCGACGCCGTCGAGCAGCTCCGGCAGGGTGGACGGATCGGTCATCGCCACCGACTTCACCCCGACATTGAACCGGGCATCGATGAACTGCCGCGCTTTCTCACCTTGCTCGGGCTTGCGCGACGTGATGGTCACGTCGGCACCATCCTTGGCCAGCAGTCCGGCGGCGCGCTGGCCCACCGGCCCGGTGCCCGCCAGGATCAGAACCTTGCGGCCGTGGAGGTCGCCCACCGTCTCCTCGATCTTCACCACCGCGGCCACGGCGGTGGTGTTCGAGCCGTTGGAGTCGAGCATGATGGAGACCGAGAAGGGGGCAAACAGGGTGTCCTGGGCCAGGGCCAGGAGCTGCTCGCCGGCGGACATGTTGTTCCCGCCGATCCAGACGGCCGTATTGTGCAGGTCCTTGGGGCCGCGGGTGAAGATGCAGCCATGGATGAGATCCCGGACGTCGCCCTCGGTGACGCCGCCATAGCTCATGATCGCATCCGCTCCGGCATCATACGCCACCACCTGATCGAACACGCTGGGCAACCTGGAGCTGTCGAGCTGGAGCAGAAGCTTCTTCATCGCCGGCCTGATCTCCTCACGAGTGTCACGCGTCCCGGAAAAATACGAGGGGCGGCCCGCGGACGGGCGCCCCTCGTGGAAACACCGCTGCGGCGGGACTGTACGATCAGCCCTCGGCGCCGCTGGCGAACGGATGCCGGGCCGCCTTGTACTTGGCGAGCACGTCGTCCACCGAGGGCTGGCCCTTGAGCGCGCGGGCGATCGATTCCTTCACCGCCTGGTAGTTGAACTGGTAGATCTTCTTGTCGTCCTCGGCCTGCCAGTGAATGAACACGCCGACCAGGATGCAGAGGTCGTTGGCCTGGGTCTTGGAGATGACGCCCTCGCTGACCGAGTCCATCACCGCGCGGGCCACCGCGGCCTGGGCCGGGCCGAACATCTGCACGGCCTGCTTGGCGCCCTTGATGGTCACCTTGTTGAACAGCACGGTGTCGGGCTTGCAGGGGAGATTGGGCGTGACGACGGCGAGGAGCGTGGTGAAGCCGTCGGTGTTGCGCGAGAGCGCCTGGGTGAACGCCGCTCCGGTCGGTCCGGACTTCGACCCGATGATCAGGTCGATGTGCGCGATCTCATTGCCGTCGCCGACGAGCGATTCACCGATGAAGAAGTCCGCGGCCATACCTGCCTCCATGTGCGATTTGGTGAAGAACGAGAGAATTTCTCGAAACATACGCAGCTCGACGAGGCGAAGAGTGAGCCGGCAGTGGAGCGACGTGGATGGAGCGAGGCCACGCAGTCCCGCCGAGGCGGGTAGCTCGAACTTTGGCGCCGCAAGTCCTGCGTAGAGGCCACTAGTATGGACGCCCCCTATATGCCTGTCAAGGACTCGATCACCCGGTGGGGGCGGTGCCGGCGGCGGCTTGTCCAGCGCTAACTTTCGGGCTATATTCGGTACTCGATTCAACACCGTAAAGTCTTCATGCCCAAATATTTGCCTAGATCGGCCCCAGCTGACTCCGCCGCGCACTCCCACTCCGTCTCGGCCGCCGGCCGGCCCCGTGCTGCCCGAGTGCACAGTTACCTGCGCCGGCTTCGCGCCGGCGGGCGGAGCAACATGTACGGCGCCATTCCTTACCTCGTCCAAGCCTTCGGCATCGATCGGGAAACCGCATTCCGAATGGTGTGCGAGTGGCTGGACCAGGAGGAGGCCGCCCTGGCCAAGGTCGGCGTCCGGGTGTCCTAGGCCTGTCCAGGCTGTCCTCCCCAGAGGACGATCCACCCGGACCGGCCTGCGTCGCCCCAAGCACCACAACGAGTTAGCCTCTGGCACAAGCCTCGCACTAGTCTGGGACCGCGGGTTTCCCAACTTCAGTCGAGGCCACCATGAGAACCAGCATCGTCGCGGGATCGCTCCTCGTCGCGTTGGCAGTTGGCAACTCACTGCAGGCCCAGCAGGTCGCCGCCGATGTGGTGGTGCGGAGCGGCCCCGTCGCCGGGCGGGTCGTCGTCGGGCAGCCCTACCGGTCGTATGCCTACTCGACCTACCGCCGACCGGTTACCCGGCGGGTCGTGGTCGACCGGCCGCCGCCCCGGCTGGTGGTCATCGAGCGGGTCTACGTCCGGCATCGCTGGCTGGAGTCGCGCTGGCGGCGCGCGGGGTTCCGTCCGGTCGTGGTGTACTACCGCGCTGGACGCTACTACGACCGGGACGACCGCCGTGGCCCGCCCATGCGCCAGGTCGTGGTCTATCAGCACGACGGACGGTTCTACCAGGAATGCGACGAACGGGAGTGGCAGGACCGCTACGACGGGCCCCGTCACTATCAGGGCGACCGTGACTGGCGGGATGGGGACGACCGCGACCGCCCTGACCACCGGGACCACGACCATCACTGGCGCGACTGACCTGTCCCGCGCCTTCCGGCGCCTGATCACCCGATCCAGGTCAGTGGCAGGACAGACATCCCCGCGAGGCTTGCGGGGATGTCTGCTTTTGCCCCGGTGACGCGTTCCGTGTGAGCCCAGTCACTGCAACACTCCGTCGGGGCCGGGCATCTGTAGCCGGGAGGGTAGATCGTGCTGCATCGCACCGGAAGACGTCTGACGATTATGCTCGCGCTGGCCCTGACCTCCACCTCGACGGCCCAGGCGCAGTATTTCGGGCGCAACAAGGTTCAGTACCAGTCGTTCGACTTCCGAGTGCTCCGCACCGCGCATTTCGACGTCTACTACTACCCCGAAGAGCAGGCCAGCGCCCAGCTGGCCGGCCGCATGGCCGAGCGGTGGTACGCCCGGCTCCGGACGCTCCTGCATCACGAGCTGAAGGGGCGTCAGCCGCTGATCGTTTACGCCACCCAAGCCCAGTTCGAGCAGACCAACGTGGTGCAGGGCCTGGGTGAAGGCACCGGCGGCGTGACCGAGGCGCTCAAGCGCCGGATCGTGCTGCCCACCGGAGGCACGCTCAACGATCTCAACCACGTCATCGGCCATGAGCTGACCCACGCTTTCCAGTACGACATGACCGGCGGCTCGGGCCGGGGCGGGATCGCCGCCGGGGCCGCCACGATGCCGCTCTGGTTCATCGAGGGCATGGCCGAGTACCTCTCGCTGGGGCCGCGGGCTCCCCTGACCGCCATGTGGATGCGCGGGGCGGTCCAGGACACGCTCAAGGACACCCTGCCGACGTTCCGCCAGCTCGAGGATCCCCGCTACTTCCCTTATCGCTACGGCCAGGCCCTGCTGGCCTACATCGGCGGGACCTACGGCGACGACCGGATCGGTGAGCTCCTCAAGGCCTCGGGCCGTACCCGGGGGGTGGACCAGGCCATCCGGGGAGTGCTCAACCAGACGCCGGACCAGTTGGTGGCCGCCTGGCACGCCGCCACGCACCGGGCCTACGACTCGCTCCAGGCCGGCACCGAGCTGCCGGGCCACTACGGCCCCACCATCGTCGCCACCCGCGGCGAGGAGGTGGGTCAGTACAATCTGGCACCGGCCCTCAGCCCCGACGGCAGCCGGATGATGTTCTTCTCCGACCGCAGCCAGTTCAGCGTCGACCTCTACCTGGCCGACGCCCGGACCGGCAAGGTCGAGAAGCAGATCACCGAGACCGCGCTGGACCCGCACCTCGAGAGCCTGCAGTTCATTCAGTCCGCCGGCAGCTGGTCCGCCGATGGCCGGAAGTTCGTCTTCGCCGGCATCGCCGGCGGCCGGCCCAACCTCAACATTTACGATGTCGAGCGAGGCCGGATCGAGCGCGAGGTCAAGCTGCCCCAGCTGGGCGACATCCTCAACCCGAGCTGGTCGCCGGACGGGCGGGCGGTGGCCTTCTCGGCGCTGGTGGGAGGTCTGAGCGACCTGTTCGTGTACGATCTGGCCAAGGACTCGCTCGAACGGCTGACGCGCGATCCCTACTCCGATCTCCAGCCCAGCTGGTCTCCCGATGGGCAGCGGCTGGCCTTTGCCACCGACCGGTTCACCACCCGGCTCGACGACCTGACCATCGGGCCCTACTGCCTGGCGGTCCTCGATCGGTCCACCGGTCGGATCACCCGGGTGCCCGGCTTCGACGGCGCCAAGCATCTCAACCCGCAGTGGTCGCCCGACGGCGGCAGCCTCTATTTCGTGGCCGACCCGTCGGGGGTGTCGAACATCTACCGTGTCGGGCTGGCGGCCGGTGACCTGCATCAGGTGACCAACCTGTTCACCGGCGTGAGCGGGATAACCGAGACCAGTCCCGCCATCAGCGTGGCCCAGCGGACCGGGCGGCTGGCCTACAGCGTGTTCCGATCGAACGGCTACGAGATCAACGCGATCGAATCCGCCGAGATGCTGGCCGGCGGGCCCCCGGTGGTCCCCGCCCAGCCGGTCGCGGCGATGCTGCCGCCGGTCTCGCGGGAGAGCGCCACCCTGACCTCCCACCTGGCCGACAGCCGGACCGGCCTGCCGGCCGACACCGCCTTTCCGTCGCAGCCGTATCGTCCCGGCCTCTCGCTCACCGCCGTGGGCCAGCCGTCGTTGCTGGCCGGATCGAGCGAGTTCGGGACCTACGTCGGCGGGGGGCTGTCGCTCTACTGGAGCGACGAGCTGGGCAACCGCAACCTGATTACCGGCCTCCAGGTGAACGGCGGGCTGAAGGACATCACCGGCGTCGTCGCCTATCAGAACATGGGCCACCGGCTCAACTGGGGCGCGGTCGCGCAGCAGGTGCCGTATCTCAGCGGCGGTTTCGCCGCCGGAATCACCAACGTGAATGGCCAGCCGACCTACGTCGAGCAGGAGCTGCTCCTGCGGCAGACCAACCGCGACGTGCAGGGCTTCGTGGCCTATCCCTTCAATACCGCCCAGCGGGTCGAGCTCTCGGCCGGCTACAGCAACATCTCGTTCGACAGCGAGCTCAGGACGAGAGGCTTCGATCCGGTCACCGGCCAGCAGGTGATCGACACCAAGGACAATCTGCCGGCCGGCGACGCGCTCAATCTGGGGGTCGCCAGCGCCGCACTGGTGTACGACAACTCCCTGCTGGGGGCCACCGGTCCAATCCTGGGACAGCGCTACCGGCTCCAGTTGAGCCCGACCATCGGCTCGCTCGGCTTCGTCAGCGCGCTGGCCGACTACCGGCGCTACTTCATGCCCGTCCGCCCGTTCACCCTGGCCGCCCGGCTGATGCACTACGGCCGCTACGGCTCCGACGCCGAGGACAGCCGGCTGCAGCCGCTGTTCCTCGGCTGGCCGGGGCTGGTGCGCGGCTACCGGGTGGGCTCGTTCGGCGCCTCGGAGTGTCACCCCACCGCCGCGGACCCCAACGGCTGCCCCGTGTTCGACCGGCTGATCGGCAGCCGGCTGGCGGTGGCCAACCTCGAGCTCCGCTTCCCACTGCTGGGCGTCCTGGGGATCGGCTCCGGCTACTACGGCGCCCTGCCGATCGACTTCACCGTCTTCGGCGATGGCGGGCTGGCCTGGGACAGCGAGCACGAGCCGTCCCTTACGGGTGGCAACCGGTCCGCCGTGTTCAGCGCCGGTGCCGGGCTCCGGTTCAACCTCTTCGGCTTCGCCGTGCTCGAGTTCAACGCGGTCCATCCGTTCGAGCGCCCGGACAAGTCGCTGGTGTGGGAGGTGAATCTGCAACAGGGCTTCTGACGGCCGGTCCGACCGCACGTTTGCAATCGGTGCCGGTCGGGCCTTCATTCCCCCATGCACCCGTCCCGCGACCACCATCTTCCGCCCGATCCCGATGCCTATCGCCACGCCGCCCACCCCAAGGGACGGATCGTGGTCATCGCGCCGACTCGGGCGGCCTGTGAGACCATCGAGCTGGCGCTCGGGCTCAGGCTCGAGACCCTGCTCGAGCGGGAGCATGGCCGGGAGATCCGCACCCTGGCCGGCTCGGGGAAAGGGTTCGGGATCGTGGCCGGAACCGGAACCGGCAAGACGCTGGCCATCCGGCCCATGGCCGAAGCGATCCTGCAGGAGCCGCTCGCCGTCGGAGTGGTGAACCGGGAGCGCGAGGCCACGCCCGAGACGCCTTCGTGGAACGTGGTGATCGTCACCACCGGCATCGCCCGGCGCTGGTTTCAGGACGACCTGATCTCCGCCCGGGATACCATCGTGGTCGACGAGATCCACCAGACCTCGGCCGAGCTCGAGCTCTGCCTGGCGCTGGGCAAGCGGGCCCGCTGCCGGTTCATCTGGCTCAGCGCCACGGTGGATCCCGCCTTCTACGCCCGCTACCTGGAGAGCGCCGATGTGCTCGAGACCACGGCGTTCGACCCCGCGCTCAAGGCCCGGGTCCAGGTCCTGCCCCAGCAGCCCGACGAGTACTTCAACGAACGGACCATCCGCCACTTCATCAAGGAGCGCCGTGGGGTGGCGGCGTTTCTGCCGACCCGGGCCGAGGTCGAGCGGCTGGGGGCCGAGCTGGGCGAGCAGTGGAAGCGGCTGACCACCGCGTTCTATCACGGCGGCGAGCCGATCCGGGTGATCCGTCCGTTCCTCGAGGGCGAGGTCGAGCGCCCCTTCCTGCTGGCGATGACGGCGGCCGGCCAGTCAGCGCTCAATGTCCGCGGGCTGGACACGGTCGTGATCTACGATGCCCGGTACGGCAACGTGGTCGAACGGGGACGGAACGTGCTCCACCGGCTGTACCTCGGCGCCAACGAGATCCTCCAGATGGCTGGCCGGGTACACGGGCGGGTGCCCAACGGCGAGGTCGTCATCCTGAGCGATCGCGACCTGGTATTCGAGCGGCTTCGACCGACCCCACCGGAGTTCCAGCTGGCCGGCGACGCGGAGCGAGTCGCGATTACCTGCGCCGCCATCGGGGTGGACGCGGGGGACCTCGACCTGCCCGTGCCGCTCGACCGCACCGCCTACCGGCGGGCGGTGGCCCTGCTGACCGCCCGGGGTCTGGTGGAAGCCGGCCGGCTCACCGGGTACGGCCGCGAGGTGGAGGCGATGCCGGTCGAGCGGCCCTGGGGCGAGCTGCTGGTGCACGCAGGATCCGACCTGGTTCCCATGGTGGCGGTCTGCTCCAACATCGACTCGCTCCACCGGATGACCCGGGAAGAGCGGGATCTGCACGGCGTCGTGTCCAGCGGCAGCGATCACCTCACGGCCTACAACCTCTACGCCGAGGCCGTCAACCAGCACGGGGCCCTGGGGGAGGTCTACGGCCTGCCCCGCCACATCTTCGATGAAGGCCTGGCCGAGTGGGCCGAGCGGCGTGGCGTCCTGGTCAAGTCCATCGAGGATACCGCCCTCGGCGTGGCATCGGTCTACCGCTCGCTGGAGTTGCCGCTGCCGCGGCAGCTGCCCTACGCCTCCAAGGACGTGCGCCGGGCCTGGACCGAGTTGCTCGCGCGGTTCATGCCGTTCGATCTGGTGATCGACGAGCACACGGCCGACGGGCAGGAGGCCCGGGTCAGCAAGACCTCGGTGGCCGGCACCTGGGGCGCGGTGGCCGGCACCCTCCGGTTCTTCGCCGACCGGTTCGGAATTCCGCGGGCGTCGATCGAGGGCACCACGCTGTCCTACGATCTGGTGCGCGAGCATGCCGCGCTGGGCCCGCCCCGGGTGGTCCTGGCCGGTCCGCGAAAGCACCAGGGACTCGCGGTGGAACGTCGCCGCAGTTACTTCGGCTTCGATCTCGATACCGAGATCGAGCCTCTACGCGGGCCGGTGCCCGAGTCGTTGCGTCCGGCGGCACGGGACACCCTGACCGCTGCCCTGCTCGAGGGCGAGACGGCCCATCCGGACCAGGGCCGCCTCCGGCGTGCGGTCGAGCTGCTGGACGAGCTCTGGCGCCGCTCGGGCGGTAGCCTCGAGGCCGCGGCCCCGGCGGGGGTACGACAGTTGGTCCGGAGCCAGCTCGAAGGCATCGACAGCTGGGAGGATTTCCTGCGGACCCGGCTGGTTCTCGATCCGGCGACGCTGGTGGACGAACCGACCCGGGCCCGGCTCGAGGCGCTGCCGGCCATGGTGCGGGTGCGGGGTGACGCGGCGCCGCTCGATTACGAGGTGCGGAACGGGGAGGGTATCGCCCGGGTCCGGCTGCGGGAGGGCCAGGCTAGGCGGCTTCGCGAGGGCGACATTCCGCCGCTCGACCGACCGCTCGCGTTCGCCTTGGTTCGTGGCCGCCATGAGCCGGTTCTGGTGGACACGGTGGCCGATCTTCAGGCGGCACTGCGGCGCGCCCCCCGCTCGGCGCCGGGCGAGGAGCGGTCCGGCGGCCGCCCGCGGGGGCGGGGTCCCCGCGGTCAGGCGGGAGGTCGGGGAGGACCCCGGCGAGGCCCCCGGCCCGGGCGACGCCGCTAGGGGTCGGCCGGGACCCTTCCCCATGTGCGCCCGGCGGCTCCGCGGTCGTCATCAAGGGAAGTTGGAAGCCCAGGTCCAGGCTGCGCCGGGAGTTACCCGGCGTCCACCATTGAAACTCCGGGATGTCCAGTGTCGTATCCTTCAACCATGCCGGACGCTTTGCCCCTCAACTCGCTCCCCTCCGTGTTCTCCCCGCTCGCCAAGGCCCTGCTGGACGGGTTCAGCGAGGGGGTGGTCGTGTTCGATGGGGAGGGCCGTCTGATCTACGCCAATCAGCCGGCTCGGGAAGCCCTGGTCGGGCTCGATCTGAGCGAGCACGCGCCGGACCTGATGCCCCGCCTCGCGGCGCTGGGCGGGCGGCTCCGGCCTCTCCGGGTCGGTGCGCTCGAACTGGGGGAGGCCATGTTCATCCCCGGGGTGGAGGGGCCGACCACGTTGGCGGCGCGGGAAAAGGAGGCTATCGTGAAGACACTCGACGCGAACAACTGGAAGCTCGCGGAGACGGCCAAGCACCTGGGCATCAGCCGGACCACCCTCTGGCGCCGTCTCAAGGCGTATGGGCTACACCGTGACGGCCGGAGCAAATGGGCGCAAACATCGTAGCGCTGTTGGTGTGGTCCGCCGTTCTCCAGTCGCCGCCGTCTCCTCCCCCCGATACCAGCTCACCCTTCGCCAGCCCCGCCGTGCGGGAGCTGGTCGAGCGCGCCATCGCGCGTCGCCACCAGAGCGATTCCGCCGTGGCCGACTACCAGGCTACCATCCGCTACCGCCTCTCGGTCGGGATCGGCCGTCGCCTGTGGTCCGCGGTGCCCGCGACCGCGGTCGAGGAGCAGGTCGCCCGGATCCAGTGGCAGCGACCCAACGACCTCCGGATCGACGTGATCGGCCGCCGGTTCCTCAGCCGGAGCCGCGATCTCGTGCTGTCGAGCGTGTGGGACCGGCCATGGTTCGCCCCGCGCGGGGTGGACGACTCGGTCCGCATCTTCAGCCGGGAGTTCCCCGCCACCGGCGCACTCCATCCGCTGGCCGCGGCCGGCCCCGAGTGGTACCGCTACGCCCGCACCGGTGGGCTGACGGTCACGCCCGCGCGAGGCGGGGCGCTGCACCTGATCCGAGTCCAGGTGACGCCGCGGCGGACGGGCCCGGCGCTGATTGCCGGCCAGCTATGGATCGATTCGACCAGTGCCGAGGTCGTCCGGCTGACCTTCCGCTACGTCGGCACGGGGCTCTGGGTCCGGCCCGACCGCGGCCGTGGCGGGCTCTCCGAGGCGCGGGCCCGCCGGCTCAACGCGCTGGGCAATCGGGTGGTCAGCATCAACGCCGATCTCGAGTACGGCCTCCAGGAGGGCAAGTACTGGATGCCCTATCGCCAGGTGCTGGCGGGCCGGGTCCGGATTCCAGTGGTGAGCGACCTGGTCATACCGTTCCAGGCCACCACCACCTTCGACGACTATGCCATCAACAACGGCAGGCCGATCACCTGGGCGGTCCCCCTGCCGAGCGAGCTCGGGCTCGGCCGCGACTCGCTCCGGCAGCTCCGGCGGGCCCGGCGGGACTCGCTCCAGGCGGCCCGGCGGGGACAATTCGAGGGCCCGGCCGACAGCCTTCGCTCCTGGGACTACGCCGGACGCTGGCCGGGTGGACGGTTCGAGCTGCATCGGCCGCCCAACGCGACGCTGCGGCGGTATGACCGCTGGCCGGACTCGCTCTCGCTCCAGGACGATCCGGCGGACGTGCGACGGGTACGCGAGGTCGAGGCCGAGCTGGCCCGCCTGAGCGAGTCGCTGCCCGACTCGGTGACCGGCCTGCCCGATCGGGGCTTCGGCTACGAGCGACTGTCCGACGCGATCCGGTACGACCGGGTCCAGGGCCTCTCCCTCGGGCTGGGCTACCGGACGCGGCTGCCGGGCGTCCGCTTCGCCAGCGTCTACGGCACCGTGCGCTATGGGTTCAGCGACGACCGGGTCACCGGCCGGCTGGCGATGGTTCGCGACGGGCCGGGAGGCCGGCTGACCATCGCGGGCTACCGGGACATCGCCGAGGTGGACCCGTTCTCGGCCGGACGCAGCCTGGGGAACACCCTCGATGCCCTGTTCGTGGCCCACGACGATGCCGACTACCTACTGGCCGAAGGCGGCTCGGTCGGGTTCGAGACTTCCCTGGCAACCGGGCTCGAGCTGACCTCGTCGGCCCGGGTCGAGCGCCAGTCCAGCGCGGTCCGCCGGGCCAGATCGGCGGTGAACGACTTCCTGGGCGGCGACGGGCTCTTCCCGCCGAACCCGCCGGTGGACGCCGGCACCGTCGCCGGCGCGGCGCTCCGGTTGAGCCACTTCGGCGCGGTGCGCTGGAACCTGACCGGCGACGTGCTGGGCGGCGGCGACGGCACCACCGGGCGGCTGTTCGGTGACCTGCGGCTGGACGCAGGCGACCGGCGAGGCGCGACCCTGCGGCTCAAGGCCGGGATCGCCACCCGACCCACGCTGGCCCAGAGCCGGTTCCGGCTGGGAGGCCAGGCGACGGTTCGGGGTTTCGGCTACGGCACGCGCCAGGGGCAGGCGTTCTGGGCCGCCCAGCTGGATGTCACCCCGATCCGGGGTCGACTTCGACCGGTGGCGTTCGTGGACGCGGGGCAGACGGCGAACCCGGCGGACCTGTTCGGCAGCCGGGTGCTCGCCGGCGCAGGGGTAGGGCTGTCCGTCTTCGGCGGTGCGCTCCGGCTGGATCTGAGCCGGCGGCTCACCCCGGACTCGGGTGGCAACGTCCGGTTCGACATGCTGGTGCAGGCGCCCCGGTGAGCGCCGTGACGCGGTGGTTTCGCGAGGGCCGATGGTGCCCTGGGGAAGCCGGCCCGGGGCCCCGAGGGCACGGGCGGCTGGCACCGGCACCGCCGGCGGCGCTGGTGCCGGCGCTGGCGGCGCTCGCGGCGCTGGCGGTTGCTGAGGCTTGCGCTCGCCCCGTGGCCGTCGGCGGCCCACGGCTCACTGCCCGATGGACCGGCTCCGATACGTCGGCGTTCTCCGCGCCGGTGGTGGGAGAGTGGTGTGCCCCCCTCCGGGTGCTCCAGATCCGGGCGGTGATCGGGGATACCGGCCTGGCCCTGGCGACCTATCCCGGCGACAGCGTGAGGCCTGGGGCGTATCCCATACGCCGGGCGGACGTAGCGGATACGGTGCCGCCCCCGGCTGCCGCCGCGGCGGTGCGGTGGTTCTCGAAGACGGTAGTCCAGGGCTACTCGAGCGACAGCGGCCGGCTGATGCTCCGGCGCAGCGGCGATGGTGCGCTGGCGGGCGACTTCAAGGCCTGGGCCCATGCCGCCGGCGGCACCGATCACATCGTCCTGACCGGCTCGTTCGACGGTCTCCGCACCGCGGCGGCGCCGGCCGATTGCGCCGGCCGGGCCCAGTCCGACAGCCTGCGGGCCGACTCGCTCGAGCAGGATGATGATGCCGGTGACGGTGTAGATTAGGGCCATGGAGAGCACCTACTTCCGTCGCGGGTTTGGCCTCAAGGCCGAAATCGAAGGCCAGCTCACCGCCGACTACCACAGCACGATCGTCGAGGCGCTGCGTGCCCGGGCGTATCAGCTGACGGTGGGTCCGCTGACCTTCCGGCTGGCCCGCGAATTCGGCTTCTGCTACGGGGTCGACCGGGCGGTGGACTACGCCTACGAGACCCGCCGGAAGTTTCCCGACCGCCGGCTCTACCTCGTCGGCGAGATCATCCACAATCCCCATGTCAATCAGAAGCTGCACGACATGGGCATCCGGTTCCTGGCCCGGACCGAGGACGGCCAGTTCGATTTCTCCGCGCTCGCCTCGCAGGACGTGGTGATCCTGCCGGCCTTCGGGGTGACCATCGCCGATTTCGAGGCGCTCAGGCGGATCGGGTGCGTGCTGGTCGACACCACCTGCGGCTCGGTGCTCAACGTGTGGAAGCGGGTCGAGAGCTACGCCCGGGACGGCTACACCGCGATCATCCACGGCAAGCACTACCACGAGGAGACCAAGGCCACCGCCAGCCAGGTGATGAAGTATCCCGGCGGCCGCTACCTGGTCCTGCTCAACATGGCCGAGGCCAAGGTGGTGTGCGAATTCATCGAGCGCGGCGGCGACGTGGCCGCGATGGAGGCCCGCTTCGGCAACGCGGTGTCGCCGGGCTTCGACTTCGAGCGCGACCTGCAACGGGTGGGCCTGGCCAACCAGACCACCATGCTGTCGGGCGAGTCGCTGGCCATCGCGGAGGAGATCCGCCGGAGCGTGGAACGGCGCTACGGCGCCGCGGCGGTCCCCGAGCGGTTCCGCTCGTTCGATACCATCTGCTCGGCCACCCAGGAGCGGCAGGACGCGGTGCTGGCGCTGATCGAGTCGCCGCTCGACGTGATGATCGTGGTCGGCGGCTACAACTCGAGCAACACCTGCCACCTGGCCGCGCTGGTCCAGTCGAGGGGCGTCCCCACCTACCACCTCGAGGACGCGGCCGGCGTGGACCCGGTGACCGGGGCCATCCGCCATCAGCCGATCGGCACCCGTGAGGAAATCGCCACCGACGGCTGGCTGGGCCAGGCCCGCATCATCGGCATCACGGCCGGCGCCTCCACCCCGAACAACAAGGTGGGGGAGACCATTGCCCGGATCTGTGCCCTGGCCGGCGTCTCCGAGGAGCTGCGGGCCCAGACCGGCTGAGCCGCCCATGCCCTTCGTCGATCTCAGCCATACCATTCGGCACGGGATGACCACCTATCCCGGCCTGCCCGGACCGATCATCTGCGATTTTCTCAGCCGCGAGGCCTCGCGCGCCCGGTACGCGCCGGGCGTCGAGTTCCACATCGGGAAGATCGAGATGGTGGCCAACACCGGGACCTACCTAGACGCCCCGTTTCACCGCTACGCCGACGGCACCGACATCGCGGGACTGGCGCTGGCATCGCTGGCCGGGCTGGACGCGGTGGTGATCCCGGCGCCGGCCGGGATCCGGCCGGCCGGCCGCCGGGCGTTCGAAGGGCGCGACCTGGGCGGCAAGGCGGTCCTGATCCGCACCGGCTGGGATCGCCATTGGGGCACGCCGGCCTATCTGGCCGACAATCCGTTCCTCACCGGCGAGGCGGCGGAGTTGCTGGTCGCGGAAGGCGCCGCGCTGGTGGGGATCGACTCGCTCAACCTCGACGACCTGGGCGACCTCGCCCGGCCGGCGCACTCGATTCTGCTCGGCGCGGGCATCCCCATCGTGGAGCATCTCACCGGCCTCGGATCCGTGCCCGGGAGCGGCTTCCGCTTCTCGGCGGTGCCGGCCAAGGTCGCCGGCTTCGGCACCTGGCCGGTGCGGGCCTTCGCCACGCTGTAAGAGGGCCTGCTCCGCGATGACCTACCGGCAGACCACCGTGGCCGGCTTTCCCGCCGTCGCGCTCCGCTCGGCCGAGCTGGAGGTGGTGGTAGTTCCCACCATCGGCATGAAGCTGACCCACCTGCGCCGCCTCCGCGGGCGCGAGTGGCTCTGGCGGAACGAGCAGATCCCGCTGGCCTTGCCCCGGCCCGGGGCATCGTACGTCGAGACGGCCGACAGCGGCGGCTGGGACGAGTGCTTCCCCACGGTCGGCGCGTCGCCGCTGCCGGGCGCACCGCCTGGGACGCCGCCGCTGCCGGACCACGGCGAGCTGTGGAGCGCCGAATGGACCGGGGCGGTAGCGGAATCGGCCGAGGGCACCACCCTCACCAGCGTGGCCCGGGGCACCCGGCTGCCCTACGAGTTCCAGCGCGAGCTCACGCTGGCCGCCGATGCACCGGTGGTCCGGCTCCGCTACCGCCTGCGCCACACCGGAGGCGCGCCGTTTCCCTGGATCTGGTCGGCCCACCCGCTCTTCAACGTCCAGCCCGGCACCACCGTCCAACTGCCGGGGGTGGGGCAGGTGAAGCTCGATGCAGTACACGGGCGTGACGACCTGGCCAGGAACGACATCGTGAGTTGGCCGGGCGCGATCGGCGGCGCGGCCGATACCTTCACGTTCCCCGAGCCGGCCGGCTGGGCCGTCAAGCTGTTCGGCGACCTGGTGGGCCAGGGCCGCCTGGTGCTGACCGATCCGCGGGCGGGCGAGCGACTGGAGCTGATTGTCTCGCCGGCCGAAGTGCCCCAGGTGGGCGTGTGGCTCAATTGCGGCGGCTGGGCGGCGCCCGGGCTGCGGCCGTACTACAACGTCGCCCTCGAGCCGTGCATCGGCGCGCCCGACCGGCTGGCGGATGCGGTGGGAGCATGGGGAACGGCGCCCGTGCTCGAGCCGGGGGGTGAGCGGCGCTGGAGCGTGGAGGTGGTGCTGCCCGAGCCCGCCTGACCGGGGGAATGCCGGGCGCGACCGGCTCAGCTCGGGGGCGTGATCCCGGGGTCGGTCCGCTCCAAGCCGACGTCGGCGAACGAGGCAGGATCCTCGATCGGCTCGAGATGGGTGAACACGGTGCTGTTGGGCACCACGGCCCGGACTTCCTCCTCGATCTGCTCCAGCAGGTCGTGCCCCCGCTGCACCGACCAGCTGCCCGGCACCAGCACGTGAAAGTCGATGAACCGCCAGGCGCCGGCCTGCCGGGTCCGCAGGGCGTGGAACCGCACGCCGTCGCCCGCGTGGCCGGCGAAGATGTCGGAGATCCGGCGCTGCAGGTCCTCGGGAATGCCGGTATCCAGCAGGCCGAGCAGCGAGCGCCGGAGGATGCTGAAGCCGGTGCGGACGATGTTGAGCGCGACCGCGATGGCGATGATCGGGTCGAGCCGCTGCCAGCCGGTGAGCGCGGCCGCCGCCACGCCGACCACTACGCCGCCCGAGGTCCACACGTCGCTCATCAGGTGGTGGGCATCGGCCTCGAGGGTGATCGACTGGTGCCGCCGGCCGGCCCGGAACAGGATCCGGGCCACCACCAGATTGATCACCGAGGCGACCACCGCGATGGCGATGCCGACTGCGATGTGGTCGATCGGCTGGGGGGTCAGGAGGCGGCGGATCGAGGTGTAGACGATGCTGACGGCGGCCAGCAGGATCAGGGCGCCCTCGAAGCCGCTGGAGAAGTACTCCGCCTTGCTGTGGCCGTAGCGGTGATCGGGGTCCTCGGGCCGGGCCGCCGCGGCCAGGGCGATGAGGGCCACGACCGCCGCGGCCAAGTTGACCACCGACTCGAGCGCGTCGGACAGCAGGCCGACCGACCCGGTGATCCACCAGGCCCCCGCCTTCAACCCGATGGTGCTCAGGGCGGCCGCGATCGAGATGATCGCGAACCGCTGCAGCGGCGTGCGCGGCTCGACCCCGTTCACGCCGCCGCCGGCAGCAGACGGAGGACCTCGGCCACCGTGAGCGGTGCGCTGCCCTCGGCCCGGTTGTTGACCAGCAGATAGGCCGGGATCCGGGTCTGGACCGCGGTCTCGATCAGCCGGAGCAGGTCCTGGCGCAGCCGGGGCGACGGGTCCTGGATCCGGTCGTAGGGGGCGAAGGCGTCCACCGCCTCGTCGTAGCTCCGGCCCGGCCGGAGCAGCGCCCGGGCCACCAGGAACGACCCGGTGAGCGAGCCGGGCAGGTCGAGCTGGACCCCGATCGGCGGCATCCGGGTCCACGAGTTGAACACGTGGGCCACGCCGTGCTCGCGCAGCACCGCGAAGTACATCGGCGTCAGGAACTCCTCGTTGCGGATCTCCACCGCGTACAGGGCGTCGCGCGGCAAGGCCGCGAAGAACTCGTCCAGCCGCGCGGCGAATCGCTCGGGCGTCATCCCGGTCCCGCGGGCCATGGTGGTGAACTCGAACACCAGCGGCCCGGCGTGATCGGCGAACCAGCGCCTGGTGGGCTGGTAGACGGCTTCGATAAAGACGTCGGGGTTGAGAAAGTCCGGGTTGGGCTGCCCCGCCTTGGCCTTGTCCTGCGCCTGGGTGTAGTGATGGATCGTGAGCTGGTTCCACACCTTGCTCACACAGGGAAAGCCGGCCGGGAGGTAGCGGGCATAGGCCGTCAGGGTGTCCTCGGTGGGGGGCGCGTAGAAGCTGGAGTCGATGCCGACCGTCCGGAAGAGGGGGAAGCGGGCATACTCCTCGAGCATCCGGGCCGAGGCGCCGCGGCCGCGGTACTCCTGGTGATAGACCAGCCCCCGCCAGCCCGGGTAGTTCCAGGACGAGGCCCCGAACCGGACCAGGCTGGGCAGCCGGGCGGCCAGCCCGGCGAAGTCCTCCGCTACTGCGGGACGATCCGAGATACCCGCCCCTCCGCGGTCAGCACGTAGAGCTCCCCCTGGGCATCCTGGCCGAAGCTGGTGACCGGTCCACCCGGCGCCAGGGTGGGCCACTGGTGGGGTTCGGTGGCCTGGCCGTCCTGGTAGCGGAAGCTCCGCACCCAGCCCGAGCAGTAATCGCCGTAGAAATAATGCCCCTGCAGGGCGGGAATGGCAGCGCCCCGATAGACATAGCCGCCGGTGATCGAGCAACCCTCGTCATGGGAGTACTCGAGCGCCGGCAGGGCATAGGCCGCGGGATCGCAGCCGGGATCGGCGAAGCAGTGGCGGCCCTCGGTGGCATTCCAGCCGAAGTTGGTCGCCCGGCCGGCGCCCGAGGCCGCGGTGGCCACGTCGACCTCCTCCCACGCGTTCTGGCCCACGTCGGCGATGTAGAGGTCGCCGGTGGCCGGATCGAACGAGAACCGCCACGGATTGCGGAGGCCGTAGCTCCAGACCTCCGGCCGGGCGCCGGCCACGCCGACGAAGGGGTTGTCGGGCGGGACCGTGTAGCCGGTGCCGTCTCCGACGTCCACTCTCAGGATGTCCCCCAGGAGATCGGCCAGCGACTGCCCCCGCCCCCCGGGGTCGCCCCCGCCCCCGCCGTCGCCCAGGCCGAGATACAGGAAGCCGTCGGGCCCGAACAGGATCTGACCCCCGTTATGGTTGTCGAACGGCTGCTCGGCCGTCAGCAGCACCGTTTCGCTGGCCGGATCGGCCTGATCGGGACTGGCCGCCGAAACCCGGAACGACGACAGCGTGGTCGTGCCGGCAGGGTCGGTGTAATGGATGTAGAATCTTCCGGAGGTGGCATAGGCGGGGTCGAAGGCCAGGCCCAGCAGGCCCTGTTCGGGGCCGGTGGAGACCCGGCCGGTCAGATCGAGGAACGGGGCCGGGAGCAGGGCCCCGTTGGCGACGACGCGGATGGCGCCGCCCTTCTCCACGATGAACAGCCGCGGGTCTCCCGGCGGCGCGGTGAGATAGAGCGGGAGGGCCAGGCCGGTGGCCACATCCTGCAGGGCGACGGGTACGGGCCCGTCGGGCGGGCCGGCGGGTCCGGTCGCCTGATCGCTGCCGCAGGCGGCCACGCTTCGGGCGGCCGCGAGCACCAGGAGTGCGACAAGGGAGGTCCGAGTGGGTTGCATGCCGGCGTCTCGCGCGATCGTGTGGCTGGCCCTCGGCGGCTGCACCCCGCTGGGCCTGTGGATGTATCAGGATCCGCTGGTCACCGTGGCCCGGGTCCGGGTGAGCGCCGATGAGGCGGTCTCGGCGCCGATCCAGGTCGCGCTCAACGTCCTGAATCCGAACGACTATCCCATCTCGACCACCCGAGTCGAGCTGGCGCTGGCGCTCGACGACCAGGCGGTCGGCCGGCTCGACCGGGACAGCAGCGTGACCGTGGCCGAAGGGATGACGGCGACCGTCGCGCTGCCGCTGCAGCCGCGCCGGCGGGGCGCCCCGCGGTTCGCTTGGGGTGTCCACCACTTCCTGGTGGAGGGGCGGGCCACCTTCGTCACCCCGATCGGGACGCGGAAGATCCGGTTCGCCCAGGCCGGCGAGATGGCGTTCGACTCGACAGCTTCGCCAGCATCCGCTCCAGCCGCTCCAGCTGGGTCACCGTAACGGTCACCGCCCCGAACTCCGCCTCGACCTTCCCCCGAAAGATGAACGGTCCCTGGTCGAACAGCACGTGACCGCGCTCACGATAGACGTCGGGGAACAGCACGGTCTCGATCAGGCCGTAGCCGTCGTCGAAGGTGGCGAACTCCATCGGCTCGTCCTTCAGGGTGTGGACCGGCTTGGCGGTGGTGAGCATGCCGGCGACCAGCACGTGCCGGCCGACGTGGCGGTGGAGCTCGGTGCTGGGGCAGAGCCGGAAGCGGCCGAGCTGGTCGGCGTAGAGCTGCATGGGGTGGGCATCGGTGACGAAGCCCATGGCGGCGTGCTCCTCGCGGCGGCGGCGCTCGCCGTCGTACTCCTTGAGCACCGGGACGGCGGGGGGCAGGTGGTCGAACCAGTCCCCGGGGCGATCGCCGGCCGGACGGATGCAGTCGGCGGTCGAGTCCACCAGCCAGAGCATCATCGGCCGAGTCCAGCCGTCGCTGATGGCGTCGAGGGCGCCGACCTTGATCAGCGCCCGGAGGTCGGCCGGGGCGATGCCGGTGCGGGCCCGCAGGTCGGCCAGCGAGCGGTAGGGGCGGGGCGGGGCGGGGGGGCCCGGCTCAGCCGGGGCCGGCTCGGCGGGCGGCAGTGCTGACGACGCGGGCGACGCACCGGTTTCGCTCCGATGGCTCGCACGAGGCAACCCGCCCGATAGGGCCGGCGCGATCCCGACGTCGTCCAGCCGCTCCCCCCGCCCGGCCAGCACCCGCGCCGCCCCGTCGGCCGAGAGCTCCTTGACGAACTGCAGCCCGATCCGAAGCGTCCGCCCCTCGCCGGTGCAGCGGAACCCGCTGGCATTCACGTCGGGCGGCAGCACCGCGAGCCCCATCCGCATCGCCTCGGCCACGTAGGCGAAGGGATGGTAGAACCCGCCGCCGTTGGCCAGCACCGCCGCCATGAACTCGGCGGGATAGTGAGCCCGGAGGTAGCACGAGTGCTGGGCCACCTGGATGTACGACGCCGAGTGCCCCTTGCAGAAGCTGTAGCCGGCGAACGACATGATCATCGACCAGACCCGCTCGATCGTCTCCGGCTCGCGCCCCCGCGCCACCGCCCCGGTGAAGAACTCCTCGGCGTAGCCCGCCAGCGCCTTGGCCGGCCGCTTCTTCGACAGCGACTTGCGGAGCCCGTCGGCGGTGGCGAGCGGCATCCCCGCGAAGGTGGCGCAGACGTTGACCACGTCCTCCTGGTACACCATCACCCCGAAGGTCTCGGCCAGGGTATCGCGCAGCGCCGGATGGAGCGGCTGGTAGGGGGCCCCATGGAGCCGCTCGAGGTAGACCCGGATGTACCGGTTGGAGGCCGGCCGGATGATGCTGGTGTTGAGCACCAGCAGCTCGAAGGTGTCGGCCCGGCTCTTGGCGCAGAGCATCCGCGAGGCCGGCGACTCGGTGTAGAACACCCCCATCGTCCGGCCGGTGCGGAACAGCTCGCGGGTCGGCTCGTCCTCGCCCGGATCCGACGAGGTGTAGTCGATGTGGTGGCCGGTGTGCGCGCCGACGGCCGCGATGGCGTCGCGGATCACGGCCAGCGAGCGGTTGCCCAGCAGGTCGATCTTGACCAGCCCCGCGTCCTCGGCGCCGTCCTTCTCGAACTGGATGACGGGCACGGTGAGGTCGGGATGCCCCGCCAGCGTCTTGACCGCGGGCTCGGTGGGCACGTAGTCGGTCAGCGCGGTCGGCACGATGACCACCCCGCCCGGATGGAGCGAGAGGTGGCGCGGCAGCCCCACCAGCGGCGCCGCCATCCGGGCGAACTCCTGCCAGCTGGGCGGCAGGTCGAGCGCCTTGAAGTTGGGATGGGTGGCGAGCAGGGTCTCGAGCGGCTCGTCCTCGTACCAGGGGATCCGGCGGGTGACCTCGCGGATCTCGCCGTTGGGGCGGCCGTGAACCTTGGCGGTCTCGCGGAGTGCGCCCCGGAGCCGGAAGCAGTTGTGGTTGGCCACCATCGCCGCCTGGGGATGGGGATACTGCCGGAACACGTAGGCCAGCACCTGGTCGCGCTCGTCCCAGGGGAAATCGAGGTCGATGTCGGGCGGGTCCTTGCGCTCGGGGTTGAGAAACCGCTCGAACAGCAGGCCCGCCCCCAGCGGCTCGACGTGGGTGATGCCGAGGCAATAGCTCACCATCGAGTTGGCCACGGAGCCGCGGCCGCAGTGGGTCGGCCCATGCGCGACGATGTCGCGCACCACCAGGAAATAGTCGGCGAAGCCCTTGGCCCCGATGATGGCCAGCTCGTGCTCCAGCCGCGCCCGGGTCACCGGGGCCACGGTGCCGTAGCGGCGCTCGGCGCCCCGGTAGGCGTGGGCCCGGAGCGCCTGCAGCGCGTCGCCGGCGTCGGCGAAGCGAGGCGCCACCACCCGCCCCACCGGAATACGGTACCGGCACCGCTCGGCGATCTCGGCGGCGGCGCCGACCGCCTCGGGGCAGTCGGGGAACTGGCGGGCCAGGTCGGCCTCGGGCCGGAGCCAGGCATCGCGCGGGGCCACCCGGTCGGCCGGCCGGAGCGGGGGCCGCTCGGCCAGGGCGGACAGCGTGGTGTTGAGGTGGATGGCGCGGAGCAGGCGGTGACGCTGCCAGTCCTCGGGATGGGCCATGACGGCGGCGTTGGTGACCACCGAGCGGAGCCCCAGCCGCCGCGCCGCGGCCAGCACCGCGTGGCGCTCCTTGCCCGGCTGGAGCTCGGCGTAAAGATCCCGGGGGCCGCTCAGGCCATGAACCTGCTCGAGCAGGCTGGCGTCGCGCGACAGCAGGATCAGGCCGTCGCGGTCGGCGGCGAGCTGGACCGCCAGCGGCTCGACGGGCGCGCCGGCCCGGGTCCAGTGGATCCGGGTGACCGCCCGGCAGAGCGCCGCCCAGCCGCGCTCGTCGGTGGCCAGCGCCACCGCCTCGGCGTCGTCGGTGACCAGATGGGCGCCCAGCAGGGGACGGATGCCGGCGGCCTCGCAGGCGCGCTGGAACTCGACGGCGCCGTACACCCCGTTGGTGTCGGTGCACGCCAGCTCCCGGAACCCCCGCTCGCCCGCGGCGGCCGCGAGCGTCTCGGGGCTCGAGACGCCGACGCCGAAGGAGAAGTGGGTGTGAACATGGAGATGGGGCACGGGCGTCGGCTTTCGGGTTTTGTTCGGCTTCAGCCAATCTATCCCCGGCCCGGGTGCCGTCAAGCGAAATGCGTGACTTCCACCCCGCCCGGTAGCCGGCGTGCGCTCGCTCCGGTTCAGGCACGCTTCGCCCCCGCCGCCCAACCGACGGCGTCACCAACGCTTACGAGGCGGGCTCCGGCAGCGCTCCGGGCCGCGACGCTCCGCCACGATCCTTGCGATGTCGCCGTGGCCATGATCCAGCATCTGCTCGCTCAACTCGACGCGGCCCGGCTCACCCGCCGCCAGCACGCGCTACGCCGCCGGGAGCAGGAGGCCATCGCCCGGCTGGGCGCGACCACTCTCGCCGACGGCGGCCCTCGGGAAGGCCGGCTGTCCGCCCTGGCCGCCGAGGCCGCCACTCTCCGCCGGCGTCTGGATGGGCTGTCGGCGGGAAAACGAGCGGGTGACCCCAAGCGCGACCCGCGCCGCGACACGCTCGAAGCCAAGCTGCACCAGGTCCACCTCACCGCCGGTCGCCTGACCCTGGCGATGCCGGCGGCCGGTGCCGCAGACGAGGTCCAAGCCATTCGCGACGAGCTGGCCGACGCGGCCAGCGAGCAGGCCCGGATCAGGGCCGACAGCCGGCGCCTGGCCGAGGACAGCTGGACCGACCTTCAGGCCTGGCTCCGGCCGCGCGGGCCCATGCTCGGCGCCGTCGTCCTGGGATGGTGGAGCGGCCGCGCCTACGCCACCTCGCACACCGCGGCGATCCTGACGGTCTTCGGGCGCAGCACCAAGACCCGGGGCGCCCACTGGATCAGCCTGACCGCCGATACCGCGATCGTGCACTACGGACTGCCGCTGGTGACGGCAGCCGCCTGCGGGTGGCTGGGGCATCGCCTGGCCCAGCGGGTACGGGCTTCGGTCGAGGAGTACCACGAGCGGGCGCGCCAGCGCCCCGGGCATCGGAGCGGCGGGCGGCCGGGTGAGTCCACGGGCGAGCGTCCTCGCGGCGGGCCGGAGACGAAGGCGTCCCGCGGGCTGGAAAGGGCGAGATAGTCACCCGGCCGGCCGCCCGGCCGAGCGCGCCGGCGCCATCCAGGGCGGGCTCAGCGCGGCGATGGTGTGATAGACCGGACAGCGGGGCAGGTGAGCCCCCGGCAGGTAGCCGACGCTCATCAGAAACTCGCCTACGATCTCGCCGCCGGTGAATCGGAAGGTCTGCTTGAACAGCCTCACCCACTCCGCCTTGGCCCGCGGATGATGGGCGTCCAGCCATCCCGCAAACGAACCCCACCTCCGCCCCAGCTCGAGCACCACTGCCGCATTGGCGATGGCCGCATCCACCTTGAGCCGGTTGCGCACGATGCCGGCATCGGACAGCAGCCGGCGTCGGTCCCTCGCCCCGTAGGCCGCGACGATCCCAGGGTCGAAGCCCTGGTAGGCCCGGCGGAACGCCTCGCGCTTCCTGAGGACGGTGAGCCAGGAGAGCCCTGCCTGGTTGATCTCCAGCACCAGCCGCTCGAACAAGGCGGCGTCCCCGGTCAGGGGGAAGCCATACTCGGTGTCGTGATAGGGGCCGTGCCACTCGTGGCCGGGGGCCACGTCGCAGTAGGAGGTGCCCAAGCTTCTTCGCCTCGAGAATGGGTGGCGGAGCGGTCGGTCCGGCTCAGCTCGGCGGGACGTCCCGATGCCGGCGATAGTAGGCCGCGGCGTTGACCCGGTTGCCGCAGGTCCGCATGTCGCACCAGCGGCGGGTGCCGTTCTTGGTGCCGTCGAGGAAGTACAGCACGCAGCTGGGATGGGCACAACGCCGGATCCGGCCGAGATCGGCGTGGCAGAGCAGGTCCGCCGCCGCCTCGGCCACCGGGACGAGCAGGTCCTCCGGCGCATCGAGCCGAGCACTCCGACTGGCGGCAAAGCCGTCGGCCGTCGGCACGATCCGCGAGGCGGTGGCGCCCCGGGCGAGCAGGTGGTTGACCGGCTCGAGGGCCGCCGCCGGCACGTGCCGGCCGGCCGACGCCGCCTCGGCGATCCGATGCAGGGCGCGCCGGAGCGTTCGAGCCGACTCGAGCACGGCCGCGGCGGACCGGCCGGAGCCCCAGCGCCGGCCGGCGCGCCGGGCCGAAGCCCGGTCCAGCGCGCCGGCCTGGACCAGCCAGTGCAGCAGCTCGGGGAAGCCGGTCAGCAGGTCACGGGGCGCCCCCTCCACCGCCACCTCGGTATTCACGAAATCCAGGGCGCGGTGGTTACCGACGAACACGAAGGGAGAGACGGCCGGCGGGGTCATCTCGGCAGTATAAGGGGCAAAAGCGAGGTTGACAACTGAGAAGAGGGAACTTATCACTAGCTAATCGCACTTTAGCAAGTGATACTCCCTGGCTTCCTCTTCCCGGAGCGCTGATGACCACCCTGCCCGCTGCCTCGCCCGGCCACGTCGGCCTGTCCGTCACCGACCTCGACCGCTCGATCGCCTTCTATCACGACCTGCTCGACCTGGAGCTGGTCCACCGCTCGGATGAGGGCGGCCGCCGGTTCGCCTTCCTCGGCACCGGGGGCCGCGTCTTCCTCACGCTCTGGCAGCAGGGTCGCGGGCCCCACGAGCCGGGGCCGGCCGGGCTCCACCATCTCGCGTTCGAGCTGCCGACGGTCGAGGCGGTCCGGGCGGTCGAGGCCAGGCTGCGGTCGCGAGGGATTACGCCCCTGTACGACGGGATCGTGCCGCACCAGGAAGGGGCCGAGTCCGCGGCGTTGTATTTCGTGGACCCCGACGGCATCCGGCTCGAACTCTACAGCCCGAGCGGGGCCGACACGCTCACCGCTCCGGCGACGGACGGGCCGGCCTGCGGTTTCTTCTGATGGCCGTGTTCCACGAAGGCGAGCTCGAGGTCCAGCGCCGGGCCGGTGTCGCGGCCATGGCCGAGCGGGTGGGCCGGAGCATTCATCCGGTCATTCCGCCGGCGGCGGCCCGGTTCGCCGAGGAGCGCACGTTCGTGCTGCTGGGCGCGGCCGACGCCGCCGGCCGTGCCTGGGCGACGCTGCTCCGCGGGGCGCCCGGGTTTGCCTCGGTGCCATCGGCGGACCGGCTGCACCTCGCCGCCGTCCCGCCGCCCGGCGATCCGCTGGCGGCGACGCTCGCCGCGCCCGCCGAGGTGGGCACCCTGCTGATCGACCCGCCGACCCGGCGGCGCATGCGGCTCAACGGCCGGGCTCGGCCCGATGGGGTCGGCGGTCTCGAGATCGAAGTCCGTCAGGTCTACGCCAACTGTCCCAGGTACATCCAGCCCCGACCCGTCTCCCTGCCCGGCACGGTAGGCGCGCCCGTGGCGACCGGCAGCCGGATCACCCCCGGCCAGCGGGCCTGGCTCGAGCAGACGGACACGCTCTTCGTCGCGACCCGACATCCCGGCGCCGGTGCCGACGTGTCCCATCGCGGCGGCGCCCCGGGATTCGTGCGGGTGCCCGAAGCCGGCCGGGTCCAGCTGGCCGACTACCCCGGCAACATGATGTTCAACACGCTCGGCAACGT
>DATAOR010000048.1:0-4578 GCA_036265635.1 Gemmatimonadales bacterium
GTGTTCAGCGGCACCAATCTCCGGAACGCTGCCCTGGCGGGGGCTGGCATGCTCGCCCTCAGATGGTGGCGTAACCGTCAGACCTCGAGCCGGACTCCCGGATCGGCTGAGCCCGCGGTCACGACGGATCCGAGCCAGCCCAACTGGTCATAGCGGCCCTGCCGCACCCGAGGCATCTATAGAGGTCCGAGCCGCGTGTGGCCCGGGCCTCTATGCTGTCCGGACCGCCCTTCCAACGGGAGCCCCTGATGAGTCGACCTGGTCGGGCGGCCGGCTTCCTCCTTCAGGCAGGTTGGCTGACTGCCGTCCACGCCGCCGCCCAGACCCCCCACGCCGTCGCCCAGACACCCGACGCCGTCGCCCAGACACCCGACGCCGAGCGGCTTGGGCGCGTCCATTTCACCATCTCCTGCTCCCCCCGGGCGCAGGCGGGCTTCGACCACGCGCTCGCGCTGCTCCATCACATGACCTACCCCGAGGCCCGCGCCGGCTTCGAGCAGACGGCCGCGCGCGACCCGGCCTGCGCCATGGCGCACTGGGGCGTCGCCATGACGCTGTTCCAGCCGCTCTGGCCCACCAGGCCGAGCCCGGACGACCTGCGCCGTGGCCGCCACGAGCTCGCCCTGGCCGATGCGGCCGGACGGATTACGGCGCGCGAGCACCGCTGGCTCGCGGCGGGGCACGCGTTCTTCGACGGTGACTCGGTGGCCTACTGGGACCGCATCCGTCGCTGGCAGGTGGCGATGGAGCAGGTCCATAAGGCGGACCCGCGCAACCTCGAGGGGTCGGTGTGGCTGGCGCTCGCGGATCTGGCCGTGGCCCCGCCAGGCGACACGACCCACGTCTGGTCCGACCGCGCGGCCACCCTCCTGCTCGACGCCTACCGCCGGAACCCCGATCACCCCGGCGCCATGCACTACCTCATCCATGCCGACGACGTGCCCGGGCGCGAGCACGATTCGCCCGCCCTCATCCGCCGCTACGCCCGGATCGCGCCGCACAACCCGCACGCGCTCCACATGCCGACCCACATCTACACCCGCCTGGGCGAATGGCGGCTGGTGGTGGACGGCAATGAGCGCGCGGCCGCCGCGGCGCTGGCCCATCCGGTCGGCGACGCCAGGCTGGTCTGGGACGAGTTCGCCCACGCGATCGAGTACCTGGTATACGCCGACCTCCAGCTCGGTGCCGACGACAGCGCGCGGGCGGCGATCGAGCGGCTCCAGCGCACCGAGCGGCTGCAGCCGACCTTCAAGACCGCCTTCCACCTCGCCTCCACCGCCGCGCGCTACGCGCTCGAGCGGCACGCCTGGGGCGAGGCCCGCGCGCTGGTGCCGCGCGATCCCCCCGCCCTGGATTGGGACGAGTTCCAGTGGGCCGAAGCGGTCACCTGGTTCGCCCGCGGCCTCGGCGCGGCGCACGAGGGCGCGGTCGCCGACACCCGGGCCGCGCACGCCCGGCTGGCCGAGCTCGAGGCCTCGGCCGGCCGCTCGGGCGAGGATCTGTTCGCCCGGCAGATCGGGATCCTGCGATTGGGCGTAGCGGGGTGGCTGGCGCAGTCGGAAGGGAAGCGTGATTCCGCGGTCGCCCTGCTCCGGCAGGCGGCGGCGCTAGAGGCCGCCACCCCCAAGCCCGCGGTCACCCCCGCCCCGACGATGCCGGCCGAGGAGCTGCTGGGCGACCTCCTGCTCGAGCAGCATCGCCCCGCGGAGGCCCTGGCGGCGTATCGCCGCTCCCTCGCGCGGTATCCCAACCGATGGAACAGCCTCCACGGCGCGGCCCGGGCAGCCGGGGAGGGGCCCTGACCCGCGCCGGGACGCGCGGGCGCCGGAGTCAGGGCAGCGCCGTCGTGGTTCCCAGGCCGGCATAGACGTAGTGCGCGCCGAACAGCCGTTGCAGCGCCGCGAACGCCGGTTCGCCGGTGCAGTGGCCGGGGGCGATCTGATCCACCCGCCATCGGTCGTGCAGGGCCGCGGCCACTCGGGTGACCGTGGTGTCCGGGCTGGTCACCAGGTGCAGACCGCCGAAGATCAGGTGCACGTGGTCGCTCCACGGGCGGGCGGCCTCCAGGATCGTCTCGATCCCCGGGTGAGAGCAGCCCACTATCAACACCAGGCCGGCGGGGGTCCGAATGGCCAGCGAGAGCTCGTGCAGCTCCAGGGTGCCCGGGTTCTTCGAGACGGTCGAGATGATCGCCACGCCCGGGGCCACCTCGGTGAGGCTGTCCACCCAGGTGAAGTTCGCCTCCGGCCAGGGTGTGCCGAACCGGAGCTGGTCCGGCGCGGCGGCCTCGAAGTAGCGCATCGAATCCGGCAGGGTGGAGTCCCGGCGGTAGAACGTCCCGGGCAGCGCCGCGCCGAACACGCCGAAGCCCTCCTTCGGCGCGTAGATCTTCACGTGGGGATTCACCCGGAGGAGGTAGTTGAGCCCCGCCGTGTGGTCGCCGTGGCGGTGGGAGACGACGACGAAGTCGAGCCGCCGGAGGTCCACGGCGAGGGCCCGGACGTTGCGGACGAAGATGTCGGCATTGTTGCCGGTGTCGAACAGAATGCGCTTGCCGCCGTATTCGATCAGAGCCGCAAAGCCCCAGTCGCGGGTGAGCCCGCGGCGGCCCCCGAACGCATCGTAGAGGATGGTGACTCGATCGGTGGGCGGCGGCGGGGTGGGGCGGGGCGCAGATGGCAGCGGGGAAACGGCAAGCACGACCGACAGCAGCTCGTGCAGCAGAAGCTCGGGCAACAGCATGGATCGGCCCTCCCAGAGCGGGGCGGACTCGGGGCCTGCGTGATGCCGGCGGGGGTACCGCCTGGCTTGTCCCGAGAATGTACTCTGATGTCCCTCCAACGAGATGCGCCTCAGCGCTCCCTCAAGACCCTAGGGCACGCGGAACTGCCCGTACATCCCGTGCTCGTCGTGGGGACGCCCGTTCTCCGCATCGCGCACGCGGCAGACCGTGCTGTAGCTGCCCGGCTCGAAGTAGACGTCGATCAGCATGGAGCCACCGGCCGGCAGATCGGTGGCGCCGCCCCACGGCACCACTGGCGGTGGGCCGTTCTGCGTATTCATCCACCGGATGAAATCCCGCGAGCTCTTGCCCGGCCGGAGCCGGGACAGAATTACCTCGTGGCGCTGCCGGCCGAGATTGCGGACCGCGACGCGGTGCCACCCGCGGCTCGGCGGACGCGACCACGTGAACGTGTACTCGCGTAACGTGACCGTCAGGTCGGCCTCCGGCCAGGCGACGGCGGGACCGCCGGGCGCCGTCACGACCAGCTCCTTCATCATGCCCTTGGCAAAATGGATCACCTGATCCGGGCCTTTCACATGACAGAAGGCCACATAGTGGCCGGGCTCGAGCAGCACGGTCCCGACAGCCTGGCCCCCCTGCGGCACCGCGTTCGGCCCGCCCACCGCATGCATCCAGCCGGGATGGGTTCCGCCGGCGTGGAGCGCTCGGGAGACGTCGGCCAGGCTCTTGCCCGGCTCCAGCCGGTACAGCATGAGATGATGCGGTTGCCGGCCTTCGTTGCGCAGGCGAAACGTGGTGAGGCCCGCGGCCAGCGTATCGGGCAGCACGAACGCAAACTCGCGGGTGACGACCTCGACTGCGGGAGACTCGACCGGTGGAGGCGGCGGGGCTTGGCCTTGGGCGGCGCCGCCCACCGCAACGCTTCCCAGGAGCCCGAGCAGGATGGGGCGACAATCACGCGGCGTCAGGAAACCTCCTCTAGACCTTGATCGAGCAGCTAGGCCCTGATCGAGCAGCTAGGCCCTGATCGAGCAGCTAAACCCTGAGCGAGCAGCGGAATCCCCGGGCCGCGTAGTACGACTCGGCCCCGTTATGGTACACGAAGACCGTATCGTAGCGGCGATCGCAGAAGAGCGCACCGCCCAGCTGCCGGATTCTGGCGGGTGTGTGCACCCAGCTGGAGGTTGTGGTATCGAACTCGCCAAGCGCCTGGAGCCCGCGATACTCTTCCTCGGTGAGGAGGGCGGCGCCCATCGCCGCGGCCAGCTCGACGGCGCTGGCCTTCGGCTTGTGCTCCTTCCGTGCCTCGAGCGCCTCGCGATCGTAGCAGACGCTTCGGCGTCCCTTGGGGCTCTGGGCTGAACAGTCGGCAAACAGGTACGCCTCGGTCTTCTCTCCCCGCCCAATCACGTCCGGCTCCCCGCCGGAGAGCTCCATCTCGTTTAGGGACCACAGCTTGTCGCTGTGGGCGGTGAGCCGGGCCTGGACGGCAGCCCATTCGAGCCCGGCATGACGGTGCAGGTGCGCGTCGAAGCGGGCTTTCAGGATTCCTAGCAGGCCGTCACGTTGCTTCGCGGTAATCTCTTTGGCTTTGGGCATGTGTAGTGGCCGCGTTGGTGGACGGAGGTTCGTGGCAGTCCAGGGTTACTCAGCGATGTCTCCGAGCCATCGATCGCCTCGAGGCAAGGAGAGGGTTTTCGCGGTAAGGATAGGTTCTTCGCGGCCGGCCGCCTGGCCGGCTGAAAGCGCGGGCAGGCCGCCTAGCCCGATACCCGAAACGGCTGTCCCTGGGCCAAGTAGGCCTCGAACTCCTGATCCAACAAGGTACG
>DATAOR010000049.1:0-2559 GCA_036265635.1 Gemmatimonadales bacterium
CACCGACGGACCCGGTCGCCGAACCGGTCGAGCTCCCCACCGCGCCCGTCCTCACCGACGAGGAGTTCCGGCTGCTGGCCCAGTTCGCCGAGCGCCAGGCCCAGCTGGATCCAGCCGCCCGGACCCGGCTGGCCAACAGCCTGTCCGGCCGATTGGCGGGTGCGGTCGCGGCGTCCGGTCGGAGCGCGGTCGACCAGCTGCTCGGGCTGTACGGCGAGGAGCTGGCCCGCCGCCAGGCCGGGCTGGGGATCCGATCGGGATCGAGCGCGGGCGCCCGCCTGGCGGCCCGGAAGCGACCCCGCTGGGACGAGTTCGAGCGGTTGGCGGAGCGGGCCGCGAAGACCGGCCTGGACAGCTTCGCCTCGGCGGAGCTGCCCGACTTTGCCGCCCGGTACCGGGAAGTGGCCGCGGACCTCGCCCGGGCACGCACCTACCGGGCCGATCCGGCCGTCCTGGCCCGGCTGGAGCGTCTGGCCGCGGCCGGCCACAACGCGTTCTACCGCGACGAGCGGCGCGCGGGGCGCCGGCTGTGGACCGTCCTTGCCCGGGAGTGCCCGGCTGCCGTCGTCGAGGCCCGGCGCTATGTCCTGGTGGCGTTCCTGGCGTTCATCGTGCCGGCCGGTGCCGGGTTCGCGGTGCTCCATCGCCAGCCCGACCTGGCCGCCGAGCTGTTGCCGGACGTGATGCTCCGCCGGGCCGAGGCCGGCACCGCTCGGCGGGCGGCCGGCCAGGGTTACGTGGACGTGGCGCCGGAGGACCGCCCGCTGATGGCGTCGGGCATCATCTCGAACAACGTGCGGGTCGCGATCGCCTGCTTTGCCGGCGGGATCTTCCTCGGCGTGGGCTCGCTCGTGCTGCTGGCCTTCAATGGACTCGCCATCGGCGCCTTCGCCTCGCACTTCGCCAACGTCGGCCTGCTCGACTACCTGCTGAGCTTCATCCTGGGCCACGGCGGGCTGGAGCTGTTCGCGATCTGGGTCGCGGGCGCCGCCGGGTTCCTGCTCGGCCGGACCGTGGTGGCGCCGGGCCGGCTCAGCCGGGCGGATGCGCTGGTGGTCAGTGGACGCGTGGCCATCCGGATGGTCGGCGCCACGGCGGTGCTGCTGGTGGTGGCCGGGCTGATCGAGGGATTCGTCTCGGCGGGGGGCTACGGGGTGGCGGTGCGGATCGGGGCCAGCGCGGCCAGCCTGATCCTGCTGGCGCTCTACCTGGCCAACGGCGTCAGATCTCGCGCAACATCGTCCGCATCCGGATCGCCAGCGCTTCGATCTCCCTCAGACTGGTGACCGTGGCCGGATCGATCTGGGCCTCGTTGAGCAGCAGGAGTTGGGTTTCGGCCAGCAGCGCGGACAGCGGGTTGGACAAGTCGTGCCGCAACCTGCTCAGGCGGTCCGTATCGGACATCGGGTCAGCCGAGCGACAGATACAGCGCCCGCAGGTGATGCTGCGGCAGGCTGCGGACCGACTCCCAGAGCTCGGGCTCGGAGCCGCCGCAGAAAATCTCGGCGGTTTCCCGGGCCTCGAGCGTAGCGTCGATGTAGCGGAGCCGGGCTCGCCAGGTGCCGGCCTCGTCGCGGCGGAGCAGGAGGTGGACCCCAATGAGCTGGTCGGCCAGCCGGAGCGGGGCCAGCTCGTGGACGACGGGGTCCGGGCCGGCCAGGGGGCCGGGACGGTACGGTCGGGCCGTCATCGGGTGCCTCCGAGGGGTGCGGTGGTGTCCAAAGATCGTACAGGACTGCAAGTTATGCAATGCGGCCGGGCCCTCTTGACGAGCGTCAGGACCTGATCTAGTTTGAGATGCTTCTCGGGTCAGCAGGACACTCCCCGTCACACAGTCCAGGCGCCGCACGCTCCGCAGTCGGGGCCCCATTCATACATCTCGGCCACATCATTCATACTCCGTCCAGCCTGATCAGGGTTCTGACGCTCGTGCTTTCCTACCGCCTGCCGCATCGCCGGCCGGCCACCCCCCTCTGGAGTCTCGTCCGTGGACATCGCTGAGCTGAAGCAGAAGTCGGTGGCGGAGCTGCACACGCTGGCGGAACAGCTGAACATCTCGAACTACTCCGGCCTCCGGAAACAGGATCTCATCTTCCGCATCGAGCAGTCGCTGCTCGACTCGGACACCGTCATCCGGGGCGAGGGCGTGCTGGAAATTCTACCCGAGGGCTACGGCTTCCTCCGGAGCCAGGACTGGAATTACCTCTACGGTCCGGACGACATCTACGTCTCGCCCAGCCAGATCAAGCGGTTCGATCTCCGCACCGGCGACACGGTGATGGGTCAGGTCCGTCCTCCCAAGGAGGGCGAGCGCTACCTGGCGCTGCTCAAGGTGGAGCAGGTCAACTTCGAGGAGCCGGAGAAGACCAAGCACCGGATCGCCTTCGACAACCTCCGCCCGCGCTATCCCGACGCGCGCATCCGGCTGGAGCGGAAGAACGGCGACCTGAGCATGCGGGTGGTGGACCTGCTGGCCCCGCTCGGCAAGGGCCAGCGCGCCCTGATCGTGGCGCCGCCCAAGGCCGGCAAGACCATCCTGATGCAGAAGCTGGCCAACGC